>JAJFHP010000010.1 GCA_021775555.1 Hyphomicrobiales bacterium | reverse complement strand
TGATAGGTATTCCCGAAAAGAGGGTCACCACCGTCATTGACGGGTATGCCGGCCGCAATATCACTGCCATGGCCCGAGGCCAGGAGGCGGAACACAAAATCGATATTATCAGCGGCGCAACGGTCACCATCATGGTGATCGACGACAGTATCCTGCGGTCGGCAATCAAAGTTGCGCGCCGCTTCGGCCTTGGGGGCCTGAAGCCCGAGATTGCGGAGCCAACAGGTCCAAAGGCCGAATTGATCCGCGAAATGGGCACTGCGCAGAGCTGGTCCACCCTGGCTGGCACCGGGTCAGTGCGCGCCCTCAATATTTCGATCGACGACATCAACAAAGCGTTTGAGCAGTCGGGGGACCTGGTAGCGGCCCAGCGACCAGAGCAAGGAGATGCAGGAGAGCCCTTCATTTATCTGAACGCAGCTCTTGTCTCTGTCCCCACGATTGGTCTCAGCCTGTTGGGGAAAAATGAATATGCCAATTTGACGAAATCCTTAGCACCAGAACAGCATGCGATACTGCTTGCCGGTCAAGGCCGGTTTTCGTTCCGTGGGTCCGGTTTTGTCAGGGGTGGGTTGTTTGACCGCTTCCAGCTCATCCAGGGCGACAACTCGATCCGCTTTCGTGACAAGGACTACAAGCGGTTGCGGCGCGTTGCTGCGGAGGGCGCACCGGATTTTCCCGAAGTCGCGCTGTTCAAGCTACCCAAGGGAATTGCATTTCAAGCCACCGAACCCTGGCGAATTGAGCTGCTGGTCGGGCGGGCAACCGGTCCTACGGACAAGGCCTTTCTGACGTTTGATCTGAGCTACCGGGTTCCGGACAAATATTTGAAACGCATGCCGATTGAACCTGTCGCTCAATCGGCCCGAGAAAAAGGGGGAGCGGTGGCTCTCCGGTCAACTCCGCCGATATGGCAACGATTGTGGCGCCAGAAAACTACGGAAGTCATCATTCTCGCCACCGCACTCGTCTTTCTGACGTTGATCTTTTTCTTTCAGGACTGGCTGGTGCAACGGGCCCGCCTGACCGACTGGGTAAGAATTGGCTTCCTCAGCTTCACCCTGTTTGGCATTGGCTTTTACGCCAATGCACAGCTGTCGATCGTGAACGTGATGACGTTTTTTAACGCGCTCATCGTTGATTTCCGGTGGGAATATTTCCTGCTGGAACCGCTGGTCTTCACTTTGTGGTTTGCCGTGGCGGCCTCACTGATGTTCTGGGGGCGAGGTGCTTTTTGCGGCTGGTTATGTCCCTTTGGCGCCCTTCAGGAACTGTTGAACCGGGCAGCCAAGGCGGTGCGAATTCCCCAGATTGAGGTTCCCTGGGGCGTGCATGAGCGGGTCTGGGCCTTCAAATACATGATCTTCCTGGTGCTGTTCGGCATCTCTCTTTACTCGTTATCACTGGCTGAAAAGCTGGCTGAGATTGAGCCGTTCAAAACAGCGATCATTCTTAAGTTCGCACGCGAATGGCCGTTTGTCCTGTTTGCAGTATCGTTGCTTGCAGCGGGTCTCTTTATAGAAAGATTCTATTGCCGCTACCTGTGTCCGCTAGGCGCAGCACTGGCAATTCCTGGAAAGTTCCGCCTGTTTGACTGGCTCAAGCGATACCGGCAATGCGGCTCGCCATGCCAGCGATGTGCCACGGAATGCATGGTGCAGGCCATCCACCCCGAGGGACAGATCAACCCGAACGAGTGCCTCTATTGTCTGCATTGTCAGACGGTCTATCACGATACCAAGAACTGCCCCGTTGTGATCCAGCGGCGGCTCCGGGCCGAACGGCGCGGACTGTCTCCCTTGACCCAGTTTCCATCCAGACCAGGTGGCGCTCAACGGCGTGAGCCCCGGAGTACGCCTGCGGATGTCAAATAAGATTTTAACTGAAGATTTGAACAGAAGGAGCAAGACCATGGTTAAGCTTAAAAATCTGAAGGAGCAAAAGACAAAGGCCCTGCCCAATCGGCGAGACGTTCTGAAATCCCCGGCGAAAATTGCGGCTGTGGGCACGCTTGTGGCAGCTGGAGGTGCGACGGGAGGGTTGCTGACAGAATCTCTTCTGAATGCCCCGCAGGCAAAGGCGGCCGAAAAGGGCAAAGCGCATGTGGGTCCAGGTCAACTTGATGAATATTACGGCTTCTGGTCTAGCGGCCAGACCGGCGAAATGCGCATCATTGGCATTCCTTCAATGCGCGAATTGATGCGTGTTCCGGTCTTCAATCGGTGCTCCGCCACAGGCTGGGGCCAGACCAATGAAAGCAAGAAGATCCTCACCGAGGGGCTCTTGCCGGAAACCAAGAAATATCTCGCAACTCGCGGCGAGGTCTGGACCAACGGCGATCTGCATCACCCGCATATGTCATTCACCGACGGCACTTATGATGGTCGCTATCTCTACATGAATGATAAGGCAAACACGCGCGTGGCGCGGGTCCGTTGCGACGTCATGAAGTGCGACAAGATCATAGAGATTCCAAACGCGTCCGATATCCACGGGCTACGTCCGCAGAAATACCCTAAGACCGGCTATGTCTTCGCCAATGGCGAACACCGGGTTCCTCTGCCCAATGACGGAAGCATTCTTGATGATCCGAAAAAATACCACGCAATCTTCACCGCCATTGACGGCGAGAAGATGGAAGTGGCCTGGCAGGTCATGGTTGACGGCAATCTCGACAATTGTGATGCCGACTACCAAGGACTCTATGCATTCTCCACCTGTTACAACTCTGAGGAAGGCGTAACGATTGCGGAGATGACGTCCAGTGAACAGGACTGGGCGGTGGTGTTCGATCTTAAGGCTATCGAGGCAGCAGTCAAAAAAGGTGACTTCAAGAAAATCAATGGAGTTCCGGTGATCGATGGAAGGAAGGGATCAAAATACACCCGTTACATCCCGATCTCGAACAGTCCGCATGGCTGCAACACCGCTCCGGACGGACGCCATGTTGTCATCAACGGTAAACTGTCGCCAACAGTGTCCGTCATTGATGTGACCAGACTGCCGGATGTCTTTTCCGACAAGATCAAGCCACGCGATTGCATCGTGGCGGAACCTGAACTGGGTCTTGGTCCGTTGCACACGGCCTTCGACAACAAGGGCAACGCCTACACGACGCTGTTCCTCGACAGCCAGGTGGTCAAGTGGAACATCAGTAAGGCGATCGAGGCCTTTAAAGGCAATAAGGTCAACCCGATCATTCACAAGGTGGATGTCCAGTATCAGCCGGGACACAATCATTCGTCCATGGGCGAGACCAAGGAAAGCGACGGAAAATGGCTAGTGTCGCTGAACAAATTCTCAAAGGACCGGTTCATAAATGTGGGCCCGCTCAAGCCTGAGAACGAGCAGTTGATCGACATCTCGGGTGACAAGATGAAGGTGGTGCATGACGGCCCGACATTTGCCGAACCGCATGACTGCATCATCGTCCGTACTGATATCGTCAATCCGAAGAATGCCTGGGACCGCAATGACCCGACGTGGGAAGATGCACGGATACAGGCCAAGAAGGATAAGGTCGATCTCGACTCGGCCGAGCATGT
>JAJFHP010000009.1 GCA_021775555.1 Hyphomicrobiales bacterium | reverse complement strand
GAGCCGCAACACATCCCAGGTTCCGAGCCACTGTTCCGGATCAGGTTCGACGATCCGCGAGACGAAGGCAGCTGTCCGCATGGCCTCAAACATGTTCTGATTATCGGACGACGCTGAACCATCGGTGCCAACACCCAGGGTGATGCCCAACTCCATCATCTTCTTTGCCGGTGCTATCCCGGAGCCCAATCGCAGATTGCTGCCCGGATTGTGTGCCACACTCGCGCCAGCGTCCCGCAACCGCTTCATGTCGTCATTGTCCAGCCAAATGCAGTGAGCGCCTGTGAACCGTTCCCCCAACAGCCCCATCTCATCAAGATGGGCCGTTAACGTCTTCCCGTATCGTTTCAGACCCGAAACCGCCTGAACTTTCGATTCCGCCAGATGCATCTGCACACCGACGTCATAATCATTGGCAAGGTCGCGGCAGCCGCGAATGAAATCCTCGCTGCAATGAAGCGGGATGGTCGGGCCAAGGGCCGGGCGGACCTCGTCACGGTCGAACGGCCAGTCCTTGAGCATGGTTCCGCAAACGGAGAGATGCTCTTTGTGAGACGCAGCACTCATCTTTTCTACGTGAGAGCGATGGGGCTCTGGCAGGGCATCCAGCAGTCCCGGAATGGCGGTGTACAATGTCGTATCGGCCATCATCGGCGCCAGCACAACGCGTACGCCGATTTCCTCATACGCCTTGCCGATTGCCGTCAGCCCTTCAAGCGAGGGCGTCGGGAACTCGAAATACATGTCATAGGCGGCAGTGCAGCCCTTGAGCACCATTTCCGCCGCGTTCAACAGAGCTGCGGTGTGTTTGTCTTCTAGAGTGAATCCGCCGCTTACCCAGGGACTAGCATTAAGAAGCAGTTCCAGAGACCATTTGTCGCCAAGGCCCTTGCCAAGGCTGCCGTGACCGTGGGTATGGGCGTTGACCAGTCCCGGCATCACGAGACGGTCAGAAGCATCGACTACAGTGGCTCCTTGCGGCGCGTCCAGGCCTGGCATGCCGATCTCTATGATTGTGTCACCTTCAATCAGAATGTCAGCAGGTGCGGCGGCGCGTTTTTGGATGTCCAGCAGTAAACCGTTGCGAACGATTTGATAGGCGGGAACGCGTTTGTTCATGACTATCGCTCCGAGACCGCTAGATGTGGCTCGCCATATGGCGGCCGATTTCATGGACGTCCGCTTTATCTCGAGACGTTTCGAAAACGAAATGCCCCTCGAACATGACGATGATGCGATCAGCCAATTCCAGAATTTCATCCAGATCCTCGCTGATCAGCAGGATCGTGGCGCCGCCATTTCGGGCTTCCATAATTCGATTGCGTATCTCTGCTACGGCATTCAAATCGAGGCCGAAGCATGGATTTTGGACGATCAGCACTTCCACATCTCCGGCTAATTCCCGCGCCAAGACAGTGCGCTGTACATTGCCACCCGACAGCGTCTCGATACGAGCATCCGGACCTTGGGTCTTGATGCGAAAGCGTTCAATCAGATCGCGGCCGTGGCGGCGGACGGCGCCTCTGTTGATCAGACATCCGGCGTAGGTCGTAGGAGGTTGGTCGAAAATGCGAATGGCCAGATTTTCAGCCACAGACATTTCGCGAACGCAGCTGTTGTTAAGGGGGTCTTCAGGCAGCATATTAATTCCAAAATCGCGCATCTCGGACCGGGTTTTCCCATATTTCTCGCCCCGTACGAATATGTCTCCAGACTCCTCATCCCGTTGTCCCGACAGGGCCTCAACAAGCTCTGTCTGACCATTTCCAGAGACACCGGCAATACCTACTATCTCGCCCTCCTTCACCTGCAGGCTGGCATCAGAGACGGCGGTCAGACCCTTATCGTTGCCAACCACCAGGTTACGGATTTCAAGCGCTATTTCGCGGCGTGACGCTTTGGTCCTTACTGCGGGTTTGGAGATTTTTTCATTTCCGATCATCATGCGGATCAGGTCGGCATGTGTAAGGTCTTTGACATATCCCTGGCCGGCAAGCCGCCCGTGCCGCAGCACAGTAACTTCGTTTGCGTAGGCTTCGACCTCTCGCAGCTTGTGGGTGATCATGACAACGGATATTCGGTTCTCATCCGTCAATTGCCGCATCAGACCAAGGATCTGATCTGCTTCGTCAGGAGTGAGAACGCTGGTCGGTTCATCAAGGATCAGAAAACGACTGCCCAGATGAAGCTGCTTCAGAATTTCAAGTTTCTGTTTCTCACCCGCAGCGAGATTGGATACTGACCGATTGAGATCGAGCCGGAAGGGCATGGACTGCATGAACGCCTCGAGTATTTCGAGATGCTCTTTCCAATTGATGACCGATGACAGCCCTTCCTCACCCAGGACCAGATTTTCGGCAACGGTCATGCTGGGGACCAGGGTGAAATGCTGGTAAACCATGCCAAGACCCAGGTGATGAGCATGCCTGGGATTGGTTACGTGCTGGGTTACTCCATTGACCGATATGTCTCCCTCATCGGCCTGGTAATACCCCATCAAACATTTGACCAGGGTGCTCTTGCCGGCCCCGTTCTCGCCCAGAAGCGCATGGAACGTGCCAGATTCAAAATGTACTGAGACAGCGTCGAGAGCGACAAGCGCACCGAACCGTTTGGTCATGTCCGTGACCGTAACGTCAGGCGGCGGAAGTGTGGCCATGGCGGGTTTCTCGGTCATCGGCTGATCGATACCTCGCCCGGCGCACCGGCCAAGCTGTGCTTGGTCGATGAGCTGTAAATCAGCAATCCCAGTGTCAGGAAATAGGGCGCGGCGCCGTAAAGATAATAGTTCGATGTTATGCCGACAGTCTGCAGGGCCGGCCCAAGCGCCGTGGCGCCGCCAAACAGCAGCGACACATAGAAACAGTAAATCGGATTCCAGCGCGCAAAGATGACTAGCGCCACGGCCATCAGCCCCTGGCCGCTCGATAGCCCCTCATTCCAGGTGCCCGGATAGTAAAGAGACAGGAACGAACCGCCGACCCCGGATAGAAAACCGCCCGCGACGGTGCCCATGGTCCTGACCCAGTTGACGTTATAGCCAAGCGCTGTGGCGGCCTCCGTACTGTCGCCCACGGTTCTGAGAATCAGGCCCCATTTCATGTTTTTCAGGCCCCAGGCCAGAACAAATGCCAGGACGACACCGATAATGAAAAGCGCATTGATTTCCAATGCAGACCGCACTTGCGGATAAGAACTCCAGGCTCCCAGTTCCAGATGCGGCAGGCGTGGCGCGGAGGGATTGATGAAGGGTTTGCCGAGGAAAAAAGCGAGACCCGTTCCGAAAATGAATAGCGAGATTCCGACGGCGATATCGTTGACCCGTGTCAGATTGCAAATCAAGCCATGCAGAAGAGCCAATGCTGAACCTGCACAACCAGCTACAATTACACCCAGCCAGGGTTCACCGGTGACAACAGCCGTGCCGTAACCACTCATGGCACCCATAACCAGAATGCCCTCAAGGCCCAGGTTCACACGACCGCCTTTTTCCGTCAGGGTCTCGCCGAGACTGACGAAGAGATAGGGTGTGGACACACGGATTGCGCCTCCCATCACTGCTATCAGAACACCCCACCAGCCAAGATCACCGCCATCCGTCATGGTTTAGTTTGCCTTCAATTGAAAGATTTTGAATCGTCCATAGGCCGTGTTTGACGCGAGAACCATGACAAATAACATGCCCTGGAGAACCGCGGCGGTCGCATCCGGCAGATCAAAACGGCGCTGCATCAGCCCACCGCTGGCGGAGATGCCGCCCACCAGAATCGCCACGATAATGATCGCAGCAGGATTCTGCCGTGCCAGAAATGCGATCAATATGCCCGCATAGCCAAACCCGACCACCAGCGACTCACTGGCGAAACCATGGACGGCTATGATTTCCATGGTGCCGGCAAGTCCCGCACCCGCACCGCCGATAAAGCAGCAGACGAGCACCATCCGGTTGATGGGAAGACCGGCCATTTGTGCGGCCCGCGGGTTGCCACCCAGAATATCGACACCAAAACCGAAAGTGGTCTGACGCATTATGACGTAAAGGATGACGCAGGTAGCCACCCCAACCGCCAACCCCCAATGCACATCGAGTCCGGGCACGGTGCTGACCATCAGGCTTTCAGGGATACTCCAACTTGACGTCTTCAGAACCTGATCGAAATCCCGGATTGGCCCGGAGACCAAGTGGCTCATAATTGCTATGGCGATATAGTTCATCAGGAGGGTTGCTATGGTCTCGTTGACGCCGCGATATTGACGCAGTGCACCCGCGGCACCGATCCATAGTCCACCGGCGATGGATCCAGCCAGTCCCATGATCAAAACACCGGCCCATGGAGGCAGGTGACCCAAATGAACTCCGACGAGGACTGTGGCCACACCGCCAACCACCAGCGCCCCCTCGCCCCCAATCACCAGCAAGCCGGCCCGCGCCGGTATGGCCGTACACAGCGCGGTCAGCATCAACGGCGCGCTCTGAGTGAGTGTATTTTCAATCGAGAGTTGAGTGGCGAAGGCACCCAGATACAGGATGTAGAAGACGTCCAGGGGGTTATGCCCGAACAGGGCCACGAAGACGCCGAATCCGGCAAGCGTGAGGATTAAGGCGGCGGCATTGATCACCACCGCCTCAAGACCGTTATTGAAGGTCGAGCCAAACATTGTTGAAGTTCCTGGCAGGTGCTTTGTCTAGCCGGCCACGCCTTCAACGAAGAAACGCACGCCAAGCTTGAATTTGATGTCCGTGTTGGAAATCACCTGACCAGCTTTCAAAATTTCATTGCCCTTATTGTCCTTAAGCGGGCCTTGGTAAATCTTGAGCTTGTCATCAACGAACCCCTGTTTTGCGGAAAGGATCTCATCACGGACTTTCTGCGGTACAGCCGCACCGAACGGGCTCAGCCCAACCATGTCGTCTTTGAAACCGCCGCGCTTCAGGTTCGGGTATGGTTTACCCGTGGTGAAAGCCCTGACGAATTCGGCCCCAGAAGCCCAATTCCACTCTGCGCCCGTTAAAAACCCTTTAGGTGCCAGCGAGCTCAGGTCCGAATGATAGCCGCAGCTGAAAACACCGCGCCGTTCACAGGTTTCCACCGACACTTTGGGGCTGTCCACATTAGCGATAATGACATCGCAACCCTTGTCGATAAGGCTGTTGGTTGTTTCCGCTTCCTTCACCGGGTTGTTCCACTCGCCGGTGAGGACCACGTTGCAGGTGAGGTCCGGGCGAATCGAGCGTGCACCAAGCACAAACCCATTGCAGTTATTGTAAATAAAATAGAGCGGTTTGGATCCGATAAAACCAATCTTGCCTGTCTTCGACATGCGCCCGGCTGCTATGCCGCAAAGGTAATGAGGCTCTTCGGTGTAGCCGCGATAGCCGATAACATTTTTGGGGTCACCCGACTTCCAAATAGCCCCGATATGGGTGAACAGCACGTTCGGATACTTTTTCGCCATCTTCTTGATGCTTTTCCAGTAGCCGAAGGATGTGCCGAATATGACCTTGGCGCCATCCAACTCAATCATGCTTTGCATGACTTTTTCGACCTCGGCAGTTTCCGGAACATTTTCCTGCTCGACAACCTTGATGCCCTTGATCTTGGCAACCTTGCGCGCTGCGTCCCAATGTGACTGATTCCAACCGAAATCCTGCCGCGGGCCAACGTAAATGAATCCAACGGTGACGGTCTTTGCTGCCGATGCCAGTGTCGGTAACAATGAGAATAGCGTGCCGGCGGCAACTATATTTCCGCCGTGACTAAGAACATCCCGACGTGAGAATTGGAATTTGTCTGACATCATTTCCTCCCTGAATTCAGATTAACGGTTGACGCTTCTTTGTCGGCAACCATCGGATAAACGGTGCAAACATCCTGCCTTTACGGGTTGGTGCCTGCCAAGCCTTTTTCATTGGGGCGTTATGTTCGCCCTTGGCTTTATATTTGTAAGTAAGCAATTTATTACTTATTGTATTTCGAGTCAACGTATCTCAATCTGGGTGAATCAAATTATTGGATAAGTGCAAAAGAAGATGGCTTTGGCAGTTCAGAAAAAGCGACGTCTTTCATCCCGGCCACCACAAAAGAGGGATGCAGCAGCAACGCGTGAGCGTGTTCTGAAAGCCGCGCTTGCGGAGTTCTGCGAGAAGGGGTTTGGGGGGGCACGGACTGCCAGCATTGCAACGCGTGCTGAATGCAATATTCGGATGCTCTATCACTATTTTGGCAATAAGGAAGGGATCTATCTGGCAGCGCTTGAGCTTGTCTATGCGCAACTACGCGCTCGGGAGGAGGAGTTGGATCTGCTCCATCTCGGACCTGAGGAAGGCATGGCTGCACTGGTCGAATTCACCTACGACCATATGCTCTCTCACCAGGAATTTATCAGCATGATCGGCATCGAGAATATTCAGCAGGGAAGTTTTTTGCGCCGGTCAAAGGCTGTCCCGCAAGGCGCTATGCCTTTGGTGAAATCGATTGAAACCCTTTTGCAAGAGGGCCAAAAGCAAGGCATTTTCCGCAAAAAGGTCGATCCTGTTCAGCTCTATGTATCTATTCTCTCGCTTAGCTATGTGCACATCTCCAACAAGCACACATTGTCTATTACCTTTGGTCAGGATCTGACCAACGCGGAATGGTTAAGGGCTAGGCGTGAGCATGTCCGAGAGATGATATTGGGTTTCCTGAAGCCATGAACATGGAGCAAAGGTGGCATCTGTGAGATAGGTTTTATAGCACTTTAGTGTCCGCTCTGGGTCATAAGCGGACATCAGAACGTGTAATGCGGTCTTAGTCTTCATCCTCATAGCCTTTTGGAAGTTTGTGGGCGATGCCCTTGTGACAATCGATGCAGGTCTTGCCTTCTTCCAGGCCTTCCTGCATTTTCCGCGCACCACGGCGGCTTTGCTTGTGGAAGTCCATCGCTTCGTAGGTATGGCAGTTGCGGCATTCGCGCGAGTCGGTAGCCTTCATCGATGCCCAGACATGTTCCGCCAGCGCTAACCGCTTCCCCTCATATTTTTCAGGCGTGTTTATGGTCCCCACAAGCCAGTGATACAGCTCGTTGGTCGCCTCGATCTTACGGATCAGTTTCGGGCCCCACTCCTTGGGCACGTGACAATCAGAACAGATTGCGCGCACGCCCGATGCACTCTTGAAATGCGTGGTCTTTTTATATTCCTCATAGGGCATGGAACTCATCTCGTGACAGGAAATACAGAACTCCAGCCTGTTGGTGTATTCCATGAAGGTGTTGAAGCCGCCCCAGAAGATGATACCGGCCACACCGCCGATGATCAAAATGGCGCCCCACGCGTAGCGGCTGGTAGGGCTCCAGAACCAGTTCCACAAACGCCTGATCATTGTATTGCCCTTAAAAAAACTGACCGCTGACTCTTGGAAGCCAGCGGCCAGTCCATATGCTAAATGCGCCAGTCAATTTGAACGCACATGCCTGCCGCCTACTTCTCCTTCGGCAAGGTTGCCAGGTGGGCCATGATGTCGACCGTAACCTGACGATCGATTGCCCTGAGGGCTGGCATCTGCTCATTGGGCTGGCCATTCATGATCTTGTGCATGACCTCCCAGGGATTGCCCATCTGCTTGCCAAGCGTCTTCTTCATGTCCTTGGGCAGGCTGCCGTCCTTGCCGTGGCACTGGGCACACATCGTGTTGAAGTAACCTGCGCCCTTGGCCGCATCGCCGCCCTTTGGCGCCTTGGCAGCACTATCGATATATTTGCTCATATCGATAGTCCCCTTACTGACAAACATGGCAAGATCCTTGAAATCCTGCTCATCCATCTTGCCGGCAAGCTTGTGCGTGCCGTCCTTGAGGACCTTCATGATTGCTGAAATCTCGGCGTTGGCCATACCACCAATACCCTTGATGCCAGTCTTGTATGAACCCGAGGCATAGGCACCGTCTTTACCCTGGTAATCCCATCCGTGGCAGGATTTGCAGCGCCAGGTCACGTTGCCCTTTTTCTTGGTGTTGGAAGCGGGCCAGGCGGAGTGAGTGTCCTTTGGTTTCTCTGCCTTGATGACGGCAAACCATTTGTCATAGAGCTTGCCGCCCCTGGCCATCGATCCCTGCATGTCCTCCGCCTGAACTGGTGCAAAGGACGCAAGGCCAAGGACCAGGCCGAGGGAAACGGCACCAAATATCGCGATGCTCTGGATTGGAGTTTTCATGGCAGCTTCTCCTTTTGTGTGGAGCGGTCGGTATGTTCCGGCAAATCACGCAGAACGCCTGAATCCCAACCAAATGCACGGTGACAGAAAGGCTTTATATTGGTGCTGCCAGTGCTCGTTCATTCCCAGGAAACAACACCGTTCGAGTGAAATTAAATAGCTCTGGCGTTCGAAAATTTTCAAATCGCACAGCAACACAAAGACTTCGGTCTTCTGAAAGTCTATAGCTTTGGAAATCAGGAAAATATCCGGGTCACCACGCAAGATACTGAGCAGATACCCTCAGGCGCTATTTTGTCAGGACAACATCTTCACAAGCTGTGCCAGGGACTGCGCCTGCATTTTACTCATGACCTTGCCACGGTGATTTTCAACGGTTCGTTCGCTGATACCCAAGTGCCGGGCAATTTCCTTGTTGGTCTCCCCGGCAACAACCATATCCATGACTTGCCGCTCGCGTTTGGTAAGAAGCGACGCCCGTTGATCTATTTTTGCTGTTGCTGAGCGGGTTATCTCGGCCGTTAAACCCTGCGCCACCGCCTTCTGCAGGACATCCAGAAGAAGCTCGTTGTTGAAGGGCTTTTCAACGAAATCATAAGCCCCCGCTTTCATGGCATTGACAGCAATTTGAACGTCACCATGGCCGGTGAGGAAGATAATGGGGATGTCGATTTTTTGCACTGCCAGTTCTTTTTGCAACTCCAGTCCGCTCATGCCGGGCATCCGGATATCAAGCAGCAAACAACCGGGAGTTCCTGGCTCATGGTTCTCAAGAAACGATTGCGCCGAGTCAAAGAGTACCACCCGTAAATCGACAGAGGAAATCAATCCACGGAGAAAGCGGCGTACGTCGGGATCGTCATCGACGACGAACACCGTTGGCTCATTGGGCATCGGTACTCTCCTTTGGGTCAGATACTGGTGCCGCCGGTAGGGAGATATGAAAATATGTTCCCTCTTTTTTATTCGATGTCGCCCAGAGCTTTCCTCCGTGCGCCTCAACGATAGCGTGGCTGATAGACAGGCCCATGCCGATCCCGTCGGGCTTGGAGGTGTAGAACGGAGAAAAAATTTCCTTCAATTTCTCGCGCTCAATTCCGCTTCCTGTGTCGTGAACGGAAATGCCGACTGTTTCGTCCGCAAGCATGGCGGTCTTGATTGTGAGATGACGTTGGTTGGATTTGCCGTCCATCATAGCCTCGATGCCATTGTGGGCAAGATTCAGGATGACTTGCTGTATCTGAAGTCTGTTGGCTGAAACAGGTGGGAAGTCGCTGGCAAAATCAAACGACACTGTGGCGCTGTGGTCTCTCGAATCTGAGCGAAGAAGATCGGAAATTTTATAAATGGCATCGTTGATATCGATGTCTTCTTTTTTCAGTGCGTCCTTTTTAACGAAGCCCCGGATGCCATGGATAATCTCGTTGGCCCGGTCAGCCTGTTCCAGCACTTGCTCGACCGGGTCTCGCATAGAGTCTGTCGCGCCATTGCCTGATCGCAGGGCTTTTTTACACATTTGGGCGCAACCGGAGATGATGGACAGGGGTTGATTGAGTTCATGGGCCAGGCTTGTGGCCATCTCTCCCATCGTTATCACGCGCCCCGCATGTGCAAGTTCCGACTGTTGCTGCCGTTTTTCCTGCTCGGCTATTTTCAACGCCGTGATGTCCTCGGAGATTCCCAGGAAATGGGTTACGACACCATCACCACTCATAACAGGAGATATGGTTGTGCGGGCCCAATACAGATCCCCGTTTTTCTTGCGGTTGTGGAACTCACCACGCCACTCCTTGCCAACAGAGATAGCTTTCCATAACTCCTTGTATATGTCGGGAGGAACTTCGCCCGCGTTCAGGACACTTGGGTTTTTTCCTAAGACTTCCTCCAGCGGGTATCCGGTTACAGCGACGAAGCGAGAATTTACATATTCGATGCTGCCGGCCGGGTCCGTGATGATGGTCATGGCCGGGCTCTGTTCCACGGCTTGGGAAAGTTTGCGCAGATTTGCCTCAGCACGTTCGCGTTCGGCTATTTCATCGGTAAGCTTTCGGGTCCGTTCAGCGACACGGTTCTCGAGGGTATTTCTGGCTTTTTCGAGGGCATCGTTTTTTTCTTCAATGTTGGTGTATTGCCGCTTGATGGTTTGATCAGCACGCCTGACAAGGAGAAATAATACTGCGTACAAACCCCCGAAGAGAAATAGCAGACCAAACATGAGTTGGGCAGTTGAACGATTTACCCGGTTCAACAGGGGAGTCACATCCGAATAGAGCTCGAATACCCCGAGGGTCTCTCCATCTCCGCCACGGATGGGAAGGTAGCTTTCGACGATGTCGCGGTTCTGAACAGTCCCCTCAAAGGAGTTCAAACGGTTCCGGTAAGTGAGTGCACTGGCGGGAAGCCCCTTGATAGCGGCGCGGACAAACCCCTGATTGCCACTCTTATCCTGTCCAATTTCCGCAGGGTCAGACGAAAATACTGTCAGTCCCTTCAGATTGTAAATTTTCACTTTCAGTATTGGCAGGCCCGCTGAAGCCGCCTTCACCGCGTTCCGGATTTCCCGAACTTCCTGACGTGTGCGCAAAGTCTTTTCAGGCAGTTCTGAGACCGACGATATGTATTTGGAAAATCTGGGCCAGATAGTGTTTGCGAATGAGCGCGCCAATGTCACATTCTGGACCTCTGCGTATTCCACCAGCTGTTGTACAGCGTGTCTGTGGACAAACCAGAGCAGAACGCCCAGCGCCAGCAGACCGGCCATGCTGGTGATGAGAAAGAAGTGAAGGAGCCTGAACATGCCCGTCCTCACTTGCCAAGGCTGGTTACCGAACTCTTTTGTCGATGGCAATCGATGGCATAGGTATTCTGACCCGGCAGATGTTCTCGAGTCGACATCTGCTTATCTTTCCAGTTACGCCACACCTGATCGTTGATCTCGGTCAACACATCACACTTTATCCAGGCTCTATCTCTACACAGCCTTCGGTCTCAAATTTTTCCAAACTCAAGATTTATCAGGTGCCGCAAAGATGCGTCTTTCGCACATTCCAGTTCACTTATTGATTTTAGCGACAGGTTCGTACCGCATTAATGTCCGCTTTACCCCCGAAAGCAGACGTAAATCCCTCAAGCTGGAATGTCCGCTAAGTGCCAAAACAGACATTTCCATCCCAAGGGTGGCATCAGCCGATGTCCACTAAAGGTACGCTTTGATCGTCGATCTGAAGCGTGGCGACGATGGCCGGATCGGAGTGGAAAACCAGGCTGCTAGGTGACGGTTGCTGGCAATGCTTGGCGAGGTCAAGCGCCATACCCTGCCACGGAATATCATGGCATCGCGCACTTGAGTGTCCCCGGTACTCGAGGGCCGTTGGCCGCGAAGACTAAAGACGTCGCACTGTCGCGCTTTCCGGATCAACCGCCACGCGCTCGCCGGTCTTGATGACGCTCGTTATATCCACTTCAAACCGGTCGATCAGCGGTAGATTGGCGAAGGCTGCCCCCTGCGCCATGATCGGGTTGGCGGCGTTGAGAACAAGCGCTTTCGGGCCCATTTCCCGCTCCACCATTTCACGCAGCATCCACGCGGTGGCGACACCGCCCTTGGCGATGTTGAGAATGAGGATCTTGCCCACATAGCTCTGGCCATAGAGCTTGTGGCCAGGGCGGGAAAACGTGCCCTTGATGCGGTCGAGATCATAGCGTGCGGAGAAATTGTCATGGGCCACCAGCGCCTCGCCTCCAACCGGATCGCCAATCCCGGCAACGCCCTGATAAATGCTCTCTCTCATGCACCCGCCCCCACGATGCGGCCCTGGACCGCGCTTTCCACGCATTGCTCCATGGTTGCCAGCATCGGCTCATAACCATAACCGCCGAGAATATTGACCAGCTTGGCGGAGTTGCTCATGAGCCGTTTCCAGCCATTGGCCTCGCCGATCTCGCGGGCATACATCTGGTAAAAGCACACGCCTGACAGCACGATGCCGCCCGCATCCTCAATATGTGCGGTGATCCCCATCCGGTCGCAGGCGGATTTGATCTCGGGCGATGTGGCGGCGAGCAGCGCCACTTTTTCATGCAGCTTGCGACCCTCCAGCAAGTCTGACAGCGTACGCATCTCGACCAGCGACAATTGCGGCGCGGCGAACACCACCACATGCAGCGTGTCATCGTCCGGCGTATAGCTTTTCACCAGATCAGCCACGTCTTCTTCGCCAATAGGAACCGCCTCGGGCGGGGACGCGTCAAAGACGGATTTCAAATCCGGCGCCTCAGGGGTCACACCGACCATGTGAAACAGGGGCGTCGATCCGAAGCTCGCAAGTGCTGCGCCGAACTGCTTGATCTCGTCTGATGTGGGCGCGCCCACGATACCGGTAATGACAGGCACTTCCCAGTAGGACTCCATCGCCTTGCCAATGATGGCCCCCATGGCACCCCATTCCGACAGACCGCCCGGGCGGAAGGTCGCCTCAAACAGTTTTGTACCGCGCCGGTGTTCATCGAGGTGAAAACCATAGCGCGGGGCGCGGCCCGAAAGGGCTGCTGCAAGTGCCGAAGGCCCGCCCTCAAAATTGGTACGCGCGCCAAAAACCGAGTTGGCGTAGATCGATGACCCGGTATCTCCGAAAGCCAGGTGCTCGCCTTTCACAGGCGGCAGGATGGTCTGGTAGTTGATGCAGGTATCAGTCATCATCACGCCGAGCGCTTCAAAAGCGGCAATAGCGCGGCGCTCTAGCCCGGCCATCCGGTCGGTCTGTTTCAGCCGCTTATAGGCTTCGAAATCCACACCGCGGGGATCGGTGACCGTGGGCACGCGCACGCGATTTTGTTCGCGCGGCAAATCGGCCAGGCCTTCAAGAAACGTAACGCCCGCTTCTCCCAGAGATTCCGGGTCGGCCATGAGATGCACTTGTGATACTTCCACGCAATCCTGCGCACCGAAGAAGGTTCCCACGCGCTGGATTTGTTCCATGGCATATTGCCTCGCGGGGCCTTCAGAACCCGCCAGCATGGCCTGTTCGTGATCTGAAAGCTTCATGTCACCCCGTGTGAAAATGCGTTCAACACCACCAGCATGAACCCGCTTGCCATCAGCAGCCAAAGAACGAGGCGCTGGAACTGCGCTTCGCTGATACGTTTATACCCGGCCATGCCGAGCGCCATGCCGGCCAGAGAGGCGGGCACGCAGTAAAACGCCAGCAGGCCCAACTCCGCCGTCACCAGCCCCTGGCTCGCATAACCGGCAAGAGCCAGCAGAATGATGATCTGGTTGAAGGGCTGGTAGACCGCCCGCTGCTCATCCTTGCTCCAGCCACGAAGACCGCACCACACGGTCGTCAACGGCCCAGGTATGGCGGCGATCCCGCCGAGTATGCCACCGCCAATGCCAACGAGCGCATCCCCCGCGCGGCCAACACGCGCCAAGGTGAGCTTCGGCATGACCAGCAGCCGAAACAGCGTGTATCCTATAAGGAAAACTCCCATGGCGATTTTGAAGATTGCCGGGTCTAGCCGGGCCAGCAGCAGGATGCCCAGCGGCAAACCGGCGACGGCTCCTGCAAAAAAAGGCGCAAGCCGCGTCCAGCTGATGGCATGGGCATAGGCGCGCAGCGTGAAGGCCGTCGTCGCCAGCGAGCAGATACTCACCAGCGGTACCGCGAGTATGGGATCGACGACAAATAGCCAGAACCCGAGAGCGGCAAGCCCGGTGCCAAAGCCAACAAGGCCCATAACCAGGCCGGCAAGCGCCGCGCCGGTGACAAGAAATACAATTGTTTCAAAGCCAAGCATGAAAGGCCCGTTTCGAGGCAGGAACTTCGCTCAGGCTAGCCGGGTTCGCATCTGAAATCCATCTGTATAGAGACTTGCGGGTGCAACGCACCGCCCCTATTCATATCTCCAGAAGCCAAGGGGAATCCAAATGAATGATACCGATATTCTCAAGCGCGAGGTGAGGGTCCTGACCTTCGACCTTTATGGCACCGTCGTTGACATGCAATCAGGATTGATCGAAGCGGTGACACCTTTCCTTGAGAAGAAGGGATGGGCGGGCAAACCGAACAGTTTTGTCACTTGGTGGCGGCGTACGCATTTCGAGGATTCCATGATCGATGCCCTGTGCGACCGGGGCCATACGCCCTACCGGCAGATCGGCCACCGTGCGGTCTCCCACGTTTTAGACCGGGCCGGGATCGAATACAGTCAGGAAGACGTTCAGTGGCTTGTATCGCAAATTGAAACCCTAAAACCATTTGACGATGTACTGGCCGCCCTTGAACGCCTCAAGGAACGCTACAAGCTGGTGATTCTCTCCAATGGCGACCGCGACATGCTGGAAGCGGCGATGCCCCATGTGGGATTTGATTTTGACCAGGTGATTTCCGTCCAGGAAGCCGGCGCCTTCAAACCGGACTGGCGAACCTATGCGGCGGCCGAAGAAATCATCACCAGCGCTTACAGCCACGTCGAGCGCGTCTCCATCATGCATGTGGCCAACCATGCCTTCGACTGTGTTGGAGCCAAGGCCTATGGCATGCGCGCTGCTTTCATCGACCGGCGCAAACGTCCCTTTGGCGGATCATCCCATCAGCCGGACCTGGTGGTGGGAAATTTCGCTGAGCTTGCAGAAGCGCTCGTTTAGAAAGGATCACGTCCATGAAACCGCCTGCTGAAAAAGGCATGGCGCTGTCCGAGATTGATACTCCGGCGCTGATTATTGATATGGATGCATTCGAGCGCAATCTGGGGCATATGGCCGAAGCGCTAAACGAGCATCCCGTCCGTCTGCGAGCGCATGCCAAAACCCATAAAAGCCCACTGATCTCGAAATGGCAGATGGAGCTGGGTGCTGTCGGTGCGTGCTGCCAGAAGGTATCAGAGGCTGAAATCCTGGTGCGCGGCGGGGTATCCAATGTGCTGGTGAGCAACCAGGTGATCGGCGAGACGAAACTGAAACAGCTGGCAGCCCTGGCAGGTGAAGCAGACTGGATTGGATTGTGCATTGATTCGAAGCTTGGGCTCGACCAGGCGTCACAGGCAGCATCAGCTGCCGGTATCACATTGAATGCTCTTGTCGAGATCGACGTTGGTGCGGGACGTTGCGGCGTGCCGCCGGGCCAGCCCGCTTATGAGCTCGCAAACGCCATTGCCAAAGACCCCTTCCTCTCCTTCGCGGGACTTCAGGCCTACCACGGGTCGGCCCAGCACATCCGGGACCATGCAGAGCGAAAGGCTGCGATAGAGGAAACCATCGCCATGACGAAAGTCACGGTAGATCTGCTTTTGGAAAATGGTCTCGACTGCGAGATTGTCGGGGGTGCGGGAACGGGCACCTTCGAGATGGAAGCGGCAAGCGGCATCTACACGGAACTCCAGGCCGGTTCCTATATTTTCATGGACGCCGATTATGCCCGCAACAAGGCGGCTGACGGGAGCCCCTTCACGACCTTCGAGCACGCCCTGTTCATCCTGACGAGCGTGATGAGCCAACCCACTGCCAACAAGTCGGTGGTCGATGCCGGTCATAAAGCCGCGAGCGTAGATTCAGGCATGCCGGAGCCATTTGGCCTCGCCGGGCTCAGCTATGGCCGGCCATCTGACGAACACGGGGTTCTGCAGATGAATGGCACGAACCAGCCTCCAGCGCTTGGCGAGAAAATTCTCCTCATACCCGGGCATTGCGACCCGACGGTCAACCTGCACGATTGGTATATCTGCGTACGCGGCCTGAACACCGCCGATGCGAAGGTCGAGGATATCTGGCCTGTTGCCGCGCGCGGGGCCTATTTTTAGTACCGTTTCACCACCTGAAGGTGTGAAAAATGGCATCAATAACCCTGCCTTCTCAACGCCGTTAACAAACTGTTTGTGTCCCACGCTCTATATTGAGACTCCAAACCTGCGGGGGCCAAGCGGGACAGACCAGAAAATTCAGGGGAAATTCACAAGTGGATGAGCGTGCGCAATACAGGACCGCTCTAGATTTGGCCAAGCGGGCGCTTGAATATATTGCCCAATTTGGTGCGCCGCCGACCCCTCATGCCTTTGAACTCTTCTATACGGTATGTGCTGGTCAAAATGCGCCCCTGAATGAAGCGGTTACCAAAGCCACCTCCGGCAAGCAAAAGCTCTCCGCTGCAGAGGTGGAAAAGCTCTACGTGGATTTCCTCTCACCGGGCCCGCAATCTCAGCAAATGGAGACCATCGGCGAGAAGATGGGCAGTGAAATGACAGGTCTCCTGTCACTGCTGGGCACAGCCGCCTCAACCGCGAATACCTACCAGGCCTCCCTGCAAAGTGCGGAGGAGAGACTGAACAGTCCCCAGGCCGGCCAGAACATCTCCGAAATGGTCCGCTCGCTGCACGCCGCCACGCAAACCATGGCGCGCGCCAACTCGGAAGTCACTACAAACCTGGAAACCTCCCGGGCGCAGGTGGAGATGCTTGAGGACTGCCTCAAGGAGGCTCGGGAAGAATCATCGCGAGATCCCCTCACTGGCCTCGTTAACCGCCGCCGGTTCGACATCCTGCTGGAAGATACTCTTCTGAATGCATCCAGTAACGGACAGCCTGCAAGCCTGCTGGTTATCGATATCGACAACTTCAAACAATTCAATGACACCCATGGCCATGTGGCAGGGGATTCGGCATTGCGCTACGTGGCAAGCTGCATCAAGTCAAACATCAAGGGACAGGACACAGCGGCGCGTTATGGCGGCGAGGAATTCGCGGTCATTCTTCCCAACACCAGCATTGAACATGGAATGAGCCTTGCCGAGCGCATCCGCCACCTGATCAATGCACGGCATCTTGTGAAGAAGGCGACCGGTGTGGATATGGGGCGTATCTCGGTTTCCATCGGCGTGACTATGACTGAGGAGGGCGACAGCGCAGACTCGTTCCTTCACCGGGCGGACATGTGCATGTATGCCGCTAAAAATGCAGGACGTAACCGGGTACTGGACAGCCCTGATCCAAAACCTGATGAAAGCCCGCCTAATGTGGAAATCGACGCTGCCTGAGGGCCGCGCCGATATAAATCACTGATCCGCTAAATTAGTTTAGGCCACCTCGTGACCGGCCATCATTTCAAGCGCCTTGACCATTGCTGAATGATCCCAGCCTGACCCGCCATGGGCAGCACAGGAATTGAACAGCTCTTGGGCAGTCGCGGTGTTGGGTAGCGAAACACCGATTGCCTTTGCACCCTGCAGTGCCAGATTCAAATCTTTCTGGTGCAGCTCGATACGGAAACCTGGATCAAACGTCCGTTTCACCATGCGCTCACCGTGAACTTCCAATATCTTTGAAGAGGCAAAGCCGCCCATAAGTGCTTCACGCACTTTTGCCGGATCAGCACCCGCCTTGGACGCGAACAGCAAAGCTTCTGAAACCGCTTCGATGTTGAGCGCAACGATGATCTGGTTCGCGACCTTGGTTGTCTGCCCGTCACCATTTCCGCCGACAAGCGTGATGTTCTGACCCATCAGATCAAACAGAGGCTTGGCCTGATCGAAAGCCTGTTGTGGCCCGCCGATCATGATCGTAAGCGACGCTGCCTTGGCGCCAACCTCACCACCTGACACGGGTGCATCGAGATAGTCACACCCGAGAGCATTGATCTTTTCGGCAAACACCTTGGTCTCGATTGGTGAGATCGAACTCATATCGATGACCAGCTTGCCTTTAGACAAGCCTTCGGCAACGCCAGTCTCGCCGAACAGGACTTCTTCGACCTGCGGCGTATCAGGAACGATCAGTATTATGACATCACTGGCGCTGGCCACTTCGCTTGATGACCCAAGAACTTCCAGCCCCTTATCCAACAACTCTTTCGGGGCGGGCGAGCTGTGTGTCGCTGTCCGCACCGTATGACCACCGTCAAGCAGATGTCCGGCCATGGGTGCGCCCATAATGCCAAGACCTATGAATCCGATATTCGTCACTGTTCCACTCCTCAATTGTCCAATTACATTTAAAAGTGCCGGCGCGCTCCGCTAACTCAATGCCTTCATCCAGCCAAGGCCTTCTTGTGTTGTCTTGGCCGGCTTGTATTCACAACCAATCCAGCCCTTGTACCCTATCGCGTCAATATGGGTGAAAAGGAAGGCGTAGTTGATCTCGCCCGTACCCGGCTCATTACGCCCCGGTGTATCAGCGAGCTGCATATGCGCGATTTTGGGGAGCAGCCGCTCCATGGTAGGGGCCAGATCGCCCTCCATGATCTGCATATGGTAGATATCATATTGAATGTAGAGATTGTCAGACCCTACTTCGGCCAAGATCTCTTCGGCCTGTGCTGATGTGTTCAGGTAAAAACCCGGAATGTCGCGTGTATTGATCATTTCAATCAAGCACTTGATCCCGGCCTTCCCTATCTCGGCGGACGCGTAACGCAAATTTTCCACGTAAGTCCTGCGAAGCTCGCCAGCGTCAATACCCTCGGGCGCCAGCCCCGCCATGCAATGAAGCTGGCCACACTCCATTGCCCTGGCGTAATCAATTGCCTTGGCCACCCCCTCGCGAAACTCATCGATACGTTCCGGATTGCAGGCAAGGCCCCTCTCGCCTGCGTCCCAGTCACCGGCGGGCGTGTTGAACAGCACCTGCTTCAGACCATTGTCTTTCAACCGCGAGACGATTTCCTCCGCCGTGAAGTCATAGGGAAAAAGATATTCGACGCCCGTAAAGCCAGCCTGGGCCGCCGCCGCGAACCGGTCGAGAAAATCGACCTCGTTGAACATCATGGAAAGATTGGCTGCAAACTGAACCATACCATCAGGCTCCTGAAATTTTGAGCCCTCAACGGCCCGGGTTATGACTGAGCAAAGCGAAACGTTTCGTCAAACCGGAGTGGCCGCCAACGCATGGGGCTTGGCCTCTGCCGTGATCGGAAATACCGGATAGACTCCGGCAACTTCGCCCATTTGCTGCACCAATGCCAAGACGGCATCGATATAAGGTGTTTTCACGCCAGCGACCTGACCCATTTCCTGCACTGCCGTCAAAAGGGCATCGAGTTCGAGCGGTCGTCCCCGCTCTAGGTCCTGCAGCATCGATGTGCGATGGGCACCGACCCGCGCCGCGCCGTCGATGCGACGGGTGACATCGACCCGGAAATGCGCACCGAGGTTTTCACCAATGTCCTGCGCTTCCTGCATCATCTCGCGGGCCAGCAGGCGTGTGCCGGGTGCGGTGGCGACGACGTCGAGCGTTGCATGCGTAAGCGCAGATATTGGATTGAAGCAGAGGTTTCCCCACAGTTTGAGCCAGATGTCGTCGCGTATATTGTCCATGGGTAATGCGGACAACCCGCCTTCATCTAACGCATTTGCCAGTTTTTCCAAGCGTATGCTCATTGCACCCGTCGGTTCGCCAAGACCAAACTTGTTACCGTAAATGTGTTGGATAACACCGGGCGCAACGAGTTCGGTCGCGGGATAGACTGTACACCCAAGGACACGCCCGGGCCCAATCGCATTCCACTGACGATCATCAGGATCAACGCTTTTCAACCGCCTGTTTTCATGCTGGCCTTGAAGCCCATAAAAATACCACCAGGGCACACCATTCTGCGCAGTGACGACAGTCGTGTGATCTCCAATCAATGGCGTAATATCATCCGCAACCTCCCAGGCTTGATGGGACTTCAGACCAATAATCACATAATCCTGTCGTCCAAAATCAGTCGGATCGTCACTTGCCTCGAAATCTTCGTGCAGTGTTTCACCGTCGATCAGGAGTTCCAGACCATTATCTCTGATCGCATCAAGATGGAGCCCGCGCGCGATCAGCGAGACATCCGCTCCACCGCGTTTGAGCATCAGCCCCATATATCCACCGATAGCTCCGGCGCCGAAGATGCAGATCTTCATATCTAGAACTCCTTTTAATATGTCCGGCTGAGCGCCGGAACGGTCTTGAGAAAAAGGGCCGGCTGACAGACTTAGAGAGGAGTGGAGCGTCTGCTGGCCGACCCTGTAGGGAGAAACCCGCGCTTTCACACAGTGGACAATTGCTTCTCCCGTTTCTGTGCGGACGGCCTGACGATTGGGTCCTGCTCGACCGGAGTTTCCAGCGACAATTCCGGGTCGAGGCACAAGATATCCTCAAACTCGTTCACTGCATCGATTTCCGTTCCCATCGCAATGTTGGTGACGCGTTCCAGGATGAATTCAAGCACTACCGGAACCTGGTGCTCTTCCATCAGCTCATGAGCCTTTGCGAAGGCTTCCTTGAACTCGTTAGGGCTTTTGACCCGAATAGCCTTGCAGCCCAGACCTTCGGCCACGGCCACATGGTCGACACCATAGCCAGGCAGCGCATCGCCATCGTCGTGTGTGTTGATATTTTCAAATGCCAGAGAGACCTCGAAATCCATCTCGAACCCGCGCTGCGCCTGGCGGATGAGGCCAAGATAGGAGTTGTTCACGACGATATGGAGATAGGGCAACTTGTGTTGCGCACCGACCGCCAGCTCTTCGATCAGGAACTGGAAGTCATAGTCCCCGGACAACGCCACTATTTTCTTGTCCGGCAAAGCCGCGCGCACGCCAAGAGCCGCGGGCAATGTCCAGCCCAATGGACCAGCCTGCCCGCAATTAATCCAGTTGCGCGGGTTGTAAACATGAAGGAACTGCGCGCCGGCAATCTGAGACAAACCAATCGTCGTTACGTAGCAGGTGTCGCGATCCAGCTCCGAGTTCATTTCCTCGTAGACCCGCTGAGGCTTCAACGGTACTTCGTCATAGTGCGACTTGCGCTGCATCACTTCCTTGCGGTGGGCACATTGGCCGGCCCACCGGCTGCGGTCCTTCAGCTTGCCGGAATGTCTCAGTTCCCTGGCCACGGCGATGAATTGTTCAAGCGCGGCCTTCGCGTCGGAGACAATGCCGAAGTCGGGAGCGAAGACGCGACCGATCTGTGTCGGTTCGATATCCACATGGATGAATTTGCGGCCCTCGGTATAGGTCTCCACCGAGCCTGTGTGCCGGTTTGCCCAGCGATTGCCGATGCCGAAAACGAAGTCCGAGCGCAGCATGGTGGCGTTGCCGTAACGGTGGCTGGTTTGCAGACCAACCATGCCGGCCATTAACTCATGATCGTCTGGAATAACACCCCATCCCATGAGCGTTGGGATCACCGGCACGCCGGTAAGTTCGGCAAACTCAATGAGAAGATCGGACGCATCCGCATTGATGATGCCGCCACCGGCCACGATCAACGGACGCTCGGCCTCGTTGAGCATGGTAATGGCTTTTTCGGCCTGCGAGCGGGTGACGGCAGGCTTGTAAGGTTCAAGCGGCTGGTAGGTGTCTTCGTCGAATTCGATCTCGCCCATCTGCACATCGACGGGCAGATCGACCAGCACCGGGCCCGGTCGGCCCGAGCGCATGATGTGAAACGCCTTCTGAAGGACCATCGGCACAAGTGCCGGCTCTTTCACCGTCACCGCCCACTTGGTGACGGGCTTTGCAATAGACTCGATGTCGACGGCCTGGAAATCTTCCTTGTCCAGCTTGGCGCGTGGCGCCTGGCCGGTAATGCAAAGTATGGGGATCGAATCTGCCTGGGCCGAATAGAGCCCGGTGATCATGTCCGTGCCCGCCGGACCTGATGTGCCGAGACACACGCCGATATTCCCAGATCGCGCCCGAGTATAGCCTTCCGCCATGTGGGAAGCGCCCTCAACGTGGCGGGCGAGGATATGCCGGATAGAGCCATGATCCTTCATGGCTGCATAGAGTGGATTGATGGCCGCTCCAGGAACGCCGAAAGCAACGCTTACGCCTTCTTTTATCAGAACCCTGACCGCGGCATCCACCGCCCTCATCCTGGCCATTTGAGATCTCCCCCCAGACTGAAACTTCACCTCTCTTATATGTTTTTTTGTGAGAGGTCAAATTAATGGAAATCATTTCCATATTATGGAAATTATATATATTCACATAATATCAATTATTTATACGCCTTATTGAGACATATTACCTCATATTAATAAATTCATTTCGTAATTATAAAAACATTCAAAACTCTATCTTCAATGAGCGGTTTGTTGAGAGCGGGGAAATCGGCTAAATCAGAAGAGGGAGCGATACTTGATATGGCACGCACCATCGAACTGAAACGCCCACGCGGACGTCCGCCATCGGTCAAGAGCGCACAAACCAGTTCGTCCGTACAGTCTCTGGACAGGGCGCTCGCCCTGCTTGAGTTGATCGCGGCGGAAGACGGACTGACGCTGACCGAACTGGCGCAACGCGCCGGCGTGCCACCTTCGACCGCCCATCGTATTCTCACCACGCTGGAAGCTCACAACTATGTCCATCATGAAGATGAACGCGGGCTGTGGCTGATCGGCGTGCGCGCCTTCGAGGTCGGATCAAGCTTTCTGCGCAACCGCAAGCTGGCCGCGACCGGACGCACGATCATGCGCACGCTGATGCAGGAGTGTGGCGAGTCGGTCAATCTGGCCATCGAGGATGAAGGCTCCATTGTTTTTGTCTCCCAGATCGAGAGCCACCATCCCATCCGCGCCTTCCACCGTCCCGGCTCGCGCGGGGCAATCCACGCCTCTGGCGTTGGCAAAGCGCTGCTGTCCTCTCTCTCAGCTGAAGACGTCCGGCGCGTGCTGCACAAGACAGGGCTGGAGAAGTTCACCGACAAGACGCTAGTTGAACCCGACAAGCTGTTTGCCGAACTTGAGACGACGCGCACACGCGGCTGGGCCATCGACGATGAAGAGCGCACGCCAGGTATGCGCTGCATCGCAGCACCCATCTATAACGAGCATGGCGAGGCTTTTGCCGGGCTTTCCGTTTCCGGCCCAACCGTACGCCTCTCGGACGAGCGCGTTGGCGAACTCGGCCCCATGGTCAAACGGGCGGCGGAAGAGATCACCAGGTCGATCGGCGGCCACGCGCCGGGGTAATATCTCAAGCGGCTGATTTTAATCCACCACAGCTGGCGCAAATGCCGTCATACCGGCGAAACTATTTCTACTGTTCTTGCGGCACATGACGGCGTAATCTTGCGGTCAGGCAACATGAGGCGGAATTATCGTGTTGGACCAAACCCACAACTGGTCATGGCTGGAGTGGTTTGCAACGGCGGGAGTATTGGCAACCGTCATCGGCACCCTTTACGCCGTCCTTGCCTACTATCGGAAAAAAGAAAGCAAGAAGCCGGGTGTTCGCGTCAAGGCCAACAAGGGGAGCATTGCTGCTGGCCGCGACGTAAATGTTGGATCGCAGCCCAAGCGCAAGGGTAAGAGTAAGAAGAAGTGATCGGCAAAAAACCATGCCTGCTGATCACCCCGCTCTAGCGTCGCGTTACAACAACCTCGCAGGCTGCTATCTCAAGCAGTGGACGCTACAAGAAGGCCGAACTGCTTTGCAAAAAGTCACTGGAAATAGTCACCAGTAAATTCGGCAAATCGCATCCCCACACAAAAAAAAGTGTAGTAAATTTCGCCAGTCTTTTGGAACAAATGGACCTGCCGGCGGACGCAAAAAGCCTTGCGCATAAGATATGGCCTGTAACGCGCCTTGTCGAACAGAGCACGACACTCCACAACCCGTCCCTTGCGCTGCCAGCACAAACTCACCATAACGCTTCGCTTGCCTTATCTCCTCGAAAGGACTTTCCCCATGGGTTACGTCATCGACCCGCCCGCGCCTGCGACGCTCCCCGTCAAAGACAGCGACGATCTCTTTCCCGTCCACCGCATCTATTGCGTCGGGCGCAACTATGCCGCCCACACCATCGAAATGGGGCACGACCCGGACAAGGAGCCGCCGTTTTTCTTCCAGAAGAACCCTGACAATCTGCTGGTGGGGAAAGATTTTCCCTACCCTTCGGCTTCGTCAGATGTCCATTTCGAGTTCGAGCTGGCCGTGGCGCTGAAGAGCGGCGGGACAGATATCTCCATCGACGACGCTCTGGCCCACGTCTATGGCTACGCGGTGGCGCTCGACATGACGCGGCGCGACCTGCAGGGTGAAGCGAAGAAGGCCGGCCGCCCGTGGGAAGTGGGCAAGGCGTTTGAACACTCGGCCCCCTGCAGCGCCATCGTGCCTGCAAGCGAGATCGGCCATCCAGCCTCCGGCGCGCTAACGCTTGATGTCGATGGCGAACGGCGCCAGGAAGGGGATCTCAACCAGATGATCTGGAAAATCCCTGAGATGATCTCCTACCTCTCTGGCCTGTTTGAGCTTGTGCCCGGAGACCTGATACTGACCGGCACGCCCTCAGGCGTGGGGCCGGTCACGAAAGGCAACCGGCTCCACGGCGAAGTTGAGGGAGTTGGCACACTGGATGTTGGCGTGGTCTAGAGCCCGGGGCGCATTACTGGTTGCGTCCTGCCATAACACCACCATCCACATCCCAGATGGCGCCCGTGACCCAGCTTGCCTCCTTCGACAGAAGGAAGTCGATCACAGAAGCAATATCGTCCACCCTGCCTACCCGGCCAATGGGATGAAATGCACTGAAGCCTTCCACCAGGGTTTCCTCGATTTTGTCTTCCTCGATAAAGCTCTTGAATGCAGGCGTCACCACAACTGCCGGAGAGACCGCGTTCACTCGGATCGAGTCCTCGGCGAGCTCCAGTGCAAGGCTCTGCGTCAGGGAATGCAGGCCTGCCTTGGCCATGGAATAGGCTGAAGACGGCGTTGCCTTGATCGCCTGCCTGGCCCACATGGAGCCGATATTCACAATTGACCCGCCGCCATTTGCTTTCATGTTTTCCGCTACCGCCTGGGTGATGAAAAACAGACCCCTGTTCAGGGCGTGGTAGGCATCAAAGTCTTCTCCCTTATGCTCAAGAAACGGAACCGGTTTGAACATGCCGGCGGCATTGACCAGGTACTTGATATGCCGGTCCACTTCGTGAATGGCGGCTGCAAATGTATCAACCGCCTCCTTGCTTCCCAGATCAACCGCTGCCGTCTCCACCCATCCGGGCCCCAGGGGTTCAATCTCTTCACGCGCTGCATCCAACTTTGCCTGGCTCCGTGAAATCAGTTTGACATTGATGCCCTTCGCCACGAGGCGCTTGGCGACCTCCTTGCCCATGCCGGTTGATCCGCCAACGATATATGCAACTTCTTCTTTCGTGCTCATTGAATTCTCTCCTTTGTTATTTTCTACCTATCGATAGGTAGAATTAGGAATAGTGAAATATGGCTTGCGTTGCACACTGTCAAGCCCTACCTATCGATAGGTAATATTTTTTTGATCTGGAAATCTCTTATGGCGAAGCCGGCCCGAAAACAGAACTCCACCAAACACGCCATTCTGGACGTGGCGGAACGCATGGCGCGCGAAGGCGGATATCACGATGTGAGTTTCCGGCGCATCGCGGATGATGTGGGCATCAAGAGTGCCAGCGTATTCCATCACTTTGCCAACAAGGAACAGCTGGGTGCCGCGATGGCGCGGCGCTATATCGACCGGTTCATGGAAACTATTGGAGATCCGGATGACCCCGGCACCACGGGAGAAGAAAAACTGGCACGCTATATTAAGGCCTTCAGCCACGCCCTGAAGGTTGATCGCCAGATGTGCCTGTGTGGAATGCTCGGCGCCGAGATCGACTCGCTGCCTAAGGATGTCGCCAGCGAAGCCCGGCGTTTTTTTAATGTCAACATTGACTGGCTTGAGACGGCCCTCACCCGGAAGGGGGGCAAAGCTGGCAAGAAAACAGACATCCGTGGCAAGGCCCTTCTGGTCATGTCTGCCCTTGATGGCGCCATGCTCATTTCGCGCGCAACCGGTGACAATTCAAGTTTTGACCAGGTGTCCGAACTGGTCTCGCGTCTGGTGCAAAACCAGCTATAAGAACGAATTGCCCGAGGCGAGTGACAGCGAGACAAAAAGATCATGAGCGAAATCATCCTGCATCATTACCCTCAGTCTCCCGTCACGGAAAAGGTGCGCATTGGGTTCGGCATCAAGGGGCTTTCGTGGCGCTCCGTACAGATTCCGCGTATCCCGCCAAAACCCGACCTGATGCCGCTTACCGGTGGCTACCGCCGAACCCCGGTGATGCAGATCGGCGCCGATATCTATTGCGACAGTCAGTGCATCCTGCGCGAGATCGACCGCCGGAATCCCGAACCCACCTTCTTTCCCGGTGGCGGCTACGGCCTGCCCTGGGCGCTGGGCAGCTGGACCGACAACACCCTCTTTGAACTTGTGGTTGCCGTCGTGCTGGGAGCAAATCCCGACGCTTTACCGCCTGATTTCGCCGCCGACCGGGGCCGCCTCTATTTCGGACCCGACTGGGACCTGAAGAAAGTCCATGATGACCTGCCGCACACTCTGGCTCAGATCAGAGCCCAGTTTGGCTGGCTGAACGACCGCCTCTCCCACGGCCGGGACTTTATCCTGAGTGCACCTGGCCTGCCCGATGCCTTTGCCTACCATGTGGTCTGGTTCCTGCGCGGGCGCTGGGACGGGGCAGACGAATTCCTCTCAGAGTTTCCCGCGCTGGAGGCCTGGGAGGCCCGGGTCAAGGCCATTGGCCACGGCGCTGTGAGCGATATGGAAAGCGGGGAAGCACTCGAAATTGCACATCGCGCAGAGCCCGAAACACCAGAACAGGGCGACCCGCGCGACCCGCAAAACCTTGTGCCGGGCATGCGCGTCACCGTAGTGCCTGACAGCGATAGCGGCGACCCTGAGGTCACTGGTAACCTTCACGTGGTCAGCCGGGATGTAATCGCGATTCTTCACGAAAGTGAGGCGACCGGGCCTGTCTGCATACATTTTCCCCGGACCGGATACCGGGTGACACCCACCTGAGGCGTGGATTTAAATGAAATTCCGGGAGGTTGCGCCGCGTTAGCCAATTCTGCAAATGTCCTGAAAGCCCTTCACATTTGCTTGCTAGACACCCTCTGGTAATACTAATGTAGCGTTAAGAACCGCTGGATTGGGAAAAGCGCGTGGCTGCAAGATTTGAGTCAGGCTCGTTTGAGAGCTACGGGGCAGTGGAAGCCGCTGGCACGGATGTTACCGTACCGGACGCAAATTTGCTGTTTACGGGCGATTTTTCGCGCTCCGGATCAGACCTGATCATCACCGGATCCGAAGGCGCGAAATTCGTCGTCACCGGATATTTCGAGACAGACACCCCGCCCTCCCTGCTGTCGCCTGAAGGCGCCATGCTGACGGGCGATGTGGTAACGGCGCTCGCCGGACCGCAATTTCCCGGACAATATGCACAGGCCGGCGGCGGGCCGCAGGGTGCGGAAGCCATCGGCAGTGTGCAAACCATATCCGGCGGCGCGACCGTCGTGCGCGCCAACGGCACAACCGAAACCCTGAATGCCGGCGATCCGGTTTTCCAGGGCGACGTGGTCCAGACCGGCCCCGGCGCCAAGCTTGGCATCGGCTTTATCGACGGCACGGTGTTCTCGCTGTCGGCCAATGCGCGGATGGTGCTGGATTCTCTGATTTACAATCCCGGTGGTTCGGATAACTCCATGCTGTTCTCGCTGGTTGAGGGCGCATTTGTGTTCACCGCCGGGCAGATCGCGCCGACCGGCAACATGAATATCAAAACGCCCGTGGCGACCATGGGCATTCGCGGCACCACGCCAACGGTCGAGATCAATTCTCTGACCGGGCAGGTCAATTTCTCGCTCGTCCCCGACCCGCGCGACGGCCATGAGGGCAACTATGTTCTCAAGAGCCTGACCACAGGCGAGGTCATCGGCACGATCAACACCACCAATTCCAAGTGGGAGCTCACCAGCGCCGACGGCACGGTGACCGAGATCCCGAAGAGCGAGGAAGACCTCCTCAACGACCAGAGCGCCATCAACGAGATCACTAACGTTTTCAATACGGCCCAGAGCAACAACCAGCAGCAGCAACAGGGCGACCCGAACGACATCACCAATTCGATCCCCAATGGCCCGCCTGATTCAAGCGGCCTTAACACCACGCCGACACCAACGGGGCCTGAGGGGACCACGCCTCCGGGCAATACCCCGCCACTGCCGCCTGAAGGCGACACGCCTCCGGACAATACAACGCCGCCGGGGCCGACCACGAATGATGATCCGCCGCCGGTAACAGGTGGGCCAACGGGACCAACCGGGCCGACTGTTATTACCGGCACACCGGACGTTGACATTCTCGACGGCACAGAAGGCGACGACGAAATCGATGGTTTGGCCAGCAATGACACCATCAACGCGCTTGGCGGAAACGACGTCATCACAATCAGCCCCGGTGGCGGCGCTGACATCGTCAATGGCGGCGAGGGCAATGACCGGCTGATCATCTCCGAGGACTCAGGCTTTGTCTTCAACGGCGGCGCCGGGATTGACGTGCTGGAGATTGCAGGCGATCTGAATATTGACACCGAGACTTTCAAAAGTTTGGCGGATAATATCGAGATCATTGATCTCAACAAGACCCACGATAATGTCGTCATATTTGCCGCTGATGACTTCCAAGATATAAACGCCACCAACACGATCCAGTTCCGTGGTGGTGAAACCGAAGGCGGCGGTGATGGTGACACGCTCGTCTTGCATGGATTGAACCTCCCGCAACTCAAGCGCGTGGTTGAAGTTGAAGATGGGTTAGAAGAAGCCATCCAGGGATCCTGGCAACAGGCCGAAGGGGTCCGGGTGATCGACGGCATCATCTTCGATGTCTGGGAATTCACAGACGGCAATGAGGTTTTTGCCACTGCTGAGGTCGAGCGCGGAATTGAGGTCGACACGCCAACCGAAGCTCTTAGTGCAGAGGTTGAAGGCGAGGTCTTCCTTCATGGTGAGTTTCTGGAACTCGGAATTTCAGCATCGGGCACACTGGGCACTGCGGACAGCGCACCACGGGGCTTTCACCCCACGGGTGGCCGGAGTGAGCTTGGGCTGGTCTTCGATCATGATGGGTTTGACCAGGGAGATTCTCCAAATAGCGGTGATGTTGTATTGCCGGGAGACCCGGAAGATTCATTCACAATCGGTTTCAGCGATGGAGAAACGACTCAAAGTTTCACCAATGTCGAACGTAACGGACTTGTTGAAATTGACTCCGAAACTACCAACACCTCAATCGGGAGCCGTCTTGCTGCTGTTACGACAGGCATAGTCGGAGGTGTTCTAGCCCTGAGGCAGGAAATCTCCTTCAGCGAGTTCGATACATTCTTCACGACAACGGTCACCCTGACGAACAACAGCGATTCCACTGTAGAGAATGTCCGTTTCATGCGGAGTTTCGATCCAGACCAGGATGCTGATTTTGGTGAAGGCACGCACAACACCCTGAACAACGTTATAAGCAACCCGGATGGTGATACCGGTGCGGCGGTTGTTCGTGCTTTGGGACCAGATTCGGATGTCTCAGTCAATCTGATCTCGACCGACCCGGACGCGCGGGCTTCTGCTTTCGGGTTCTCAAATCGTGATCCGTTTGCGCCTGAAGCGTTTGACAATCCAGCTGATCCCGATGGGGTCTCTGATGATATCGCAATTACTCTGACATTTGATTTCGGTGATCTGGCACCAGGTGAATCTGTCACCAAGACCTTCTACACAGCCATGAACCAGCACGATCCGCAGACCGGTCTGCCCATTGGCACAGATGGCAATGATATTCTCGTCGGATCAGATGATGCAGACGCTTTAAGCGGCGGTCTGGGCAATGACTATCTGGCCGGTGCTGGAGGTAACGACACGCTCTCCGGCGGTGGAGGAGCGGACAAGTTTTTCCTCACCAGCCTCCAGGACGGCATCGACACGATTACCGATTTCGATGTGCAGCAGGATGTACTCGATCTTTCTGGTCTCCTCAACGGGGTGTTTGATCCCAATGGCGTTGAGCAGCTTTCTGAATATGTCCGGGCGGTCCCGGATGATCAGACCGGCGATACAACCGTCCAGGTCGACATTGACGGCGCCGATGGCCCGGCGGAGTTCACGGACGTCGCTATCCTTCAGGGCGTCGGCAGTGGAGTAGACATCGCCGTGACCATCGGCGACCATGAAGACACCACGACCGCGCCTGTGGTCGCGTGATTGCAAACCCGGGTTTTTCCTGTTTCTCCCTCAACCGGCCTCCCCGGTCTTCCCAAACAGCTAACCCGTTTCTCTGAGACCCTCCCATGCTGAAGCGCATCGGAAAAAAATGCGTGGAGTTCGCGCACCATTTTGGCTGGGGCCGCGTCTTCGGCATTGTGCTTCTGGTGGCGTTGGTTGGTTTGCGTGCCTGGGACCCGGCAGCACTGCAACTGGCTCGGCTCAAGACGTTCGATCTGTATCAGGTTGCCAAGCCACGCGTGACGACTTCCCGCCCGGTGATGATCGTCGATATTGACGAGGCAAGCCTCAATACGCTGGGGCAATGGCCCTGGCCGCGTACCGTGGTCGCCAAGCTTGTTGAGAAGATCGCGCGCGGCGGTGCTGCCGCCATCGGCATGGATATCGTTTTTGCCGAACCCGATCGCACCTCCCCCCGGCTTCTCGCAGAAACGCTGCCTCACTTGAGCGAAGCCGCCCGCGCTGAGCTGAAAGCCGTGCCTGACCACGACATGATTTTTGCCGATATCATCAAGCGCACGCGCCTCGTGCTTGGCCAGTCCGCCTATAACCCGCGCAAGGGAGACACGCGCGCAGCACTTGCGCCGAAAGCGTCCTTTGCTACGCTGGGTGCCGACCCGAACCCTTTTCTCATCAAGTATCCAGGTCTTTTGAGCAATATTCCCATCCTTGAGGATGCCGCCAGCGGGCGCGGCATGTTCACCGTGCTGCCGGACCCCGACGGGCTGGTGCGCCGCGTGCCCGTTGTCATGATGGCCGGCGGCTCCATGATCCCGTCGCTCAACGCGGACATGCTGCGCGTGGCCACGGGGCAGACAACCTACGTGATCAAGACCGGTAAGGCGGGCGTGCAATCGGTGGTGCTGGCCGGCATCGAAATCCCGACAGACTCCAACGCGCAGTTGTGGATTTACTATTCACACCATGATCCTAAGCGCTTCGTGTCCGCCGCCGATGTTATCAACGCCAAGACACCCCCAAATGTTTTCAAGGGCAAGCTCGTCCTCATCGGAACCTCGGCAACCGGCCTGTTCGATGTGAAATCCACGCCAATTGAGCCTGTCATGCCGGGCGTCGAGTTGCATGCGCAGGCACTTGAGAACATCCTCTCGCGCACCTCGCTGAAGCGTCCCGGGTATACCATAGGCGCTGAGCTCTGCCTGACGCTTGCCGTTGGTTTTGCGTTCATTGTTCTGGCGCCAATTTTAGGTGCGCTCCCCGTCGCCGCGCTTGGCACGGCAATCGCCGCCCTGGTGGCGTGGCTGGCATGGTATCTGTTCACAGCACAGGGCATCCTGCTTGACGTGGCCTACCCGCTGACGGGCGGTCTCGCCGTTTTCGTCACCATGGTGTTCGTGAATTACTTTCGTGAAGAAGCCCAGAGGCGGCAGATCCGTGGCGCCTTCAGCCAGTATATTTCGCCCGACCTTGTGGCGCAGCTGGCGAAAGACCCGGACCGGCTGGTGCTCGGCGGTGAAACCCGTGAACTCTCCATCCTGTTTTCCGACGTGCGCGGCTTCACCAGCATTTCAGAGAGCTACAAGGAAAATCCGCAAGAGCTAACCGCACTTCTCAACCGGTTGCTCACGCCGCTTTCACACGCGGTTCTGGAGCATCATGGAACCATCGACAAATATATGGGAGATGCGGTCATGGCGTTCTGGAACGCGCCCCTCGACAATGCGGACCATGCCGCCAATGCCTGTGCTGCGGCGTTGAAGATGATGAAAAATCTGGACGCGGTCAACGCCGAGCGCAAGGACGAGGCGAAGGAAAGCGGAACGCCTTATGTACCCTTGCGCATCGGCATCGGCATTAATACGGGCGACTGCGTGGTCGGCAATATGGGCTCCGACATGCGCTTCGATTACTCGGTGCTGGGTGACTCGGTGAACCTTGCGTCACGGCTCGAGGGCCAGTCCGAGGCGTTTGGTGTGCCCATCATTCTGGGATCTCACACAGCCGAGCTGGTGAGGGAACGCTTTGCCGTGCTGGAACTCGACGCCCTGCGGGTGAAGGGCAAGAAAGAGCCCGAGGTTGTCTTTGCGCTGCTCGGGACGCATGAACAGACCGGCAGGACCAACTTCAAGTCCCTGGAAAATCACATGGGCACGATGCTGCTCGCCTATCGCGGGCGCAAATGGACGGCGGCAACAAAGGAACTGACTGCCCTGCGCAAAATCGACACGCGCACACTTGGCGTCGATCTCTCGGCCCTGCTTGATCTTTACGAGGGGCGCATCAGGAATTTCAAAAAGCAACCGCCACCTAAAAACTGGGACGGCGTTTTCACTTTACAGACGAAATAGTCCGCTAAAGCCGCCGCCCCGTAGGCAGGTGTTACCTGAATGCTTTACGGTCTCTCACCGCGCGCCAGGCGCTTGTTCACGTCCTTGATGACATCAATGAGTTGTTTAAAATCGTCGATGACATAATGCGCCCCGGCCTTTTGCAGGATCTCGCGCGTGATGGCCATGCGGCGTGCTATTTCCTTCTTCGACAGGCTGTCGGCTTCTTCCAGCGTGTTGATATTCATATAGTTGGAGTAGCGCACGATACCGACACCCCAGCATCCCGCTTCCAGAGCTTCGCCGACGCCAGAGATCGTATCGTCGACCTTGACCACGGACTGGATGGGAGAAACATCCATCAGATCGAGATTGCGGTAGACCATGAAGGGTTTCGGGCGGGCACCGTGAACAACCTCATCACCGGCCACCGAAGCATCGAGCGTATAACCCTGCTTCTTCGCATCCTTCTCGAGAATATCGACCATGGAGCGCACAAAGCCCGTGCTGCTGCCAATTTTGATTCCCTGCTTCTGTAACTTCTTTGTTGTCTTGGCGACCCCCGGCAGGAGCGTTGTGTATTTTTGCAGGCAGGCGAGCTGCATGGGTACGAAGTCTTCAAACATTTTAGCGACGTCGCCGTCATCGGGATATTTGCCATGCACACCCTTCCAGCGCTCCGCAATTACCGGATCCTCGGTCAGGGCTTTAATGTGCAGGTCCTTGCGCAGACCCATGGGGCCGCGCGCCTCGGGCATGGAGATTTCAACGCCATGTTTCTGGAACACCTCGACGAACACAACCGCCGGTGCAATGACGTAGGCGTCGGCCGTGGTGCCGCTCCAGTCAAGCACAAGACCCTTGACCTTGCCGCGGTAGCCGCGCTGGTAAACGTAATCAGACTTGATACTCATTACTCTATCCTCTCGTGACGCCGAACCCTCATTGGCTCGGCATATCTTCTTGAAGACCCTGAATTTGGCCGTAAACTTACACCCGTTGTGCTATCAGGTAAAATTGCTAAAACGCATCTTTGCATAAATGTGATCGATAGTTTATTGCTTCTGGTTCTCTCACCGTCAGGAAGAGAGGCTCAGTAGCGCCCGAGCTTCGGCAGGCGTCGCGGGCTTTCGGTCATGTTCTTCAGCCATGCCGACAACACGTTTCACAAGCTCCGCGTTGTTCTTCGCCAGCCTGTCCTTGTCGAAGCGAATATTGTCTTCAAACCCGGTGCGTGTATGGCCTCCAAGCTCCAGGCACCACTGATTGACCACCAGCTGATTGCGGGCGATGCCCATGGCCGACCAGGTGGCCTTCGGCATAAGGGTGGCAAGTTCGGACACCAGAAAATCGAGCAGCGGCCGGTGAGCCGGCAAGGCATTGGGAATGCCCAGCACGAACTGAACGTGGAGCGGGGCCTCGATTAATTCCCGCTCAACCAGCTTCACCGCATTGTAGAGCATGGCCACGTCAAACACCTCGATCTCCGGCTTCACGGAATATTTGAGCATGCTCGCCGCCAGTCCTTCAACGAAGTCGGGCGGGTTTTCATAAATCTTGTCAGGAAAATTCACCGAGCCGGTGGCCAGCGATGCCATGTCGGGTTTCAGATGCAGCATGGACCCGCGCTCATTCTGATCGCGGCCCCTGCCCCCGGTGGAAAACTGGATAATCATGCCGGGACAATGCTTTTTCACGCCCTCCTGAACGCGCGCAAACAGCTCCGGGTCGGAGCCGGGGCTTTCATCTAGATTGCGCACATGGATGTGCAACAGGGTCGAGCCCGCCTCGAAGGCTTCATGGGTGGCCTCAATCTGCTCTTCGGGTGTCACGGGCACGGCAGGATTGTCAGCCTTGGTCGGCCTTGAACCCGTGATGGCGGTGGTGATGATAAGAGGGTCGCTCATGGGCTTTGAAATCCTTATGCTAGCGAATTGTCCTGAGAGGCAATTATCCAGTCTACCCGAAGAGTTGCAAGTGGACTATTTTCGCCGCAACGCCTCTCACATTCAGGATTGTCTATGCTCATTCAAGCTGAAACTCTCTGCAAATTTATCCATGACATCTTCTCCGCTGCAGGATGCTCCGATGCAGAAAGCGGGCGCATCGCCCGTAACCTCGTTGATGCCAATCTCACCGGCCATGACAGCCATGGAGTCATTCGCACGCCGCGCTACTTGGTGTGGCTGCGCGAGGGCAAGTTGCTGCCCGATCAGGACATCACGGTGGTGAGTGACGCCGGCGCCCTGCTCATTCTCGATGGCAATTACGGATATGGGCAGACCGTTGGTCCACTTGCCGTCAAGCGCGGCATAGACAAGGCAGCCGAGCATGGTGTTTCAATTGTCGCGCTGAGACATGCAGGCCACCTCGGGCGCATTGGCGCCTTTTCGGAAACCGCCGCCGACGCGGGCCAGGTCTCGATCCATTTCGTCAATGTTGCAGGCTCGGTACTGGTTGCGCCGTTTGGCGGGACCGAGCGGCGCATGTCGACAGCACCCATTGCCATCGGTGTGCCCGCACCGGACGGCCCGCCGATCATTCTCGATTTTGCCACCTCGCTGGTGGCCGAGGGAAAAATCCTTGTCGCCGCGACGGGAGGCAAGCCCCTACCCTCGGACAGCCTTGTTGGTCCTGACGGGCAAACAAGCGGCGATCCCGCGCTGCTCTATGGAGACGCCGACCCAACCGTCAATCAGGGAGACCGGCGTGGACCCGGTGCCCTAACTGCTATGGGTGCACACAAGGGATCGGGTCTTGCTCTGATGTGCGAATTGCTGGCGGGTGCGCTGACCGGATCAGGCGCAACCGGCCCCGATTACTCCCGCGTCCATAACGGCATGCTCTCCATCTATATGTCGGTAGAGCGCTTTGACACGGACGACAGTTTTGCAGCCGAAATCAAACGCTATATTTCATACTTCAAAAGCTCAAAACCGGCACTGACTGGTGGCGAGGTGATGGCCCCTGGTGATCCGGAACGGAAAAGCCGCGCGGAAAGACTGGCGAACGGAATCCGGCTCGCCGATGATGCGTGGGGGGCTATTATTACCGCAGGCCGGGAACATGGCATCCCGGAACCGCGTGCAAAATCATAACAAGGCAGAATATCTCATGCGATTGAAAAACAAGACCGCAATCATCGTCGGCGCCGGGCAGCAACCGGGCGACACCATAGGCAATGGCCGAGCCGTCGCCATCCGTTTCGCGCAGGAAGGCGCCACATGCCTGCTCGTTGATTTGAACAGGGAATCGGCCAGCGAGACGCTGAAAATGGTTGAAGCCGAAGGTGGCAAGGGGTCCGCACTGGCTGCCGACATCACCAATGAGGCCGATTGCAAGACCATCGCTGATACCTGCGTCGAGCGCTACGGGCGTATAGACATATTGCACAACAATGTTGGCCGATCCAAGGGGGACGCGCCGACACCCGACATAGATGCTGACATGTGGGACGAGTTGATGGCCATGAACCTGAAGGGCATGGTGATGACCTGCAAGCATGTGCTCCCCGTCATGCGCGCACAGAAGTCCGGCAACATCATCAATGTCTCCTCGATCCTCTCAATCACCATTGGCCTCGGCGTCACCTACAAAACCGGCAAGGGCGCCGTGAACACCCTCACCCAGCATCTGGCCATGGAGAACGCGCCCTATAACATTCGCGCCAATGCAATATTGCCCGGTCTGATGGACACGCCCATGGCGATTGTGCGCCGGGCAGCCGAGCGCGGCGTCGACCCGGACTTGGTGCGTCGTGAACGCGACGCGCAGGTGCCACTCGGCGGTATGGGTGATGCATGGGACGTGGCGCATGCTGCTGTGTACCTGGCTTCCGATGAAGCGGCCTATGTGTCGGGCGTTCTGCTGCCGGTCGATGGCGGCTTCGGCTGCAAGATCATTTAGAATTCAAACGGGACACGAAACGCGATTTACGATGCATTCATTATTTCAATCGTTAGGTAGAAATTTTCGATTTAGACAATACCAAATGAAGTGATAGATTTTTTGAGTGCGCGCTCGTCAAGCGACGCCGCCCGTAAAAAGCTGGACCGTAGGTTGCGGAATATCCAGCATAAAAATGGCATCGAAATGCAATCGGGCAGTCGCAGACGGCCGATACCTTGTGCAGGTTGAGCGCGAGCGCGAGCGCCATTGGGGCGCACCCACAGGGAGGAATGAAATGATCCAAAAAAGCAAAACAATAGGACGCACAATTTCGCGGCGCACTGCTATATTGCGTGGAACCGGTATCTTTACAGCAGCACTATTTCTGTCCACCGGGCTGGCCAGCCAGGCCATGGCGGCCCAGTGTGAAAACCCGAAGGCACTCACCTTCGCTATCATTCCAACAGAAGAAACCGTCGCCGAAGTTGCTCTTTATAAGCCTGTGATCGACCGGATGGCCGCGCAAACAGGCAAGAAGATCGAGTTCTTCATGCCGACGTCCTATGCCTCTGTCGTTGAAGGCATGCTGGCCAAGTTCGTCGATGTCGCCGTGCTGGGCCCCTACAGTTATGTGATTGCCAGCAGCAAGGACCCCTCGATCGAGGTCTTCGCGACTTACGCCAAGCGCGCTGGTCACATGCAGGAAGAAGGCCCCGGCTACAAGGCCGCGCTGGTCACCAAGAAGGGCTCGAAATTCACAACCATCGAATCTCTCAAGGGGACGACCCTCGGGCTGGTCGACCCTGGCAGCACCTCGGGCAACCTGTTCCCACGCGTCGTCTTCGCCCCGAAGGTCGGCGGTGACCTCGACAAATATTTCGGCAAGGTCGTCTATACGGGCAGCCATGAGCTTTCCTCTGTGGCCGTCGTCAAGGGCAAGGTCGATGCCGCTTTCGTTGCGACACATCGCTTCGACAATGTGGTGAACAAGGGTCAAGTCAAACTGGACGACGTCAACATTCTCTGGAAATCACCCGCGATTCCGCAGGATCCGTTCGTGTATCGCAACACGCTGTGCCAGGATATCAAGGACAAGCTCAAGGCGACCTTCCTTGGTCTGTCCGCTAGCAACCCTGGCGAGAAGAAGTTTCTCGACAACGTCAAATCCAACAAATTCGTTGCCATGTCACCGAAGGATTATGACGTGATCCGCGCCCTTAAAAAGGCCAAGGACGCGCGCAAGAAGAAGAAATAACCTTCCTTCCTTCCAAACCGGCACACGTGCCGGTTCCTGGTGAGACTGGAGAGGTGGACCAATCGTCCGCCTCTCCAACACAAAGAATTCGGGACATTTGTCGGGGGATCCATGTCTATTCTTTCAGTAAAGGACCTTAAAGTTCGCTATTCAGCGTCCGGGCCTGAGATTCTCAAAGGCGTCAGTTTCGAGGTCGATGCAGATGATTTTTTCGCCATTATCGGCCCGAGCGGCGCAGGTAAGTCCACCCTGATCCGCTGCATAAACCGGCTGGTTGAGCCCAAATCCGGCGAGATCACACTTTATGGTACCGATGTTCTGGCTCTGAACTCGCGTGGGCTTCGCAAGCTGCGCCGTGATGTTGGCATGATCTTTCAGGAGTTCAATCTGGTGGATCGCATGTCGGTTATGGATAATGTTTTGTCCGGTAGACTTGGCTATGTTGGCAATATCACGGCCCTTTTCCGGTTATTTTCCAAGAAGGACATTTCGCGCGCTCTTTCAGTGCTCGACAGGGTGGGTCTGTCCGACCATGTTGACAAGCGCGCCGATCAACTTTCCGGAGGTCAGCGCCAGCGCGTCGGCATTGCCCGAGCGCTGATGCAGGACCCCAAATTACTGCTTCTCGATGAGCCGACCTCCAGCCTTGATCCGAAAATCTCTCGTGAGGTGATGGAGCTCATCGTGGAGATCGCGGCTGAGTACAAGATGCCGGTGCTGTGCAACATCCATGACGTGCAGTTGGCGATGGAGTTCTGCACCAAGATGATCGGCCTGCAGGACGGCATCAAGATGTTCGACGGGCCTACCGCGAAGATGAACACCAAAAAGCTCGATGAAATCTATGCGATGGAGGTCCTCTAGTGACCACCGCCGAAGCGACAGCCCGCGAAGCCGACCGAATCATTGCCGCGCGCAGCAGGACCAAGCTGATGCACTCCGCAATCTACCTGGTCGTTCTGGCGTTTGTCCTCTGGAGCGTCAAAACCACAATCGTCGACGACACCGATTGGGCGCGCCTGGGATCGTTGGCCGACGTCCTTGAATCGATTTCTGAGTTTGTTGGTATCGATTGGGGCCTCGTGCCCAATCTCTGGGAACCGGCTATCGAGACGATCATGGTTGCAACCCTGGGGACTTTGCTTGGCGTTATCGTCTGTGTTCCGGCCATCTGGTTTGGCGCTCTCAACATCACACCCTACGCCCCTATCACGTATCCGCTTGCACGTTTGATGATGACACTCAGCCGTTCCATCCATGAAATAGTCTGGGCTCTGTTTTTTGTAGCTGCCGTCGGATTGGGTGCCCTTGCCGGGGTGCTGGCAATCGCGGTTCGCTCGGTTGGGTTCATTGCCAAGATGTCGGCAGAGGCGATTGAAGACCTAGACCCAAAACCCGTCGAGGCCATCCGTGCCGTGGGCGGAAGCGATTTTCAGGTTTTTATTTACGCGATTCTGCCACAGGTTCTCCCCGCTATGATCAGCGTGATCATCTTTGAATGGGAGATCAATATCCGCCGGTCTTCGGTACTCGGTCTGGTCGGCGCAGGTGGTTTGGGGCTGGTGTTCTTCCGGCAACTCAACACGTTCAACCATCCGGGTGTCTCTACCGTCATACTCGCCATCCTGGTTCTGATCCTGTTCGGCGAATTTGTGTCCTATTACGTGCGAAAGGCGATCATCTAGTCATGGCCAGCAGCGCGACAACACACCGTCATTCCCAAACCAGACGCGAAAGCCCCCGCGAGTGGCGGCGGTTCAAGTTTCCCGAGTCTCTATACCGTTGGGCCGGAGTGTTACTGGGCCTCGTTTTTCTGAGCTACTCGATAATTTACCTGAATATCCCGCTTGAGCGGTTCTTCACCATGTTCGGTCGCGTCGGTGCGCTGATCACGGATCGTTATTACCCGCCCGAAATCGACTATGTCACGCAGCCTGAGTATCTGGCTTCCGTCTGGGAAACCATCCAGATGGCCTATCTTGGCGGAATGTTCGGCATGGCCATGGCCATACCTCTCGGCTGGTTCGGTTCCTACAACATGACGCCGCACAGACGCTTCGTCTATCCGCTCGCCCGGTTTGTGACGATGAGCACACGTTCCGTACATGAAACCATCTGGGCTATTCTGTTTGTCACTATTCTGGGCTTCGGCATGATGGCCGGCGTACTGGCGTTGACCATGTTCTGTATCGGCTTTGCGGGCAAATTGTTCGCGGAGGAAATCGAGGCCATAGACATGGGGCCAGTTGAAGCCATCCGGGCCACGGGCGCCAGCGAGCTGAGCGTCATGGTCTATGCCGTGTTCCCGCAGGTGCGCGTCGCCTTCACCGGCATCGGTATCTACACATGGGATGTCGCATTTCGCGCCGCCACGGTCGTTGGCTTTTTCGGAGCCGGCGGGATGGGGTGGTATCTCAAGCGCAACGTCCTTCAGATCGAAACCCTCCGCGTCTCGGCCATCCTGGTTTCAATCGTCGTCCTGGTATTGATCGCTGAAGGTATTTCCGCCTGGGCGCGGGCGCGGGTGGCGAAAGCCAAATAACTATTTCTCCCCTGGCTTTATTGAAACAAACATTTTTGTGATTGAGCCGTTCTTAAATTGACTCAGCGATGTCAAATTCGTTGAATGTAATGTGATTCAAACTCAAGGGTTCGGGCATTGCACTTTGTTTCTTTAAAATTGCGACCGCTTCTGGCCGTGGTGCTGGCTCTCACCTTGATGGTTGGACCATGCTTGTCCCTATCGGGGTTCGTGGGGGCTGGGTCTGCCCATGCCCATACCCAGACTTCACAAGTCGATTCGCATAGCGATCCTTCCAATCACATACATGCACAGCATGTATCCGGCGTTTCCAACCATGGAAGCCATGACAGCGGTCATCACCCAAATCCGGGTAATTCTCCGATCAGCTGTGAGGAAATGTGCGAAGGCTGGGGTGTCAACAAAAGCCAGAGATTTTCAACTTTGGATAGTTCACCTGATCCATCCCCGGATTATGAAAACGTCGTGTATGACCTGATCGGAGCCGATGTTGGATCTTACCAATCCACCCGAAGACTTCGAAATCCGGGATATGCTTGGCGGTCAGGTGATGAGCCTGTTTCCGCACGGCCATACGCACGCACAAATCGCTACCGCCTCTAAAATTTCTTTCACAATTTCTGATTGCTAGCCGGTCTCAAGACCGGTCAGCCCTCAATGCCTCCACATCGTGGACATGGGCTGAATTGTTGTGAACGAAAAGGAATTTCGGGGGAATATCGTGGCGTATTTTAGACTTGGGCTTCTTGCCTTATTGACATTGGCTGCAGGTGCGTGTGTGCGCACAGAAAATAATTTTGTCGTGCCGCTCGGCCACCCGGCCGATCCTGACGGCGGGGCAGGCGCGGTTCTGGTCAGTTCAGGGGCTCTTGAACCGGAGTTGCAGAACATCAAACCCGGCATCACTCCCTCAACCGCCAAACCTGCTCCGTCTTCCGGCGCTAATCAGCACAAGCACTGAGGGGGATGGAGATGATTGGTATAAAGAACACATCCATCCTGGCCGCCATGCTTCTACTTACGGTGAGTGGTTGCTCAAGGCTTGCACCGCAGGAAGCCTTCGACGATGTGGCCTATGACGTCGGTGAGCGCATCAACAAGCGTATTCAGTGGGACGCAGGATCCCGCGAAGACATGGAAGCGCACTCTGCCGTGAAAGGCATGCTTTCACGGCAACTGACACCTTCCAGCGCTGTACAAATCGCCCTTCTGAACAACCGTGATTTACAGTCGGCATACGCCGATGTCGGCATAGCCCAGGCCAACCTGGTGCAGGCCGGGCTTCTCAAGAACCCGGTAGCAGATGGTGCCGTGACATGGTTCGCCGACGCAGGTGGCACGCCAAACCTGGCCTTCGGCGTCGCCTGGAGTTTCATCGATCTGCTGAAACGCCCAAGACGAAAAGCGGTGGCCCGTTCTGCGCTTGAAGAAGCAAAACTCGGCGTAGCCCGGCGGGTAATCAAACATGCGGCCGATACACACGCCGCCTTCATTGATTTCGTCTCTGCGAAGCAGGAAGTCGATCTGTTCAAAACGGTCAATGAGTCAGCCCGGGCAACCGTCAATGCTGCTGCGGCGCTTCGGAAAGCCGGTAACATCACCGCGTTGCAGTTCGAGCAGAACCAGAGCTTCCTCACCAATGCCAAGCTCGAACTCGCGCAGGCAGAGGCGCGGGCAGACGAGGCACGCGAAAAGCTGAATGTCCTGATGGGACTGACTGGCGGTCAAACCTTTTGGTCAGCCCCGCATAAACTCCCGAACCTGCCGCGAGGCACGGTGGACACTCGGAATGCCGAGCGCAGGGCTTTGCGGGCCAGCCTGGAGATTGCCATAGCCACCCAGAAGCTCACCACATTGGGGCGCCGGTTCCGTCAGGTGCGCCGGGAGTCCCTGTTGCGGGATGTTGAATCCGGTACCGAGTTCGAGCGCGAGATCGAGGTCGAGAAAAACGAAGATACTGGTGAGAAGGAGAAAACCAGCCGCGAGGCCTGGGGGCCGGTCTTCGAGATTGAAATCCCGATCTTCGACCGTGGTCAGGCGCGCAAGGCCGGTGTTCTCCTGCAAATCCAGCAAGCGGAAGATGCACTTTGGGCTTTGGCTGTTAAAGTACGATCAACGGCGCGTCTTTCCCGTGCACGGTTGCTGACCGCGAGCAAGACGGTAAATTATTACAACAAAGCCGTCCTGCCGCAGAGCCAGCGCATCCTGCTTGGCACCCAACGCGACTACAACGCCATGCAGGAGAGCATCTTCCAGCTGATCTCCGCGAGGCGGCAGCAGATTCTTGCCGGACGGCAATCCATTCAGGCACTGCGCACCTACTGGATTGCCTATGTCCGGTTCCAACAACTCATGAGCGGAACCCTGCCGGATGGCGCAGACTCAGGAAGCATGGAAGTGGCTTCCTCTGCGGCGAGTGGCGGTGGTGAAGGAGGACACTGATGAAAAAGATCACACGCAGACAGGCTTTGGCGGGTTCCGGCATTGCCCTGGCCGGGGCAGCATTGGTCGGCAAGCAAGCGCTTTCCCAGGCCTCCGATCCACATGCCGGTCACAAGATGCCAGCGCAGATGGATCACAGTCAGCATGGAGCGACAACAAAGGTTTTCAAGAAACCCGTAGTCGATCCCAATGCGGTTTACAAAACACCGAGAGGCAATCCCTGGTATGCGCGAACGGTAGATCCGGAAGAGAGTTTCCAACCTGGTGAACCCGGTAAAGATTATACGCCAGTTGTTGTTCCAAGCGGCGCGACGCTGCCATTCAATGTGGTTGATGACACCAAGGTATTCCACCTGATCGCAGAAGAGATCAGTCACGAATTCGCACCCGGCTTTAAAGCAATCTGCTGGGGCTATAACGGACACACGCCGGGGCCGATTATCGAGGCCGTCGAAGGAGACAAGATACGAATTTACGTCACCAACAAACTTGCCGTACCTACCACGGTGCACTGGCACGGCATCATCCTGCCCATGGGTATGGACGGCGTATCGGGCCTGACCCAGCGTACCATTAAGCCGGGCGAAACCTTCCGCTACGAGTTCAAGGCGGTGCAGCACGGTACATTCATGTATCACTCGCACAAGGACACCATGACCCAGGAAGGCATGGGGCTGACCGGCATGTTCATTCTCCATCCGCGCAAGCCGAAGCGTGAACGGCCACACCGTGACTTTGCCCTTATGTTGCATGAATGGGACATCAAGCCCGGTACCTATCGTCCCGACACCAGTGTCTCCAGCGGGTTCAACACCCTGACCTTCAACGGCAAGGTCTTCCCCGGAATAGAACCCCTGGTGGCAAAACTGAATGACAGGGTACGCATTCGCATCGGCAACCTGTCAGCGATGGATCACCACCCGATCCATCTGCATGGATATGCCTTCCGCGAAACCGAAACCGATGGCGGTGAGATACCGGAATCTGCATGGCGTCCCGAGACCACTGTTCTCGTGGCAGTCGGACAGACACGCAATATCGAGTTCGTCGCCGACAATCCCGGTGACTGGGCCATGCATTGCCACATGACCCACCATGTCATGAACCAGATGGGTCACGGTCTGCCCAACATGGTTGGGGCTGATCCGGGATTACTGGATAAAGCTGTTGGCTCGCTGGTCCCTGGCTACATGACAATGGGCACCAACGGCATGATCGGCATGGGCCAGATGGCATCTCACATGGACATGCCGGAGAACTCCATTCCCATGGTCGGAGCGGATGGTCCTTATGAATATATCGGAGCTGGCGGCATGTTCACCGTGTTCAAGGTACGTGAAAATCTGACGAGTTATGACAATCCGGGCTGGTACTCCCCCCCAAAGGGGACGCTCGTGCGGCCCGCTACACAGGACGAAATGGACGATGACGGAATTTTTGCTGGTTAACCCTCAAACAAGCCAAACCCCAATAGAAAAGGAAACGAATATGCTGAAACTCAAACGATCACTCAGAAGCACCCTCGCTTTCAATGTTGCCATTGCAGGCATCGCCTTGATAACGGCCACGGCGCAAGCCGGCCCTGGTGAGAAAGGCCACGGTCATGGAACCAAGGACCAAGGGTCAATGGGAAAGATGACTCCTGGCGCTATGGGCCAGGGAAAAATGGATCATGGTTCTATGGGCCACAACATGCCTGGCGGTATGCCCGGTGATAAGGCCAATGTGAGCCGGACGGTTGTGATCATTGCCAAGGACAACAAGTTCAACCTGAAAAAAATCCAGGTGAAGGATGGTGAGACGATCCGTTTCGTGATCAAGAACAAGGGCACGCTAGTTCACGAAATGACCATCGGCACGCCGGAAATGCAAAAAGAGCATCAGTCAGAAATGATGAAGATGATGGATGCCGGTCACCTGATGGCCGACAAGGTGATGGGCAAGATGGACCACAGCCACGGCAACAGCGCACTTGTTGAGCCCGGCAAGACAGGTGAAGTCATCTGGATGTTTCACAAAGGCGCGGAGATCGAGTTTGGCTGTAATGTCCCCGGCCACTACGACGACGGCATGAAGGGCAACTTTGTGATTGGCGGCTGACTATTAACCTCGGTCATTAATGCTGGAGTAGCGGGCTAGGTGGATATGCCACCACCCGTTATTTCTTGCGCTTCTCGACAATGGACGTACCCAGGGTCAGAAACTCCTGGATCAGGGGCCTGTTCCGGCGCGCTTTCAGGCACGCGATATAGGCGCGAGTAGACATTTCAGCGTCAGTGACCTGCAATGCGTGCAACTCCGGATGGGGGGCGAATTCCGTTTCTGAAATAACCCCGATACCCAGCCCCCGAACAATGGCTTCGCGCAAGCCCTCCCGGCTCTCGATTTCAAACACCCGCTCGATCAGGATACCGGCTTCCTCCGCCGCCTTGTCGAACGCTTCTTGCGTTGTTGAGGAAGGAGAGCGAATAATCATGGGCTCACCAGTAAGGTCTTTCATCTTTATTTTTTTTCTAACCGCCAACCGATGCGAACGGTTCACGACCACGAACACCCTATGCTGGTTATAGAAGACCGAGTGAATGGTCTCGCTGGCGCAATCCCGACCAAGAATTCCGATATCGGCGCGAAACCCTTCCAGGTCATCGAGCACCTCCTCGATCAGGGCAAGACGGACCGTGCATTTGATCCCAGGACGGGTTTCACGAAATGCTGCCAGTAGCTCCATCACGTCATGAGGGCCGACAGCACTGAAATTCAACTCCCCGAATTCCAGGTTTTTCACAGCATTCAGAAAGGCGATAGCCTCCTGCTCATGCCCATACAAATCATGGGTGATGTCATAGAGCATCTTGCCAGCAGAGGTCAGCAATATGGTTCGCCCCTTACGATGGAACAACTCCACGCCAAAGCGCCCTTCCAAGTTGGAAACATGAGAAGAGATTGTCGGCTGACCGACATTTAATTTTCGTGCAGCGCCGGTAAAACTACCTTCTGTAGCTACCTGATGGAACGCTTCCAGCCATTTTTGATACATTGATGAAATCGATCAATTGTGGACCATTTCCAATTTTACCAAATACGAAAAATAATGCTAGTTTTAATGAAAAGCCGGTCACAGTGACAAATCCGGCAAGGAAGAGGCTCCCGAAAATGACCACGCAAGATACAGAGCTGAATGGCGCCACATACAAGGTGCCGACCAATCCGGTGGCAGTTGTCTGCATTGACGGCAGTGATCCGGAATATTTTACTGCTGCAAGCAAGGCTGGCGTAATTCCAACCATTGAGCGGTTTATGCGTGATGGCTTCAACGCCACCGCACACTGCGTGGTTCCAAGCTTCACCTGCCCTAACAACATGTCTATCGCAACGGGTAGTCCACCAAAGGTGCATGGAATTTCCGGTAATTTCTATCTCGACCGGGAAACTGGCGAAGCCGTAGTCATGACTGGTCCCGAATTGCTTCGTTCGCGTACCATCTTTGATGTTTTATCGAAAGCAGGTGTCCCCACTGTCGTGGTCACAGCCAAGGACAAGCTTCGCAAACAACTGGGTAAGGATCTGGATGTCAGCAAGGGCAATGTGTGTTTCTCAACTCAGCATGCTGACCAGACCACCATGGAAGAAAACGGTATCGATGATGCTCTTGGCTTTGTCGGGCAAGAGCTGCCGGATATGTATTCCGAGGAACTCTCACTGTTCGTGCTTGATGCGGGCATCAAATTTCTTGAGCAGGAGCAAAAGCCCGGACTACTCTATCTTTCGCTCACCGATTATGTGCAGCATAAATATGCCCCGGATCATCCCAAGGCTCTCGAATTTTACAAAGCCATGGATGACCGTTTTGCCCGACTGGAAGAACTTGGTGCCACTGTTGGCCTGGTAGCCGACCATGGCATGAAAGACAAATGCGACAGTGAGGGCAATTACAACATCATCTACCTCCAGGACTTGCTGGATGAAAAGTATGGTGCAGGCAACACGAAGGTAATTTGCCCGATTACTGATGCCTTCGTTGGCCATCACGGGTCATTTGGCGGCTTCGTTCGGGTTCATTGTTTCAACGATTTGAATCCGTCTGATGTAATTGAATTCATCCGCCCAATCGAAGGGATAGAAGTGGTCCTGGCGCGTGAGGAAGCAGCGCAAACCTTTGATCTGCCCATAGATGTTGAAGCCGATATCGTCGTGATCTCGGGTGAAAATTACTGCCTCGGTATGGGTCGTGATGATCATGACATAGCAGGACTGAATGGTGAGCGCCTCAGAACCCATGGTGGCATTTCAGAGCGTGACGTTCCCTTCGTCATCAGCCGCCCGTTAAACTCTGACTACAGCGCCAAAGCCAATTCAGGGCAGCTGAAAAATTACAACATTTTTGAATACGCCATTAACGGCACTGCTTGATTTATCCCACCAGGAGTTAGAACCGTGTCCAAGCGCACCGCACGTGCTGCCGTATATGATGCCCCGAATACACCATTCGAAATCAAGGAGTACCCCTTGCGTGACGTACACGCTGACGAGGTGCTTGTCCGCATTTCCATGTCCACGATCTGCCGATCAGATATTCATTCATGGGAAGGCCGGCGTCCCAACCCGTGCCCGGGCATACTGGGTCACGAAATCATCGGGGTCATCGACCAGCTTGGTGGAGATATTTCTCATGACATGCGTGGCGACGTGCTTGCCGTGGGGGACAGGATCACGTGGACGGAATATTTTCATCATGGAGAGTCCTATTATCGCGATGTTCATGACATGCCGCAAAAATCTAACGGCATCCGGAAATATGGTCATGACCTCGTAGAAACTGACCCACATTTCCTCGGGGGATTTGCTGAATATTGTTACGTGGTGCCCGGCACCGGCATTTTGAAAATACCGGACATCCTCTCCGATGAAGAAGCCACTCCCTTGAATTGCGGCGTTGCCACTATGATCTCCGTCACCGAAGCCTCTGATATTGGCATGGGTGATGTGGTTGCCATTCAGGGGCTGGGATTGCTCGGACTGTATGGCTGCGCCATGGCCAAGGCCCGTGGAGCGCGACGCGTTATTGGTCTTGATTCAGTTAAAGACCGGCTGGAAGCCGCCAAGAAGTTTGGCGCCGATGTCGTCATAAACATCTCCGATATGTCTGAGGACGAGGTTGTTGAGCAGGTTCGCAAGCTCGCACCGCCTGATGGTGTCGATGTGGTGATCGAAGTATGCGGCGTGCCCGATGTGGTAACCGCTGGACTGAAGATGTTGCGTGTCGGAGGACGCTATACATTAGGGGGCATTGTAACACCCGATGCCAATGTCACTCTCGACGCTAATATGTTCGTAAAAAAATGGATCACGCTGAAGGGCATTCATAATTACCACCCGAAGCACCTGATCCAGGCTCTCGATTTTGTCGTCACCAACCGTGATCGCTTCCCCTTCAAGGATATTGTCGATTCAACCTTCAAGCTTGATGACCTGAACGAGGCATTCAAGAAAGCATCCGATCGCTCAGTACTCCGAGCAGCAGTAGTCCCGTAAACCGGAAAGAATTCATGTCAGCAAAAACACCAGATCTGGGCTTCACGCCCAAAGGACTTTTCATCGGCGGCGAGTGGGTCAAGGCTCGCTCCGGAGAAACCATCACGAGCATCAATCCATCCAATGGCGAGACTCTGGGCGAGGCTCCTCTTGCCAATGAGGAAGATGTTAATGCCGCGGTGGCCGCCGCCAAAGACGCCTTCCCGGCCTGGGCCGCGCTGCCCGCCACGAAACGGGCGGAACATCTTGTGCGCCTGGCTGAAAAGATTGACGAACATGCCGATAATCTTGCGGTGATGGATGCTGTCGATAGCGGCAATGCCGTGTCGGGCATGCGCGGCGATATGAAATGGACTTCCGACACCTATCGCTATTTCGCTGGTCTTGTCACCGAGATCAAGGGTGAGACCATGTCACGCGAGCCGGGGCATCTCAACGTGACGCTGCGCCAGCCATACGGTGTCGTCGCAAAAATCAATCCATTCAACCATCCGTTCCGCTTCTGTGCGGAAAAGGCGGCAGCCGCACTGGCCGCCGGGAACACAGTTGTCATCAAGGGCCCGGAACAGGCACCCCTGTCCGGCCTGAAACTGGGTGAGTTGTGTGAGGGCATTTTCCCGCCCGGCGTCGTAAACATCGTCACTGGCGACGGCAAGACCGGCTCCGCCATGGTGCGCCACAAGGACGTCTCCCGCATCGGCTTCGTCGGTTCGGTGGAAACCGGGCGCATCATCGCCCGCGAGGCGGCGGAAGGGCTGAAAGAGGTGACGCTTGAACTCGGCGGCAAGAATCCAATGATCATCTTCCCCGATGCCGATCCAAAAATTGCCGCTGCCGCGACCATCAGGGCAATGAACATGAACCGGCAGGGACAGTCCTGCTCATCCACCTCGCGCGTGCTGGTGCATGCATCCCTCCATGACGCGGTGGCGGATGAACTTGCCAAGGCTGCCGCGGCAATCCCGATTGGCTTGCCATGGCTTGAAGGCGCGGAAATGGGGCCGATCGTCTCGCAGCAGCAATATGAGCGTATCCAGAACTATATCGGCTATGGGCACGAGGACGGCGCCAAGCTGCTCTCCGGCGGCGGAAAGCCAGATGATCCGGACCTGAAAAACGGCTTCTTTATCCAACCGACGGTGTTCGACGGCGTGACGCCGGACATGCGCATCGGGGCTGAGGAAATATTCGGTCCTGTTATGTCCATAATGACCTGGTCGGACTATGACGAAATGATCAAGATCGTCAACGGCGTCATGTATGGCCTCACTGCGTCCATCATCACCAATGATTATAAAATGGCCATGCGCACGGCTGAACGCGTTGAAGCGGGATACGTCTGGATCAACTCCTCGGGCCGTTATCTCGGCGCGCCCTATGGCGGCTGGAAGCAAAGCGGCATCGGCAAGGAAGAAACGTTCGAGGAACTGCTCAGCTACACCCGGGTGAAGAATATCAATATGAAGTGGTAGGTCCGGGGCAGAGCGCCCCTGAAAGCATTAGCCATTTCTCTTATCTTTTCGCCAGGCGGCTTGACTTTCAACGCTTTAGGGGCCATCTGTGGCATACAACGTCTCGTGATCGCGCGATTCGCGCCGGAATTCGGTGCGCACTTGTCCCGGGACCATATAAAAACCAATCAAACAAAATCCGTCAGTTCCAGGTGCGCGTGGACGACGACATGGCCCCGGCCTGTCGCACGCCATTACGCATGCGTCCGCCCGGCGCATAAGGAAATTATTTATCGTGACAATTACATCATTTACCGAGCTCGGTATTTCCGAGCCGCTTCTGCGTGCTCTTGAGGACGCTGACTACCAGACCCCCACTCCCATTCAATCCAAGGCCATCCCGCTGCTTCTCGACGGGCTGGATCTGCTCGGCATCGCCCAGACGGGCACCGGCAAGACTGCCGCCTTTACCCTGCCGCTACTGCACAATCTGGAAGAAGATAATGTGCGCCCCGGCAAGGGCCAGGCGCGTGCACTGATCCTCGCGCCGACGCGCGAGCTCGTGATCCAGATCGCCGACAGCATCAAGACCTATGGGCGGCATATGCATATGCGCAGCGCCGTCGTCATGGGCGGGGTTGGCCAGCGCCCGCAAGTGGACGCGTTGCGGCGCGGGGTTGATATCCTGGTCGCGACACCTGGCAGGCTGCTTGATCTCATCAAGCAGGGCCATATCGATCTGAGCCAGACTGAATATCTGATCCTCGACGAAGCTGACCGCATGCTCGACATGGGCTTTATCCGCGACGTGCGCAGGATTATCGAAAAGCTCCCCGAGGAGCGCCAGACGCTGCTGTTCTCTGCAACCATGCCCGGTGAAGTTGCAAAGCTCTCCCGGGATATACTGTATGAACCCGAGCGCGTCGAGATTGCCGCCAAGAGCATCGCCGTCGACCGCATCGACCAGCGTGTCCACCATCTTGATAAAAATGCCAAGCAGACCCGGCTGGCCGAATTGCTGGCAGAGCCTGATTTTGACCGGGTGATGGTTTTCACCCGCACCAAGCACGGCGCCAACAAGGTGGTGAAGCTTCTTGAACGCGACGGCATCAGTGCTGAAGCCATTCACGGCAACAAGTCTCAAGGTGCGCGTCAGCGCGCTCTCGACAATTTCCGCGAGGGCCGCACCCGCGTTCTGGTGGCAACCGATATTGCCTCGCGCGGTATCGACATTGACGACGTGACACATGTCATCAATTTCGAGCTGCCGAATGTGCCCGAAAGTTACGTTCACCGCATTGGACGCACGGCGCGTGCCGGGGCGGAGGGCATTGCCATCTCGTTTTGCGATGCAAGCGAACGAAGTCATTTGCGCTCCATCGAACGGCTGATAAAACGTTCTTTGATCATTGTTGGAGAGGGACCTGTTGGTCCTGATGTCGACTCAGTCGAGAACAGGAAAGGCCGGCCCCAGAGATCAAATTCCGGCAGGGGACGTCGGCGGCGCTCACAGCGCCGCGCGGCCTGACTGCCCGGATAATTCTACCCCCACAAGGAAAGGACGAAGATGCCACGCAAGCCCAACTATAATTTTGAACGCTCGCAACGAGAGAAAAGCAAGGCGGCCAAGAAGGCCGAACGCCTGCGTCTGAAAGCCGAGAAATCAGAGGCCAGAAAGGCGGAAGCCGCCGGAGAAGGCGAGACTGCGGCCGTGTCCGATACCGATGGCGAAACCCGGCAGGAATAACAGCCCGGGCTGGGCTGTTTCCTCGCCGTTGACCGTTTCTAAAAATCAGAATTACAGCCGGTGTGTAATTATGTCCGCTTTCGGGGACAAGGCGGACACGGTCATTGGCATGATTCATGTCCGCTTATGACCCTAAGCGGACGTTTTGGATCACTTAGCCAGGACTCAGTTTTGCCAAAAGGATTTTAAAGCTCTTTTCAGGATGGTTGGAAACGACATGGTGATCGGAATGATCTCATCACCTTGCCTGATCACACCCCCATGGAAACAACGGACGCAAATCCCGGAACGCCCGACCAGTGCTTTAACAACGCCAGCCTCCGTAATCGTCTGCAGATGGAGGCATGGCGGGCGAGGCCTGTCATAAACAAATTTGGCACCCCCAATCTGGAAGCGTTTTCCAACGAACTGTTCAATAGCGATATTGCGTGTGACGATGTTACGCCGGTGAACACCATTGCTGAAGTCGATACCAGTCTCGCGTGCCATGTCATCGAGGTCTTCCTGCGCGATGATGGTGACCTGGCATTCATCCTTCTCACTCCAAAATCCGCAACCCTCGCAGTATCGGTCGCCGCGAAGTCCCCTGCGGGCAACAGCTTCAATCTCATCTACTTGCTGCATCGGGGCACTTCCCTGGGAAGTTACAAACAAGCCCGTCACTACTGGCGTTCCTTCATATGGGGCAGATCGGGAAGTCTGGTCCAAAGCGTCAGCCGTGATCGGCGCATGCGCATCCAATGACGGCTCTTTGTCAGGAGGTTTCTGTTTAGCGCCATCGTCCGGTGCATTCAGGCGTCCCGACAGGCTGACAAGGGTCACGATAGCCCAGAGAGCAGCTATGGCAGCCAGCAGCGCAATCAGCAATTCCTTTAGCTCGTTCCACATTCGATTCTATCCACCCGCGTTCAAAAAAATCGCGAGTCATGTGAGTGTCCACAAAGAGAAAAGGCAACTGGCGGGATATCCGCCAGTTGCCTCTCTTCAATCGAGTTCGGGGGAGACCCGCGTCTCGATTTTGGTCGCAAAGAATGGTGTTGGTATCACACCTCTGCGACCCGGTTGTAGGCTTCCTCGTCCAGCTCCCCCTCACTCTTGGCAATGAGCACGGAGACCATCAGATCACCTGTTACGTTGACGGTTGTCCGCGCCATGTCGAGAATCCGGTCGATACCGGCAATCACCGCCAGACCTTCCAAAGGCAACCCAACGGATGTGAGCACCAGTGACAACATGATCAAACCGGCACCGGGCACCCCGGCACTACCGATCGATGCCAGCGTCGATGTCAGAATGATCGTGATGTACTGGCCGGTGGTCAGGTCGATCCCGAAAGCCTGCGCGACAAACAATGCCGCCACACCCTGGTAAAGGGCAGTACCGTCCATGTTGATGGTTGCCCCCAGCGGAAGCACAAAGCTGGATACGGGCTTAGAAACTCCCAGATTGGTCCGGGCGCACTCCATAGTCACAGGCAGGGTGCCGGAGCTGCTGGTAGTTGTAAACGCAACAGCCTGGGCGTCAATGATACCGCGCCAGTAACGGATGGGGTTGAGTCGTGCGGTCATCATGATGCCGCCGAACGTCAGCGTCAGCAGGACGTGAAGGATACAGCCAACATACACACCGAGAATGACCTTGCTCAGCGGCAGCAACACTTCGAGGCCATACTTGCCAGCGACCCAGGCCATAAGGGCAAACACACCATAAGGCGCGAAGGCCATGACCATATGGGTCATCTTGTACATAATCTCGGCAAAGGACTCGAAGACGTTGGCAACCGGCTTGCCCTTCTCCCCGGCGAGATTGATCGCTACACCGAGCATCAGCGCGAAGACGATGATCTGCAGAATAGCACCCGAGGACATGGCCTTGATCGGGTTCTTGGGAACCATGTTCAGCAGAGTTTGAATGAACGATGGCGCCTCTTTTACAGCGGTAGCTTCGGCCGGCAGTTCCATGTTCAGACCAACGCCGGGTTCCAGCAAGGTCCCTATGATCAAGCCGATCGTTATGGCGACCGCTGTTGTCAGCAGATAGATGAAGAATGATTTGAGGCCGATCCGGCCCATTTTCTGGATGTCATCCATCGAACAGATACCGACGACCAGTGACGAGAAAACGAGCGGTACAATCAGCATCTTGATGAGATTGATGAACAGTGAACCGATCGGCTTGATCAGTTCCGCGTTTGGTCCAAGAACGGCGCCGACAATGACGCCCAGGACCAACGCTATGATAATTTTCTGCCAGAGTTTCAGGCTCGTCCAGAAACCGAACGGCCCTCCTTTGCGCGTCGGCTTCAAAGGATCAGTATGCGTTTTGGCCATCGCCAAATCCTCCCGTGAGATAGGCCCAAAACGGCGCGATAATCAGACGGCGCCGCGTGCTCCCAAGCACTCGGGTCTGAACTCTCAAAGTCGGCTCGACTGGATATCAGGGACTAAGCTATTAATGTCTGTGGCAAGCGGGCCAGAACTTACCGGTCATGAAACTATTGCAGCCACAGTGGACCAGAATCACGAATTTCACCCCATGACGTATCAATATTGCTCACTTTCCCCCCGGGACAGCCAGAAATATACTTTGGCTGGCCCAAATCCGGCCATGATAACCAGAGACTTCAAACCGTCCCCAATTTTGGCAGGGGGTGCAGAAATTGACTAATGCCGATCCTGAATAGCGCATACAGAATCAGCATGATGTCTTCAAAAAGTTATTGTCAGCGGGGCGTGGCCGAAACAACTTGGATGGCCTAACCTTGATACTGATCCCTTTATCGGGACTATTGTGAGACTTGTGACAATCCAAGGCGTGGGCCATGGAACTAAAATGGCTAGAGGACTTTGTAAGTCTTGCGAACACTCGCAGTTTTTCCAAATCTGCGGAACAGCGCAATGTGACGCAGCCGGCATTCAGCCGGCGCATTCGCGCGCTTGAGAACTGGTTGGGAACCTTGCTTGTTGACAGAAGCACCTACCCGACCACGCTCACCGAAGCCGGTCGGTCTTTCCGTGAAACAGCCGAACAGTCACTGATGCTACTTCATCAGGCACGGGATGACTTTCGTGAACAACGGGGCCGTGCGCGCGCCACGATCAGTTTTTCAGTTCTGCATGGCATCACGCTTTCATTCTTTCCGAAATGGCTGAAAGAAATACAGTCGATGATCGGACCGATCAGTACGCGCATAGATCCAGGAAACTTTCACGATTGCGTACAGGCACTGGTTGATGGAGATCACGATTTTCTTCTCACATATTCAAATCAATCGGTGCCTGTCCTGCTGGACCCGCAAAAGTATCCCTCGATCAAGTTGGCCGAAGACATACTCATGCCTGTTTCTGCAACCGATAACCGGAACCGCGCAATTTTCGACCTGAGCACGAAGCGGCCAGAACCTGTACCCTGGCTGAACTACAGCTCACATAGCTACATAGGCCGCGCCGAGGAGTTTATTCACTCCCAGCAGAAGCCCCGTCTCAATCTGAATCCCGTATGCGAAAATCCGATGGGCGAATCCCTGAAAGCCATGGCTCTTGAGGGACATGGCGTGGCCTGGCTGACCAAAACTTCGGTAGAAACCGAACTTGCAGAAAAGAAACTCATTCAGGTCGGTTCCGAGAAATTACTGATGCCTTTTGACATTTGTGTCTACCGGTCCATTCAGAAAACGCGACCTCAGGTGCTGCAATTCTGGTCTTGCATAGAGTCTCTCTCGAAATACGTTGTGGCCCCAACGAAATAGGCCATACGCGAAAAGCATCTGACATAACAAATCGGCATTCGGCATGTGTCGATCCGACTGACATAATCTCCATACAAAAACTGACCGAGAGGCCTGAATAGGTGGAGACAAGCGAATGAAGCGGGAGTCATCAGATACCGACACAGAAGAACAATCTCTAGACCCTGCTGATTGGGACGAATTCCGGACTCTTGCACATTCCATGCTGGATGCTGCCCTGGACCATGCAGAAGGCGTAAGCGAGGGACCCGTCTGGACACCCATGCCCGACGATGTGAAGGCAGCACTGGACGAACCGCCTCCGATGGAGCCACAGGGGACGGCGCAGGTGTGCCAGGATCTCACCAGACTTGTGCTTCCTTATGCAACAGGAAACACACACCCTCGCTTCTTTGGCTGGGTCCATGGCGCGGGCACCCCGGGTGCAATTATTTCGGAGACCATGGCAGCGGCCATGAATTCCAATCTTGGCGGACGCGATCACGGCGCCATCTATGTCGAGCGCCAGGTGATCGACTGGGTTCGCA
>JAJFHP010000076.1 GCA_021775555.1 Hyphomicrobiales bacterium | reverse complement strand
TGGCTTTATGGCTATTCAGTGCGTTTCTTGGCCTTGACCTCTATTGTTGCGCCAAAAAATAACCAGCTCGCGAGACCTCAAATCCTGCAAGCTGAGTAGTGCATCGCAGGGCCTGGAGGAATGATTGCTCGAAAGCTGAGGCGCCCGAGGAATACCCGCACCCACCGACCGGAAATGAAGGACAAGAAAAATGAAGATTTTTATCACTGGCGGCTGCGGTCAGATCGGTTCGCATATTGCCGATATTCATTTGGCAAGGGGCGATGAAGTTCTTGCCATCGACAATTTCGAAACCGGACGGCGCCTCCACCTGCCGGAAAATAACAGCAAGCTCACATTCGTTGAGGGTTCAATTGCCGACAAGGAGCTCATTGAAAATTTGTTTGGCGATTTTAAACCTGACGTGCTCGTGCACACGGCCTGTTCATACAAGGACCCGGAAAATTGGTACGGGGATATGCTGACAAACGGGGTCGGGGGCGTAAATCTGATCAAGTCCTCCATGGACAATGACGTCAAGCGCTTCATCTATTTCCAAACGGCCCTCACTTATGGCGTCACCCCTGTTGAGAACCCGATTACGCTCGGCCATCCAAAGAACCCGGCCAATTCCAGCTACGCAATCTCCAAAACAACCACGGAAGACTATCTTGAGATCAGCGGTCTGGACTATGTCACTTTCCGGCTCGCCAATGTGATCGGGCCGCGCAATGTCAGCGGGCCCCTGCCAATCTTCTATGAGCGGCTGAAGAGCGGCAAAAAGTGCTTTGTGACTGAGGCCCGCCGCGATTTCCTTTACGTAAAGGATCTGGCGGCTGTCGCGGTCAAGGCGGCCGATGGCACCGGACATGGCCCTTATCATGTCTCTTCCGGATCTGATATTGCCATCATCGAGCTATATGATGCCATCGTCAAAGCGCTGAAGTTAAATGACTATCCTGAACCCGACCTGCGCCCGCTGGGAGACGACGAAGCCGCATCAATACTCCTCGACCCGGTCAAGACCTTTACCGACTTCGGGGAGATCAACTTTACCCCGTTGAGCGAGACCATTACCGCCGCCGTTGAGTACTACGATGAGTATGGCGTGCATGGCGGCTACACCCATCTCAAGCAAAGCCAGCCCGAATAGATGTGCTGAGACCATGAACCTCCGGATCATGACCGTTGTCGGCGCGCGCCCCCAATTCATCAAAGCCGGGGCGATCAGCCGCGCGTTGACCATGCGCGATGACATGACGGAGATCATGGTTCATACAGGCCAGCACTTCGATCAAAACATGTCGCAGGTGTTCTTCGATGAACTTCATATCCCACCGCCCGCTCACCAGCTCGACATCTTTGGCGGCGACCATGGAGAGATGACCGGCCGAATGCTGGAAGCGCTTGAAGATGTGATGATGGCGGAGAAACCACATTGGGTGATGGTCTATGGCGATACCAATTCAACCCTTGCCGGCGCACTGGCAGCAGCGAAACTCAACATCCCCGTTGCTCATGTCGAAGCCGGCTTGCGCTCATTCAACCGGAACATGCCGGAGGAAATCAATCGCGTTATCACTGATCACTTAAGCCGGCTGCTGTTTTGTCCGACCCACAACTCGGTCGCCAATCTGGAGCGTGAAGGCATCACTACCGGCGTCCACCATGTCGGAGACATCATGTATGATGTCAACCTGTTCGCCGCTGAGCAGGCGCGAGAGCAATCGTCAATACAGGAAGAGCTGGATCTCGCTCCTGGCAGTTACGCCTTAGTGACTGTCCATCGCTCTGAAAACACTGACGATCCCAGGCAGTTGCAGGCAGTCATGGACTGGCTGATGGCACAGGCCTCAGAGAGGGTGATCGTATTCCCAGTGCATCCGCGCACACGCAAGGCGTTGGAACGAGACAAAATCGAGCCGTCAGGTCTCAAGATGATCGACCCCATTGGGTATCTGGACATGACGCGCCTGCTTGAGGGTGCGGAAATCGTCTACACCGACTCAGGCGGCCTGCAGAAAGAAGCATATTTTCACAGCAAGCCATGCGTCACTCTGAGGTCTGAAACCGAATGGGTTGAGCTTGTAGATTGTGGCTGGAACAGATTGTGGACCGACCCTCACTATAAACCGCGCAAGGCAATCACGGATTATGGTGACGGCCACACCGCTGAGCGCATTCTAACACTTCTGGAAACCCATACTTCGGAGTCGGACATATAGTTAGTGAAAGAGCGGCCGAGTTTGTATCGTTGACTTGTCATGTTCGTACGCTCTCATCATGTTGCGAACATCATCACCTACTGGCACCGGAACACAATAAACCCAAGGGAGATCGGGTTGCGTAGAATACGGGATATTATGGCTGATAAGACGTGGTCAGGTTGACCGTAAAGCACCATCATATATTACCTGCAAAACTGAAGCGTATTAAGGGCGTATCATGATGGAAAAGCTAAATACGCTAGTCCTGACTCTGTGTTATCCACACCGGGCTTCCTATTATCTCGATTGGGCCGACGCCTTTGAAGCCGCCCCTTTTTTTTCCACCTCGATTTGCAATTTATACGAACTCAAGCGACAGGATCTCGCACGCCGACTGCATGAACATGATCTGGTTGTTATCCTGCATGCCTGCACTGCCGACAGCACACGGGAGCTTGACAGGGTCTCTACCATTTTGGCCGAACGCGATGGTCCCCGACTGCTGGCCTTCGTTGGCAACGAGTACAACTCACCTTATGCTCCAATCAGCGAAAAGATTTCTGTGCTTCACTCATGCCGTCCAGATGTAATCGCAACTCAGCTTATGGCGGAGGCTGGCCGGTATCTCTATGAAGGCATGGATGCAGAGGTAATTTCTGTGCCCCATGCGCTGAATCCGGCGATATTTCGGCCGGGCGCACCAGATGCCCAAAGGCCGATCGACATCGGCGTACGCAACTTTCGCTATTCACCTCTCCTGGGCGATGAAGAGCGCAACTGCCTAATCGAGCATTTTCAGCAGAATGGCGAGGACTATGGGTTCAATATGGATATCGAAAACGGGCATCGCTTTAGTCGCCAGGAATGGGCTAACTTTCTTTGCTCTTGCCGAGGAACGATTTCAAGCGAGGCCGGCAGCTGGTATCTCGACCGAGACGACAGTCTTGTGAAGAAAATCGCTGCACATATTGGACACTTTCGATCGAGCCTGGTGATAAGCGATGCCGGTCCGATGCACGGACTTCTTCGACGGCTGCCACTCGCCGTCAAGGATGCCCTAGCCTGGCTGCTGCGGAACGGACCGGTGAAGTACGCCGCTTTTGAAGACTTAACGCTCGATTTTGAGGAGTTGAATGAACTCTTCTTCAAGAACGCGCCGCGTTGCCCCGTTTACCCCAAAGCGATCTCCTCCCGGCATCTGGACGCGGTGGGCACAAAGACTTCCCAAATTCTGATACGCGGCTACTACAACGATGTTCTCAAAGCAGACGAGCATTATATTCCGGTATCTGTTGATCTTTGCGACATCTCAGAGGCAGTCGAGCGCTTCAAGGACAGCGAAGAGCATCTGCGCATTGCGGCACAGGCTTACGATCACGTCATGAGCAATCACACTTATGCTCATCGCATGGCGATCCTGAACGAGTTCATCAGGTCACTATAGGGTTGCGCAGTACAGGCAAGACGCAATTTACATGCTTCTTTGATGCGAAGCGGAACGCAAACAAATAATTTTTTTTGGAAGCTGAAGAATATGCAGCATCAAATTTGACATCAGTAATGCGGATGAGTTTTTACCGGCATTGCGATGGCTGTGGAGGGAAATTCATTTTGTGAATACACCAGCTCGTTAGAACCATTTCGCGTTAATCGGTGTCGGTGGCTATGTCGCGTCTCTCCATTTGCGCGCACTCAAGAAGGTCGGCGGTGTGCTGAAGGCCGCGGTTAATCCAGCAGATTCTATTGGTGTTATTGACGGCTACTTTCCCGATGCAAGCTTCTTCGTGGAATTCGAGCACTTTGATCGACATATCAACAAACTGCATCGTTCCGAGACTCCAGTCGGTTATATTAGCATCTGCTCGCCGAACTATCTGTATGACGCCCATGTGCGTTTCGCGCTGAGATCAGACGTGGACGCCATTTGCGAGAAGCCACTGGTGCTGAACCCATGGAATATTGACGCCCTAGCCGAGATTTCAGAAAGTACTGGAAGACAGGTTCATACGATCCTGCAGCTTCGTTTAGACTCCACGATCCAAGCCTTACGGAAGAAAATCACCAAAGGCCCCAGTGCCATGGCGATATTGCCATAGCCTGATGTAAGCTGGCTGACTGACTTGCAAGCGCCTCAAGACGCATTGTTTGACAATGATCGACGACATTTTGCTCAGACTGCTGCGGATACCGCTACGGACGCCATACAAACTGGCCTTCGGCCCGGTCACCCATTTCGAGACCATTCTGGCCCATATATGCGCGGACGGGCGTACAGGCATCGGCGAAGCCACAATCCTGACCGGCTATACGAACGAGACAATCGGTGAGAGCTGGTCCCGAGTGCTTGAGATGGCGAAGACATTACCGGGCATCAGCTGCGAAGCCGCGAAGTCGGCGATTACCAGCAACCTCAAGGATGTCCCCTTCACTGCCACAGCCCTGACCTCGGCGATCGAGATGCTTGAGCGACATCCGGCACTGCTGGTCGAGCAATCGTCAAAAGTTCCATTACTGGCCGGGATCAACGCGGTGGACAATGATGGTATTGCGGACGAAATTGAACAGGCTGTGGCGGCCGGTTTTGGAACGCTCAAAATCAAGGTCGGTTTCGATGTTGAGAGTGATCTGCAGAGGGTGCGCTATATACAGGACTGCAATGCAGGCCGGACGATACTGCGGATCGACGCCAATCAGGGTTATAATCGCAAGGATGGCTGCCGTTTCGCCTCAAGAGTCGATCCGGAGGATATAGAGTTGCTTGAACAGCCCTGCCATGCAGATGACTGGAGCTCTCTGGAAGCGGTTTCCAAGGTGACCAGCGTGCCGCTGATGCTGGATGAATCAATCTACAGCGAGACTGAAATTCAGCGTGCCGCGCACATTGGCGCCTCCTACGTCAAGCTGAAGCTGATGAAATTCGTCAGCCTGACCCGTCTTGAGCAAGGACTTGACCGCATTCGTGAGCTGGGGATGGAGCCAGTGCTGGGAAACGGTGTCGCCAGCGACATAGGCTGCTGGATGGAGGCTTGTGTCGCGCGAAGTCACATCCGCAACGCGGGAGAGATGAACGGATTTCTGCGGCAGTCCGAGCCACTGTCAAAATCCCAGCTCCGGATTGAAGCAGGTGCTCTATTGCTAATCCCGGATGGTGAGCCGCAGCTTGACGAGAAAGCGCTTGAAAAGGTGACAATCCAAACCGCACGATTCGACAGGACCAGCCAGATGATCGGGGCAGCGACATGACACCACCACCGGAACGGGTCAAACGCACACTGGTGACAGGCGTGATAGGCTCCGACACCCACATTGTCGGCAACCGGATATTGTCCATGGCGCTGGAAGATGCGGGCTATCACGTGGTCACGCTCGGCGCGCTTACACCGGCTGAAGACTTCATCAAGGCCGCCATCGAAACAGCGGCTGATGGCATTATGGTTTCATCGCTATATGGCCAGGGTGAGCTCGATTGCAGGGGATTTCGCGACCTGTGCGTGGAAGCAGGTCTGCAGGATATCCTGCTCTATGTCGGTGGAAATCTCGTCGTCGGAAAACAGGATTGGGGTGATGTGGAACAGCGATTTCTGAAGATGGGATTTGATCGGGCCTTCCCTCCCGGCACCAGGGCCAATGAAGTGATTCAATTGCTCGATGAAGATTTCAGCAAGCGCAACTCCGGTGTCGGAGCAGCAGGTCAATGAGCAACCCCGCAGCCCTTTTGATCGACTTCGGCAGCACCTATACCAAGCTGCGCGCTGTTGATCTGGGGGATGGAACACTGCTCGGCGCCGGCCAGGGGCCCTCGACCGTGACCAGCGACATCACCTTAGGCATGCAAACCGCCCTCGATAATCTTGAGGAGCGGTTGGGTGCCCTCCCCGATTTCAAATACCGTCTGGCCTCCTCCAGCGCTGCCGGTGGGTTGAAGATGGTGACCGTCGGTCTGGTCAAGGAGCTGACAGCGGAGGCGGCGCGTCTCGCAGCTCTAGGTGCCGGCGCCCGGCTTGTGGACACCTTCTCCTACACGCTGACGAAACGCGACATAGATAGTGTCACCGCGAACGAGCCGGACATTATCCTGCTTGCTGGGGGCACGGATGGCGGCAATTCCGACGTTATTCTGCACAATGCGGAAATGCTGGCCGCAACCGAACTTACCTGCCCTTTCATTGTCGCGGGCAACCGATCAGTCGTCGATGACGTGGAAATTATTCTTCGCGATGCAGGCAAAGACGTGCGCGTGACCGACAATGTGATGCCCGCGCTCGGATCACTGGAAACCGAGCCTGCGAGGGCGGCAATCCGCAATGTGTTCATCGAGCGCATTGTGCACGCCAAGGGTCTGGACCGGGCGCATGACTTTTTCGATCAACTGCTGATGCCAACGCCTGCCGCCGTTCTTGAGGCGGCAAAGCTTCTGAGCGAAGGAACCCAGGATCGTGAAGGTTTTGGCCCCCTGCTCCTGGTCGATATCGGCGGGGCCACCACCGATGTCTATTCAGTGGCGGATGGCGAACCAACCGAAGGGCGCATCCTGCAACAGGGCTTGCCGGAGCCTTACCTGAAACGGACTGTCGAGGGTGACCTTGGAATGCGCCATAATGCTGGGGCAATTGTCGAGACGGCTGGCCGGAATGTGGTGGCCCGTCATGCCGGAACGACAGAAGATGAGATTGAGGCCCTGTTGGAGGAAATCTCCAGGGATATTGACCATCTGCCGGGGGGAGCAAATGAACGCGCATTCGATGCTGCACTGGCACGCTCTGCCATCCAGATTGCCGTAACGCGCCATGCGGGCACGGTAGAGATCGTACATACGGTCAACGGACCCGTGGCAGCGCAGCGCGGCAAGGATCTGAGCCGGGTTAAGACGGTGATCGGAACCGGTGGCGCACTGGTCTATGGTGATACCCCCGCATCGATCCTTTCAGGTTGTCTTTATAGCGGGGACGAACCGGCCTCCCTGCGCCCACGCGATCCGAAGCAATTGCTGGACAAGAATTACGTGCTCTATGCCGCGGGTCTGCTGGCGGAGGCCGAGCCCGAGGTGGCGTTTGATTTTGCGCTTGAATCGCTCGTGCCCGTCAACGGCATGCCAGGAAAAGAGGAAGAGCATGAGCTACGCATCACCTCTGGATGAGAAGCTACGGCCATTTTCCTCCGAGCAGATCCCCCAGGAGCTGTTCACGAAACTGCGTGAGGAAAATTTGGCGCGCTGGCCGACAGGCGCCGAGGTCGATCTGGATGAAGCTGTGTATTATCACCAATCGCTTCCTGATCACAAACGGTTGCCCTGGGTACTGCGCCAGGCCGAGGCGGAGGGTCGCTGCCTCACCCAGCCACGTGGCGGCTTCGGTACTCTTGAACTTCAGATCGAACTGATGAAGGCACTCGACAAGGAGGGGCTTGCCGACGTGGTGCCGACAACCACCGACAGCTACACACGCAATGAGCGTTGGGATCAGGCCGAAACGGGGATTGCCGAATCTGAAAAAGAAGGCCGCTCTATGCTGAACGGCTTCCCGATGGTGAACTATGGACCCAGGCGCACCCGCAAGCTGATCGAGGCCATCAACAAACCGGGCATCGTGCTTTCCGGAACCTCCATGCCACGGCTCACAGGCGAGGTCGGTTACGCGGCCGGTTTCACCGGCTATCTCGGCTCGGGACTGGCCTATGTCACGTCCTACACGAAGGAGATGACCATTGAAGAGGCCATCCGAAACTACCAGTATCTCGACCGTCTTGTAGCTTTGTACCAAGACAAAGGCGTCGAGTTACACCGCCGTCAGCCGGGCTTCCTGACCGGCACCAATATTCCCCCGTCCATCGCCATCATCACCTGCGTCATCGATGCGCTTCTGGCAGCAGCTCAAGGCGTCAAGAGTTACGGGCTGGAAATGGGCCAGACGCTGCATCTCATTCAGGACGCGGCGGCGATCCGCGCCTGCAAGGAGCTGGCGCAGGAATATCTGCAGCGCGCTGGCTACGATGACGTCTCGACGCCAGTCATCTCGCTACACTGGATGGGGGCCTGGCCGCAGGATGAGGCACAATGCGCAGCCCTTGTCTCCTATGGCGGAACACTGGCGGCAATCGGCGGTGCAGCCAGCGTGACCACCAAGAGCACCCATGAAGCGTTTGGCATTCCAACGCCGCAGGCCAATGCGGAAAGCTTGCGCACAACGCGCATGGCGGTTTACCTGGCGCGTCAAATCCGAATGGACGATCACCCGGAATTTCTTAAAGAAGTTGATCTTATCAAGCGCGAAGTGCGCCCGATCCTCGACCGGACGCTGGAGATCGGCGAAGGTGACATCGCGGTGGGAACAGTGCGCGCCTGCGAGGCAGGGATCGTGGACATCCCCTGGTCGCCAAACCGCTATATCAAGAGCCGGGTGATGCCGGCACGCGACGCAGATGGCTATCTGCGCATTCTCGACCCGGGCGACATGCCGTTCGACAAGCAAGTGCTGGAAATTCACACTGAACGCCTGCACGCTCGGGCCGAACGAGAGGGTGTGCCTTTTGACCGCGAACTCGCGGTCTCAAGCGTCTACGAAATTTCGGAGCCGCTTTCCCGGCTGGTGAAAGGGCCTTCAAAAGACGATAAACAACCCACTGTTACCTCTTAAGCGCCGCCAAATGCCAATCTCGAGATTCATCATCTTTGAAATTTTTGCATCTGAATCTGGCGTCAAAGGTGACGCCCGGGACTAAAATCACTATAAATCCTGTTGTAAATTTCACATGTTTTTGCATGAGTACGCATTCATATTGACGACAATAAAGGGCGCAGGGAACGCTTTATGGCTGATTTGGCTGGAGAATATCTCACGACAAAGGAACTGGCGGATCTTCTGCGCATCAAGGAGCGCAAGGTCTACGACCTTGCGGCCTCGGGAGATATCCCCTGCACCCGCGCTCTTGGAAAATTGCTGTTCCAACGCAGTGCAATCGATGTCTGGCTGTCACGGCACGGTTCAGGCGATGCCGGCACACCCGCTGTCTTTCCATCCGTATTCCTCGGCAGCCACGACCCGCTGCTGGAATGGGCCTTGCGTGAATCGGGATCCGGTATCGCCACATTTTTCGATGGCAGCCTTGATGGCCTGGATCGTTTCGAAAGCGCGGAAGGCATCGCGACCGGCCTGCATGTTTTCGATAGTGGAACCGGAGAGTGGAATGTGCCCTCCATTGAAAAACGCTTTGCTGGCAAGCCCGTTGCACTGGTTGAATGGGCGGCACGTGAACGCGGACTGATCGTAGCTGCGGGAAATCCGAAGAAGATCAGCGCGGTCGACGATTTGAATGGCCACAAAGTAGTCCCCCGCCAACCTGAGGCAGGCAGCCAGGTACTGCTCAACCATCTGTTGGCTGAGGCCGGGTTGAATGAGACATCGGTTACATTCACCCACGCGGCGCGCACCGAAACAGATGCCGCCCTCGCCGTGCTTGAGGGCCAGGCGGACGCGGCCTTTGGCTTGCCATCTCTCGCCAAACAATACCGGCTTGAATTCGTGCCCGTTATGCGTGAACGCTTTGACCTGCTGGTGTGGCGCAGCGAATGGTTTGAAGGACCGTTCCAGAAATTTTTCGCCTTTTTCCAGTCCCGTGCTTTTTCAGAAAAAGCCAACACCATGGACGGCTATGACGCGTCAAACCTGGGACGGGTTCACTTCAACGGTAAATAAGCCTCTAGCTCTGGCCCTCGTTCGCATTCGGGAAGAACAGCTGCTTGCCGCCGAGCTTGTAGTCGCCGATGACCTTCTGGCCCTCCTTGCTCACCAGCCAGTCAATGAACTTCTGACCCACTGCTTGCTTTACTGTTGGGCATTTCTTCGGGTTCACAAGAATGACGCCATACTGGTTGAACAGATTCGCATCTCCCTGAACCTGTATCTTGTAATCGCCCTTGTTCTTGAAGCTGATCCAGGTGGCGCGGTCGGTCATAGCGTATGCGCCCATCCCGACACTGGCATTGAGCGTTGCACCCATGCCTGAACCCATCTCGCGGTACCATTTTCCACTAGCGCTTTTCGGGTCCACACTTGCCGCGTTCCAGAGACGAACTTCTTTCTTATGCGTACCGGAATTATCTCCACGCGAAGCGAAAAGCGCCTTTGCCGTGGCGATTTTTTTCAATGCAACCGCAGCATCCTTCATACCCCCAACCTTGGCCGGGTCAGCAGGTGGTCCGACAATGATGAAATCGTTATACATGAGGTCGAAACGCTTCACTCCATAGCCAGCCTTCACGAATTTCTCTTCAGATGGCTTAGCGTGCACGAGCAGTACATCACCATCGCAATTCTGCGCGTTTCTGATCGCCTGCCCCGTGCCGACTGCGACCACGTGAACCTGGATACCGGTCTTCTTTTTGAAGGCAGGAAGAAGATGCTTGTAGAGACCGGAATTCTGGGTCGAAGTGGTTGACTGGACGATGATAGAGTCCGCGGCAAGCGCTGGAGCGGACATGGTGATAACCGTTACAGCCGCAGCGATCCCGGCATTCATGACTGAGTTGCGATGCATGTGCTCATTTCCTTCCTTCAGCGGTTTTCCTGGTTGTCACAAGACAATCCGGCCCGCGAGGTAATCCTGCGCTTGTGTTGAGGATGGAGAGTCGAAAAAACTTTTTGCGGGCACCTGTTCAAGCACCCGGCCGTGATGCATAAAAATGACTTCATCACCCAGACGGCGTGCCTGACCCACATCATGGGTGATGAAAATGATCTTTGTGCCCCGATCGCGGGCCTGAGAGACAATATTCTCAATCGCCAATGTGGATGCCGGGTCGAGACTTGCAGTCGGCTCGTCCAGGAACAGAACATCGGGATTGGTTGCTAGCGCGCGCGCAATGGCAAGACGCTGACGCTCCCCACCTGACAGCAACCGAGCGGGCTGGGATGCCTTATCGTCAAGCCCTGCCATGTGGAGGATTTCTTCAGCGGTTTGCCGCTTGGGACCATCATGAAGCTTGAGAACAAAGTCGATATTCGCCGTCACCGACCGGCGCAGAAGAACCGGCGTCTGGAACACCATTGCCTGGCGCTTGCGCGTGGCCAAATCAAGCGGCCTGCCGCCCCATGAAACCTGGCCGCTTGCAGGTTCGATCATTCCATGAAGCAAACGTACGAGCAGAGTTTTCCCCGCCCCGTTCGGCCCCATGATCATCGTCACGGGACCAGCAGTGAGTTTGAGGTCGATACCGTCAATCAACTGGTTCTCACCGGCTTTATAGCAAAGCCCCTTAACTTCACATGGCAGAAGGGCTGGGGTTGCTTTCTCCACCTCGACACCCGTAACGTTGCCATCGAATGTCTGCGCCCCGTCAAGCATAGGAAAATCTCGTGGCCGTCATCCGCAAGCCCATCACGGCGGCATTGACCAGCAAAGCGATGCTCAACAGCACGATGCCCAGCGCCAGCGCCAGCGCCAGATCCCCCTTCGAGGTCTCCAGCGCTATGGCCGTTGTCATGACCCGGGTAAGATGCTCGATATTGCCGCCAACGATGATGACCGCGCCAACTTCCGCGACCGCCCGTCCGAACCCCGCGAGTGCAACCGTGAGCAGCCCATAGCGGGCATCCCACAACAGTGCGGCAATGGCGGTTCTGGGCGAGACGCAAAGCGAGCGGAACTGTTCGGCATATTCGTTATGCAAATCCTCAATCACCTGCCGTGAGAGCGCTGCGATGATTGGTGTTATCAGGATCGATTGGGCAATGATCATGGCCGTTGGTGTATAGAGCAGCCCCATCCACCCCATCGGCCCGGCACGTGAGAGCAGCAGATAAACACCCAATCCCACGACTACCGGTGGCAGGCCCATCAGCGCATTGAGCAGAATGATAGACACGCCGCGCCCGCGAAACCGGCTCATTCCGATGGCGGCGCCAATTGGAAGTCCGATGAGTGTGGAAATGGCCATCGCCATCAGGGAGACACGCAAGGATAAACCAATAATCTCCAGCAGGTCGGCATCTGCTGAGAGCATCAAATCGAATGCAAGAGCAAAAGCTTGTGTGAAATTCTGCATAATTTTGTTTATTTTACTTAGTTACGCTGTTTTCTGATGTTATCTCCCTTTATAGCGGATTCTTAGCGCAAAACCAGAGATTTTACATGCTGGACAAAACATTCATGCAGCACCCAACATCATGGCTACCCTCACCTGCTTACAATCTGCCAAAATGAATGGAATTCTACACCTCACTTCAGTCTGAAGAGCGATACAAACGTGAATGATCTCGGCACATATGACTACATTATCGTTGGAGCGGGGTCAGCCGGATGCGTTCTGGCCAACCGGCTCAGCGAAGATCCGGATGTGAAAGTGCTGCTGCTCGAAGCCGGGGGCAAGGACAATTACATCTGGATTCACATTCCGGTCGGTTACCTTTACTGCATCGGCAATCCGCGCACCGACTGGGGGTTTTCGACCGAACCGGACCCGGGTCTCAATGGCCGTTCACTCGGCTATCCGCGCGGAAAAGTACTGGGCGGATGCTCCTCCATCAACGGCATGATTTATATGCGTGGCCAGGCGCGCGATTATGACGGCTGGCGCCAACTCGGCAACACAGGTTGGGGCTGGGACGATGTGCTGCCCTATTTTGTTCGTTCCGAGGATCAGGCCGCAATCGCACCGGACGAGATGCATGGTTCGGGCGGTGAATGGCGGGTCGAGAAACAGCGTCTTTCATGGGAGATACTGGATGCCTTCCGCGAGGCTGCCGCCCAGGCGGGCATACCGAAAATCGATGACTTCAACCGTGGCGACAATGAAGGCTCAAGCTATTTCCACGTCAATCAACGCCGCGGCGTACGCTGGAACACGACAAAAGGGTTTCTGCGGCCCGTCATGGGCAGGACAAACCTGAACGTGGTGACCCATGCGCAGGTGGAGCGGCTTCGACTGGATGGCAAACAGGTCACTGGCGTCGATTTGCTGGTCAAAGGCAAACGCGCGGCCGCGACAGCTGAAGGCGAAGTCATACTTTCTGCCGGCGCTATCGGCTCGCCGCAAATCATGCAGATCTCAGGTATCGGGCCGGGCGAGGTATTGAACGAATTCGATATTCCCGTCTTGCATGAAATCAAAGGTGTCGGGGAAAATATGCAGGACCATCTGCAAATCCGTTGCGCCTACAAGGTCAAGGGCGTGAAGACGCTCAATGAGTCTTCAGCAAGCCTCTGGGGCAAGATGAAGATAGCGCTTGAATATGCACTGAACCAGTCTGGCCCCATGTCGATGGCCCCATCGCAACTCGGCATGTTTGCCAAAACAGACCCGGCTTTCGGCACACCAAACATCGAATATCATGTCCAGCCGCTAACGCTTGAGAAGTTCGGGCAACCGTTGGACACCTTCCCGGCATTTACGGCCAGCGTTGCCAATATCCGTCCCGAGAGCCGCGGCACGGTCCATATCAAGAGCCCTGACCCGGCAACACCACCCGCGATCAGGCCTAATTATCTCTCGACTCCGGGCGACCGTAAAGTAGCCGCTGACGGGATCAAGCTCACCCGGTGGATCGTTGCCCAGAAGGCGCTGCAATCCTACTCACCCGAGGAGTTCAGGCCGGGCATTACATACCAGTCGGACGAGGAATTGGCGAAAGCAGCTGGTGATATCTCAACCACCATTTTCCACCCTGTCGGTACAGCAAAAATGGGGTCGGATACGATGGCCGTGGTTGACGAACGGCTCCGGGTCCATGGGCTTGAAGGATTGCGCGTTGTCGATGCCTCGGTGATGCCTGCCATCACATCCGGAAATACGAACTCGCCAGTCATCATGATAGCGGAAAAAGCCAGCGACATGATCCTCGAGGATCGAAAATCTCGTTAAGATACCCGCCCGGCACCATTTGCCTTTTGTCCGGGCGATGAATCAACCGATTGCGCTACGCCCCGTAGTAGCCGTGAACAATCGGCCATCGATCCTTAGGTCGAGGAGATTTTGCTCCAGTGGACTGTTTAGGCGCCACCGGGTACGAGGTATATTCAGCGGATCAATGTCGCAGATGTGCAGGAGCCCAGGGGTTGCGGCGGCAACAGTCTCGAAACCGATCCCCGCGCAATATGTCCTGAGCTTGTTCGAAAAATTCCGGCTCATGCCGTACGGCCATGAGAAGTGACTCACAGACGCTCCGATTATATCTTCAAGTTCCCGCTTGGCCTCCAGGATTTCCTTGCCCCATTGCGCACGCGGCAATCGGCCGAGATTGAAGTGAGAACGTGTGTGACAGGCTACAGTATGACCTGCTGCGTGCAGGGCGGTGAGTTCGGAACGCGTCAACGGTGTACGGTCGCCATGATGACGGATGCGGTCATAGAACTCCTGGATTGTCTCAGGCGTTGCTAAATCGCGCATCGGCAACGTGTTGACATAGAAGGTTGCGCGGATATCAAGTTCATCGAAAAGGTCTAGCGCAGTGTACCAGCCCCTGAAATTGTCGTCGAAAGAGATCAACATCAACCGATCATCGGAACGATCATTGACAAATTCCTCCGGGCCAACCGCTCGGTAGCCCTGATCCTTGAGATGATTGATACATGCTCTGAACGCATCGTGCTGTGTAGGTTCCAATTCGTGAAAACACAAACCGATCCTGCGCGGCAGCGACTTGATGCTTAGGTACGCGTGAGAAGATCGAACCATCGCGGCAAGAGCGGTCTTCAAATCCATAATTCTTGTTCCCGACAAAGGCAGAATTGTTTTCCCTGAGGCTGTGTGATGCTCTTCAGGAGAGGAGAAATTTCTCACGCCAATCCACAAAATGCCAGCAAGATGCTTGTTAGGGTTAAATCACAATTGGTGAAACAATTCCGGGAAACACCACCAAACATGGGACATAATAACAGTTCGCACTCCCGGCCTCGTGAATACGTCATGTTGTTGCCGGCAGATGTCTGCTCAACAGAAGAAGTGTTAGGCCATGCGTATTCTTATTGCCCACAATCATTACCAGCAACACGGTGGTGAGGATGTGGTGTTCGCCAATGAATGTGATCTACTGGAGAACGCCGGTCATGATGTGCATCGCTATGAAATTCACAATGACATAATTACTGGCTTACCAGAAAAGCTGCGAGTCTTTCTGACCGCACCCTACTCAAAGTCTGCTAGGAAGCGTTTCGAAGATGTCATAGATACCTTTAAGCCTGACATTGTTCATATTCACAATTATTTTCCACTGATAACTCCAGCAATTTTCTTTGCCTGCTCATTTCGTAATATTCCAGTCGTTCATACACTTCACAATTTTCGGATGATGTGCGCGAATGGTTTGCTGCTTCGCCACGGAAAAGCGTGTGAAAAATGCGTATCCGGCTCCCCTTACTGGTCAGTGGTACATCGTTGTTACCGAGAGTCTGCGGCCGGATCACTTGCGGTTGCCCGCATGATCGACTCACAGCGACGCTGGAAGACCTGGCATAAACATGTGTCCCGCTTCATTGCGCCGTCACGGTTTTCTCGCACCAAGTTTATCGAGGCTGGCATTTCAGAGGACCGGATTTCCGTCAAGCCGAATTTTGTTCCAGATCCAGGCGTTCATACCCATGTTTATCCGGAACAACGTGCCGGTGTTCTGTATGTCGGGCGTCTCAGCCAGGAGAAAGGGCTTCGGACGCTGATCGAGGCTTGGTGTGATTTGACGGTCCAGTTGCGCATAGCGGGAGATGGCCCGCTTATGGACGAGTTGCGGGCCTCCGCACCAGAAAACGTAACTCTACTAGGTCGTCTAACACGCGAGCAGGTCTATACGGAAATGGCGAGGGCTGCATTATTGGTCATGCCATCCAACTGTTACGAAGGATTACCGGTTACGCTCATTGAGGCGTTGGCTTCTGGATTGCCGGTTGCTGCTTCGCGGATTGGCACCCTTCAGGAAGTGGTTACTGAGGGCAAAACCGGCTGCACTTTTAAACCGGAAAATTCACCCGACCTAATACAAACCGTTAGAGCAATGCTAGCCGATCCGGACGGTTTAGCTCGTATGTCAAAGGGTGCTCGGGCTCAATATGAGGCCAAATACACAGCGTCAACCAATCTGGAAATGCTGATGGCGATCTATCAGGAAGCAGGAGCTTCAGTTCTGACGCCGTGTACCGGAGTCCATACTGAGATAGAGGCTCGAGAAGAACAGGCCCGCCAGATGGTATACCTCAGAAATTGAATGGTTCGAAGTTCTTCACTCTTTACAATTTTCACAATTATAAGAAGAGAACGACAGATTATCTATGTAGGTATTTACTGCACCAATTCTGATTTTCTGATATTTACCTTTTTATTGTGTTTTTATTATTATATATTAACATTGATATTAATTTTTTTAACCAATTAAATTTTACATATTAACTTTACTTAGATATCATTATATTTTTACTTATCCAGCCTTCTCTCCGTGCCGTATAATTGGATTTCGAACGCCGCTCCATTTCAGGAGTAGCGCTCAACACAGAAACCTACGACTTCTTGGTTTCAAAAAACCGTTGGAGTGATGGCAAATGACGGAATCAGTTGAAACATCTGTGCTTCTACGAGGCGCACTCAGCGACGAGGACCTGACGACATTGAAGCAGTCTTGCCAGCGGCATCTGCGACATGAAGATCCTATACCGAGCTACGTGCTGATCGACCAGCTGAACGCGCCAATATATAAAAAAATCAAAAAAGCAATTGAAGCTCAAACCAATGAAAAGCTTTTCTATCTCAATGACTTTTATATCTATTCAGACAATAGCCACCAGGCTAATTGGCATATGGACACAGAGCTCTTTACGTTCGAAAACTGCCTGAACGCTTGGATACTGCTGTCGCCTGACGAGGTGGACAATCCCCTGGCCTTCATCGATGATCTCAACGACGCGCCGTCCAATTACTTCCACAGCCTCAAAATCGATAATGCCCAAGCCATTTTTACCAATTATTGTGACCGCAAACAGATCTCACGACCGATCGACACCATTGAGGCGAATAAAATCAACACGCCAACAGTGCGGGCTGGTGACATACTCGTTCTAAATCCGAAGAAATTCCACAAGACCAATGTGACAACACCAAAACACGCGCTGGCGATCAAATTCCTTGTCGAAGGCAAAAAAGGGTTCCTCTCCGACATGCAGGTGTCGGAGATGTTCTGGGCCGAAACGGCATTGTTCAACAAGCTGTTGAAAAAAACGAACAGATGGGACGTCGTATTGAACGAAATTCGTAATCAGCTGAAAACGCCGGAGGGCCGGAAAACCCTCAGCGCCGGCTTTTTTCCCGAAAAGATTGGGCTCTACAAAGAAGTGGTCGAACAGCTGTAAGGCAAAACACTCGTTCAGTATTAAGTACGTAACAAAAGAGTTCAAACACATCGTGCGATCGTGATCTATGAAATAGAGCAGGCAAGATCCTCCAGGACAGAGTAGCTGGTGAATTACCGAAGGTCTTGTACCAAACGATCGCCTGCCTAAATCCGATCTCCACGCGAGCGGGCTTCGTCCAGGACGCGGTGACAGTTTGAAGGTTTTGGAGTGAAGCTATGCTTCTCAGACCGATTGAGAAAGAAGAAGATTGGCAGGCGGCCACCAATATCCTGATCCGCGGGTTCCAGGAGCGTCCTCCCAGTTTCTGGATTGATGGCCTGAACCGTATCCGCTCCATCGAAGCAACCGGGATAACACGACAAATTGGATATCTTCTCCAGAATGATGGCGAGGACATTGGTGTCATATTGACACTTCGTACACACAGAAAAGACGACCAGGGCGGTACGCGTGAGTTGGTTAATCTCGCAGGTTGGTATGTCGATGAAAGGTTCAGATGGTACGCCCCGCGAATGCTCTCACAACTGGTCAGCGATGAAGATGTGGTGTTTACCGATCTGACCTCTATTCCAGCGGTTAGACAAATGTTGCCTGCCATGCATTTTAAGCAGTGGAATCAGGGCCTGCTCTTCTCATCTTTTCTCCTGACGCTGTGGAACTGGCGAAAAGGGTTAAAGGTGATGAGTCTCGATGAGTTGCCCCAAGGCTCTCTGTCGGATGCAGATCGAAATCTGCTGGAAGATCACGAAAAGCTGGGTTGCATTGCTTGTGTTCTGAAAGATGGTGAGACCTTCCATCCGCTGGTTTTTCTGCGGCAGGTTCGTTGGAAGATACCGGTTGCAAGGGTCATCTACGCACCAAGCGTTAGTGTTGTAATAAAAAACTTATCCAATGTATTATTGTATTTAATAAAGCATAATATCTTTTTTATAGCGTTAGAATGCAATAAACCAAATTTTTTGAATCAGTTTTTCTTACCTAATAAATCTATAAAATACTATAAAGGCGACGTTGATCCAGACATGATCGACTTTGCTTACTCTGAATTAGTCCTGTTTGACTTATAATATCTCGAACAGAAAATTTGATTTAATGCATCAGGTGCTTAAACAAAGCTTGGACAAGAAACAGAGATGGGCGAGCAACATGAATGACGTATACGAAGTAACACGTCCCGATAACGATGCGGACTATCGCACTTCTTCGGTGTCAAAAACAAAGAATGACAGCGGCATAAGTGCCAATATTCGAGCCTACATCGAGGGTCGTTTCCCCTTGTTCATCAGCCACGGCATGAACGAAGAATCATCACTGCTTGAATCGGGTGTCATCGACTCCCTGGGGATTCTCGATGTTGTGGCTTATCTCGAAACAGAGTTCGCCATCACAATCGACAATGATGATGTATCGCCAGAGCATTTTGGTAGCGTCACGACTCTCGCCAAGCTCGTACAAATGAAACGGCCCGGTGCGTAACATTGAGCTACCTCCTGCATCAGCTCCTCGACACCCATACGGATTATTCTGCCCGTGAGGCTGTGGTAGATGGCGACCGGAGCTTTTCTTACCGTGATTTTGTCAGAGCAACGGAGCTGTGTGCGGGCGTGCTCGCCGATTCTGGGTTCACCCGCGGTGACCGCGTCGCTATTTACTTGCCGAAAAGCTATGAGGAATGCTGGTCAATATTCGGCACCAGCCGGGCTGATGGAGTCTTCGTGCCAATCAATCCACTACTTCGCCCCCAACAAGTTAAACACATTATCGAAGACTGCGGAGCACACTTCCTGATCACGGACTGCCAGTCCTGGGATCTCATTTCCGACACCATTTCAAAGACGGACTGTCTGTCAAAAGTTCTGCTTATTGATACCGGCTCGACCCTCACCGGAGAAAATATTGTTCAAGAAGCCTTCAAAACAGATTCCAAGTCGGCACCGGCAGCTCAGGCCATCGGTGAGGATCTCGCTGCTATTCTTTACACATCTGGTTCAACCGGTCAGCCCAAAGGTGTCATGCTGAGCCACAGGAACCTTTTGGCCGGCACACGTATTGTCTGCACATACCTTGATATCAATCAGGAAGATCGAATTCTTTCTATCCTGCCCTTTAGCTTTGACTACGGACTGAACCAGTTGCTGACAGCATTGAAGCAAGGAGCAACGACCGTTCTTTTAACTTTCCGTTTTGGGGATGAAGTCATCCAGGCAATCGAACGGCACCGAATTACCGGCTTGGCTGGTGTACCTACGCTCTGGGCTATCCTGACGCGAACCGCAACAAGCCTGCCCAATGCTGGCCTGCGCAACCTGCGCTACATCACCAATTCCGGCGGAGCGGTTTCTTCCGAAACCATCTCCAAGCTGGGCGAGTTGCTGCCAGACACCGATATCTATCTGATGTACGGCCTCACCGAGGCTTTTCGCTCAACCTATCTGCCACCTGATGAAATCGATCTCCGGCCTAAATCGATGGGTAAGGCAATTCCAGAATGCGAAATATTCGTCATCGGTAAAGATGGCAAACGCTGCAAACCGGGCCAACCAGGAATATTGGTACATAGGGGGCCCACGGTTTCGATGGGTTATTGGAACCGTCCAGACGCTACCGACAAAGTGTTAAGGCCAAACCCACTCTGCCCGGCTGAAAAGGGTGGCGACCTTGTTTGCTATTCTGGTGACCTGGTTACTGTGGATGAGGATGGCTATTTCTATTTCGTTGGACGTAATGATGCGATGATCAAGTCATCGGGTTACCGGATCAGCCCGTCCGAGGTTGAAGAAGCGCTTATGGTCTCTGGTTGCTTCGCCCAGGTGGCAGCGATCGGCCTACCTGATCCTGTTGTCGGGCAGCGAGTGCACGCAATCGCAGTCCCTTCCCGCCCCCATATAGATATTCCTAAGATCCTCGAAATGTGCGCGCAAACCCTACCCGCGCACGTCATGCCAAGAGATGTTGAAATCGTGGACATTCTGCCAACCTCCCCAAATGGAAAGATCGATTACAAATCTTTGGTGCGCGATCGAACAGTCAATGGGGAGGCCTGACAATGGAAAAACCATCGCTTGTTCCAGGGCTCATTAAACAGAATTTCAGCACCATCGATGGTGAACTCGCCATCGGAGGGATCAAGGCTTCGGCGCTGACTGAGACCTACGGGACACCACTATTCGTCTACGACGCAGACATCATCCGCAACAACCTTCGCCGTCTGCGGGACGCGGTTGGTAATCGTTTTGAAATCTATTATTCGGTGAAGGCAAATCCCAATCCAGAGATCATCAAAATCCTTGTTCAGGAGGGAGTCGGATTGGAAATTTCCTCGGCGTCCGAGTATGTGCGCGCATGTCGAGCAGGTGGTTTACCAGAGCGGATCGTTTTTGCCGGTCCTTGCAAAAGCTTTGACGAACTGGAGTTCGTTATCAATCGGGGCATTGCAGAAATCCATCTGGAATCTATAGAAGAAATCGAAAACGTATCCATAATTGGTGCCCAAGAAGGGCGGAGCATTTCCGTTGCGATACGCATAAATCCGATAGCCGCAGCGCAGGGCGGAGCCATGAGGATGGGTGGTGTGCCATCACAATTTGGCTTTGATGAAGAACAGCTTGAGAATGTGATCAAGTTGGTCCTGTCAAAACCGCAACTCGAGCTCACGGGTATACATTTGTTCGCCGGCACACAGATCCTCGATGCCGATATATTGCTGGCACAATGGGCTCACGGCCTGGGTTTGGCAAAACGTGTGAGCGCAATCAGGGGTGCGCCGATTGCCTCGCTGGATCTTGGTGGCGGACTGGGAATTCCATATTTTTCCAACGAAACCTCTCTGGACTTAAAAAGGGTGGCACATGGAGTTCCTCGATTGCTCGCTTCGACCAGCAGTGATCCAGCCTTAAAAGGAACCAAGATAATCCTGGAGCCGGGTCGCTTTTTGATCGGCTCTGCTGGTGTCTATTTGTCCCGCATTCAAAGTGTGAAACAGTCTCGTGGCACTACTTACGTGGTTATGGACGGCGGAATGCACCATCATCTGGCAGCTTCGGGAAACCTTGGTCAGGTGATTAAACGGGACTATCCGCAGCTTATCGCCAACAAGGCAACAGCGGTTGCTGAAACAACAGCTGTTGTCGTAGGTCCGCTGTGTACTCCGTTAGATACAATTGGTCGAGATGTGGAGATACCACAGCCCAGTGTCGGCGATATCATGGCGATCCTACAATCGGGTGCATATGCTCTCACTGCAAGCCCGTCTGGCTTCCTAAGCCACCCCATGCCCGCAGAGGTTCTAGTCGATGATGGCCATGCGAAAGTGATCCGGCCACGGGGTGATTTCGAGCAACCAATCACGCCCCTGCCCTGACCCTCCCAGGTTCTGCAATTCAGAGAACAGGTGCCATCTGCGGTGTATTGCTTTGCATATCGGTTCAGATGCAACCCGCCTACAGATATCTGACGGTCACTAACCATTCCGGCCGAAACAGCTCGTTATGATAAATACACTCTCAGCTACTCGCAAACGGGTAACGGGTCACGCAATATGGTAGGGTCCAGAGGTGCGTTCCATCGGTTTAACGTCTCAAATCCTTTGACCAGCCCACAATTTTCGGCATTCCATGAAGGGTTCGAAAACCCTTTGGCGTTGGTGTAGTTCACCTCGTTCAAGCTGACGGTGTGCGAATGACATCGTTCCGGTTCTTGATCAATTTTCCAGACATAAAGGCCGACGTTGGTAAATGGTTGGCTCTGAGCAAAAACCTTGTTAGCCGATAGTTCCATATGCGAACCGCCAGCGATCGCGATCCCATACTGGCCGGGATTAACCAGCCTGTTCTGAAACACCCTAATATGCTTGCCACCATAGTCACCAACCAGAATGCCCCCACCAGACAGACTGGGGCCACCCCCAAGGATTCTGTTTCCAGCAATCAGGATTGGGGATTGGGAAGTGCCGCTCGAACGAAACATGTTGATTGCATCCTCGGCCTCACTGCGTCCCGGTTCGTTGATGATATGGTTGCATATTACCGCATTACCGGAGTCCCACACTTTGTCGAACTGAACTGCCTGCCCGCGAGGTTCCGGCCCTTGCACGTTGCGGATGTAATTGTTCCTCACAACAACACCACTAGATGAAAGCGCATAGACACCGCTTGCAACATTTTCGAACAGGCTTTTGGTTACGGTGACATCTTCTGAATCTTGGATTCCAACAGCGTTCCCATGAACGTCTCGAATCTTCACATTACGAATAGTAACAGCCTGAGCACCTGATATATTCACACCATCCTGGCCGCAATTTGCCAGTTCCATATTCTCCAGAACGACCGCTCGGGCATCACTTTCAATCGTTACACAATTGCCTGACGCTCCATCAATCCGAATTTCGGAAATGACGTGACCACTTCCACCTTTGATAACTAATGGTGATGAAGGTCTGCAGTTTCCTTTGCATCCAGTTTTAATTTCAAAACTAGCTGTCAGGTCACCGGCGATCGGAGCAATTTTCAGCGCAGCAATAATAAAAGTATTTTCAAGGGATCTTGCCTGGACAGTTGCAAAATAAATGCTTGCCGACAACAGGATAAAAAGAACAATTCCACATTCCCAAATACTGCGATGGCATCGCACAAGCCAGGGCTTCATCACGCTGCTCCTTGTGGTGCCGTTGCAGCTCCACCCCGGGAAATGTCGCCTTCATCTAACTCATTTGGAGATAGCGTAGTCTGGCGTCCAGGCTGCACACTCTTGGCAACACGGAGTTCATATTCCATGCGAATGATTATTCCCCAGAAAAAGTAGACTGGAATGCATGCGTAAGGTTTTTCGAACGCATCTTCACCGATCGAAGACACCCAAACCATCAACATGAACACGCCCATGATGAGTAAGTTATTCCTCCAGATGGTATTGCCCAAGGACTGACACTGCCTGAAGACACGGAGCCATATCTGCAAGAGGAAGAAATGCAGGGACAGAAAAGTAAGGAGGCCAATAAATCCTGTTCGAGCAAAGATTGAAACAACGGAGTTATGCGGCTCACGGACAATAGCACCGTTAGTGAAAATAAAGTCGGTCAAGGGCATTCCGTACCCCAAACCAAAAAAGAGTGTCGACAAATTTTCAGTAACGTCGTTCCATATCTTTAGCCACCATTCAAGCCGTTGCCCAATGCCACCAGCTGCTCCTCGCACCGTGGCGATCTCACCCTCCGCGCCCCAAATAGCGGAAAAATGTTGTGTGAAAAACTCCAGAGAAACCTTTTCCTGCAAACGCCCTGTAATTTCAACGCCACTCATTAACAACAATACGAGCCCGGCCAGACCGAGCAGCATGCTGAATGACAGCTGGATGGCAGAGCGAGGTTGAACCACCATCATGATGAGAAAAAGCGTCAGTATCTGGAGATAAACCGTACGTGCTTGAAAGACTGCGGCCGTGTAAACAACGACCGCACCCACAAGAACAATTACGGGAATCCGGAACAGGCTTGCACGATCAACCAGCCAGCGCATGGCTGCGGTCAGTGTGACAATACCACCAATCTGGAAGTCGAAAAACACGGGGGTCGAGTATCCGCCAGGTGCCCAGATCTTGGGAGAATATGCCTGAAGTGTCTCGCGGAATGGAAACAGTAAGCTGTAAAAAACACCTAAATTCAAAATGAATCGGAGCCAATTTGAGAAACGCTCAAAGAAGCCAGGACTGGCGGCTGCAACGTAACCAATCCAGAGGAAGGAGGAATCAATGATATGAGTGGCATCACGCAACGCCCATGCCCCATGCTTCTCCACACCAATTACAAGATTTACATAGCTGACCGCCCACCAAAGGATTAATGGCACCAACGGGACAATATTGGCAAAGCTGGGCAACCGTTTCAGATCAAATACAAACGTCAGCACGAAAAGAATGACAAGCATCTCCCCGAACGGAACTCCGAATGATCCTCCAGGCGGAACTCGCAGCAGCATAAAACCCTGATTGAGAATTAGATAAGCACCAACAACAAGGAAAATAATTTGGGAACGAATCTTTGCCAGAACCATCACAACACCCGCTTGTTTGGTGCCAAGAAGAACGCGCCGCGAAGTCCGATGGAGATGACTAACAAAAGAACTCCGTCGAAAAGCACCATGCTAAGCATGGCCCCCGCCATTCCGAAATTCTGAATAAGGGGATAGGACGCGAACGCCACGAACAGAAATCCAGCGGTTGAGGCATAGAATTCGTATGCAGTGAGTTCCATTGCCTGGAGAATCGTGGAGACCGTAATGCGCGCCAACTGAACCAACATAACAAGCGCGAATGCCCGGATGAGAAATCCGTATCCGGAATAGATTTCACCATAGATGGTGGTGATAAGCACCTCGCCCATCAGCATGACTAGCAATAAAATCACACCAATCAACGCATTGTATCTCATCACAAATTGATCAATGAAATCCAACAGCGTATCGATACCGCCTGTCACGTATGCCTTGCTCGCACGTATCGGCACGATATTACCGAAACCAAAGAGGATCACATTGACGGCGTAGACAAGTTGCTGAGCTGCACGCAGTGCTCCCACTTCGGCCAAACCCAGAACGGCACCCGTTGCAGCGAATACAAAATTTTCTCGGGCCCACAAGGCCACCGAATTGGGAAGCAGCCAGCGCGCCAAACGCCAATTTCTTTTGATGACACCTGGCATGGTCTGCGAGCAGAAGACAACGGGCTCAATGAACAACAGGCCTGTTAAAAATGCTATGAGTGCCGACACAGACATGGCCAAAAACACTGCGAACAGACTGGATTCACCGTCAAACCATAAGAAAACGGCTATCAGCAAGACCATTTGCAGACCATAGCGAATGGCGCTTAGGGCGAAACTTATCTTGCCTCTCTCCAGCAAGAAAAAATAAGGGCGCAGGCAATCTGCGAACTGACCAAAAAAGACTAATAGTGCGAGGGGTTCTGCCAAGACGCTGATCCGCAATTCGGGAGCATACCATCCGCTGAGTTTTAAAGCCGAGTACACGCAAAAAGTGGCGACGATGGCAAATATTACCTGTTGAAACACAACTGTTCCGAAGTAGGCAGGACGTTCGGTATTCGTCTGTTTGCTTCCGATCGTCATCATTGGCGCCAGGATCAGGGCCAAATGGACATTCTGAACCAAGAACACACCCAGCCAGGCCAAAGTGAAGCGGCCAAAACCCTCAATGCCTAGACTACGAGCTACCAGCACGGATGTAACAAAGCTTGCACCGCTTACGATGGCCTGCTCGGACAATGCCCAATTGATATGGGCAAACCTGTCCATCAACTCTTTTATCTGACGGAAAATCCCCCGAGCCTGACTTTCGATTGTACTGATGGACATTTTATGCCTGCTTATCAACTACAACTCATTGACCGCAATCATGTGAAACAGGGGTCATTCCCAGTCGCAGTCGCGTTTTACAATCCAAAAATTGGAACAGACTTAAACAATGGTGGGTTGGTTCGGTTCGAACCTGTTTCTCACTATTGCCGCCGAAGGGCGGGAGGCGCTATTATTCCATTCCTCATCTTGGCGACGCTTCTTACCCAGCAAAGATTTTTGGGCCAATTCAGCAGACACGCTCTCCCCCTCCTTTGCCAATTGCTGAAAGTCAGCTTTATTTAGAACGATACCAAGAACGTTCGCATTCCAGTTAATCAACGTCTCCAGGGATTGCTTCACGATCTCGCGTCGCGTCTTGCACCATTTAATAACAAGCAGTGTGGCATCTGCCTCACTGGCCAATAAGGCGCTGTCCAGATTTGATTGGCTTGAACCTGAATCTATAATCACGAGGTCATATGTATTTCTAGCTGACTGGAGCAATTCAACAAATTCCGTCGATCCGGAAAAGCCTGCGGAAGAACCAGCTCCTTTGAATGCAGGAAGGATTTCCAGCCCGGAAACAGGATCATGGATGACTGGTGAACTTGTTGATCCGTTTTTACCTCCGGCATCGCGGAGTGTTCTCTCAAAAATCGAATGCAGTTTTGGATGCCACCAATTGCAATCAATCAACAGGACCTTGGCGCCCACTGAAGCTGCATGCTGAGCAAGGCTTACGGCAACTGTTGTTTTGCCTTCTCCATCCTCTGCTGAGGTTATGCAAAGAACCTGGATGGGGTCATCCGTACCAGTAATATCGAGGCCCAGCTTAAGGTTTGAAATGCTCTTTGCAAAAGGGGATCCAGGTGAGTTCAAAACAAGCTTTTGCGCTGACTGAAGGAATTGGCGCTCGGACCGTTTCCTGCCGTTCAGATGGGGTACTGTAGTCAGGGTTGGAAGCTGGAGGATGTCTGATACATCCGATCTCGTTCGAAAAGTATCGCTATGTGTTTCCAGCAAGAATGCCAAGCCTGTGCCAGCTAAAAGTGAACTGAGAGCCCCAAGCAAAAGAATTTTCAGTTTTGATGGAAAACTGGGTTTGATTGGAACCTGCGCTGTCTTAATCAGTTGAAAGTTTGCAACATGGCCCATTGACTGTTCGTGGGTCTCGTTTGAGCGATCGAGAAAAGCTTCATAGATTTTTTTATCTGAAGCTGCTGTACGTTCGAGTTCTCTGAGTTTTGCCAACCCTAATCCGGAGGCTTGGATATTGCTGATCGCTTTATCGAATTTCGCTCCCATCAGCACTTCGCGCTCCTGTGCGGAACGAAATTCAACCTCAAGATTATCGAGCATGCGCCGCCCCTCACTCTCGATATGTTTGCCCAAAATCGCGACTTCCGCTCTGACCTTCTGCAACTGGGGATGGCTTGGCAGGAGAGTTGAGTTGAGTGATGCCTCCCGCTGAGAGGTTGCCGCCAGACGATCCCGGAGACGGGTTATCACATCCGAGCGCACAACACTGGCTAACTGCTTGTAGTTGCGTGATTTAAGCAGGCTGCGAACTTGTTCCACACGTGCACGCGTCTCTTGTGTCTTCGTTGCTGCCAAAACAAGTTGAGCGTTCAACCGGTCAATTTGTTGCTCTCGTAATTTTTTGCCACTGAAGTAACTGAGATTCTGTTTCGCTTTATATTGCTGAACAACAGCCTCTGATTTGCGCCACTGCTCCTTTAGAATCTCCTTCCTTTCATTTAGCCATTTCACAGCTAGTGGAGCAGATGAAAGACTGCCCTCAATATTCTGGCTGAGAAAATTTCTTGCGACAGCATTTGCAACTCTCGCAGCTTTTTTTGCATCCTCAGATTCATAGGCTATGGAAATCAGATTCGTGCGGCTGGGATGCGTAACAGAGAGCTTCTTTTTGAATTTTTCCAGGACCTGTTGTTCTCGATTGACTGTATTCTTTTCACGTGCCGAAATTACATTCAGAAAGTCGGTGGCACGATCCATTAAGCCTGCCTGATTCAATTCAGGGTCATCAAACAGCTGCTCGGACCTGAGAATCCTCATTAAAACAGTTGGAGATTGAATGCTGGCAATCTCACCTGCAATCAAACGTTCAAATATCTCTGAGCCAATATTGGATTTTTGCTTGTTTATTTCAAACCGGCTTGGATTGAATTTCAGCGTCGCATCCGATGTAAATTTTGGCGTGACCAGCAGAAGGAACAGTATTGCTGCGAGCATCCCGGCAGCCAAAACACTGGTTATGAGATTACGCCGACGCTGAAGTATCCTCCAAACGTCCCTTAGATCCAGATTCTCTTCCATCGCGTCACAAGTATTTCTATCAATGATTTCGCGGATCAAACAGCTTAATTGCCCGCTGTTGGTTTCGGATTTATGGCGCGCAAAAAACAATCAGATTGCGAGCCGATATCTCTTAAGATGAAGTAACCTAAATGATGCTATCGAGCGCTACAAATACACTCGATCATTGGGGTTAATCGCAGAAAGGCTACAGTTGTAGAGTTCAAGGACGTTCAATTGCTGTGGTGTTAAAAATCGAACTCTCAATAGTTATTTACACGCATGAATCACGAGATTTCCTCCGCGGAGGTATGGAATTTTCACTAGATTGTCCAATAGCTGATCAGGAAAATTTACTCGTCTGACGCGGCTCCCTACCCTTGTCTTCAAAGGATGTGAGGCGGGCAAACTGGGCAAACAGCATCGCCAGAAATGCGGGATTTAGAAAAACATACCGACGCCAAAGCCTGCGTGGTTCCTGAATCATGCGATACACCCATTCCAACCCAAATTTCTGCAGAATGGCTGGTGCCTCACTCAGCAATCCGGCATGGAAATCGAATGCTGCACCCACTGCAAGTGCAGGTATGGATAACAGGTCCGCATATTCATAGACCCAGACCTCTTGGCGCGGGCATCCGAGCCCAACCAGAACGATGCGGGCACCAGAGCGTCGGATTTCCTTGGTGATAGATTTCTTTTCGGTATCTGTGCTACGTCGGAACAAGGACGGTCGGCTGCCGGCGATAATCAGCTCCGGAAATTTTTCCACCAGGTTGTTCCGCAACTTTTCCAAAACAACCGGACGGCTTCCATAAAGATATACGGGAAGGCCTGCACGCGCGGCTTCTTCACAAACTTTCAATGTCAGCGATGGGCCGCGGACTCGGTCCGACAGGGCTGTTCCATGCAGCAAGTTTAGTGCCCATCTCACGGGCTGACCGTCGGTAGTCACCATGTCAAATGAGTTCAGCCGCCAGCGATGCTCCGGATCTAGAACGCCGTTCATGACACCATGAACTGCCAGCGCGCTCACCTTAAGGGGTTTGCGCGCCATGGCGGCTTTAAGAATTGAAGCGACGGCGCCTTCGTAATCAATCACGCTGATATTGATGCCGAGAACGTTTTTCTTACCGTCGTCTCTCATGGCTCAGCCAGCCTCGCGCCAGCGTTCCCGATTGGTGACTAATATCTCTTCCAGAATGGCTTCCACGTCATAGTCCCGCTTCCAGTCCGGGTAATGCCGTTCGAACCGGCTTGTATCGGAAATCCACCAGATATGATCGCCCATTCGATTTGCATCTTCGTAAGACCGGTTGAGCTTCTGGCCCGTAAGGGACTCGCATATATCAATCGCCTCAAGCATCGAGCAATTGCTGTGGCGGCCACCGCCAATATTATAGACCTCGCTACTGCGCGGATTCTGGAAGAAATGCCAAAAGGCGTTGACCAGATCATAACTGTGAATATTGTCGCGCACCTGCTTTCCGCCATAGCCTAAAACGGTATAGCGCATACCGGTCGCAGTGCATTTCATCAGATAAGCGAGAAATCCATGCAACACCGTCCCAGAGTGTGAAGGTCCGGTGAGGCAACCGCCACGAAAACAGGCGGTCTTCATGCCGAAATAGCGGCCGTATTCCTGAACCATCATATCGGCAGAAACTTTTGACGCCCCGAACAGGGAATGCATGGACTGATCGATCGACATTGTTTCGTCGATACCGCGGGCATGGAATTGATGAGTTTCATCGAGTTCCCAGCGTGTGTCGAGTTCGACCAACGGCAATGAATTGGGCCGGTCGCCATACACCTTGTTTGTTGAAGTGAATATGAAGGGCGCTTCAGGGCAGTGTTTACGGCACAGCTCAAGCAAGACCAGTGTGCCGGTCGCATTTATCGAAAAGTCCGCGAACGGATCGCGCGCCGCCCAGTCGTGAGAGGGTTGTGCCGCGGTGTGAATGATCAGACATATATTTTTGCCCAACTCCTTGAACAATTCAGCCATGGCCTGTTCATCGCGGATATCGGCCGCGACGTGACGATAGGACGTCAGTTCATTTTCAAGCTGTACCCGGTTCCACTCTGTCGACGCTTCCTTACCAAACAGCGTCTGGCGCATATTGTTGTCGACACCGACAATGTCGTAACCTCGTGCATCGAAGAAGCGCGCGGCCTCCGACCCGATGAGACCCGCCGAGCCAGTGATAAGAACTGTCTTGCTCATTTATGACCTTTTAAAATTTCTTGCTGAAACTGACTCCGGGCCAAGCTGCCTAGGCGATTTCACTGACAAGACGTGAAACCGTCCGACTCCTGTCGCGGGTGGTCGACCCATGTTCGATGTACCATTTGAAATAGGCCACGGTTTCTTTCAGGCCGTCTTTAAGTGAAACGTTGGGCTGCCACTTGAGAGCCGTTTTGGCCTTGGAGATATCCGGACATCTCTGGATCGGATCATCGACGGGCAAATCCTCAAAAATAATCTTTGATTTGGAACCGGTCAGACGAATGATTGTTTCGGCAAGATCCAGGATAGTTCTTTCATCCGGGTTCCCCAAATTAATCGGACCTGTGACCTTGTCGGCCGATCCCATCAAACGAATGAAACCATCGACGAGATCGCTCACATAGCAGAATGAACGTGTCTGCTGGCCCTCCCCATAGACCGTTATCGGTTCACCCTGCAGGGCCTGCATGATGAAATTCGAAACGACACGTCCGTCATTGGGATGCATCCGCGGACCGTATGTATTAAAAATCCGGGCTATCTTGATCCGCAATTTATGCTGCCGGTGATAATCGAAGAACAGAGTCTCCGCGCATCTTTTGCCCTCATCGTAACACGCGCGCGGGCCGACGGCATTCACATTGCCCCAATATTCTTCTACTTGCGGGTGCATGTCTGGATCGCCATAAATTTCACTTGTTGAAGCCTGCATGATTTTAGCGTCGATGCGCTTTGCCAACCCAAGCATATTGATGGCGCCATGGACGGATGTTTTGGTGGTTTGGACGGGGTCATGCTGGTAGTGCACAGGGGATGCTGGACAGGCCAGATTGTAAATCTCGTCGGCTTCGACATAGAGCGGGAATGTGATGTCGTGCCGCATCAACTCGAACATCGGATCTTCAAGCAAATGTCCGACAGAGGTGCGCCGTCCAGTGTAGAAGTTGTCAACGCACAGGACATCGTTTCCGTCTCTCACAAGCCGCTCGCACAGGTGCGAACCGAGAAAACCGGCACCGCCCGTCACGAGAATGCGAGGGATATCGTATTTGTATGTCTTAGCCATTCCGCCGAACCCACTAATTAAAAGCAGGCGAGCACCCGCTTTGCCTCTTATTGCAAGTCAAGCATAGATCAGTTTGCGGCTAGGGAAACACGTTATATATCATAGTGTTAACTGGTTTAAAATTAACACTAACCGGCATGCCAAATGAGCCGGATGCCATTTACCTTAACGACCCCGTTATTAAGGTGAATGAGTGGTGAATATTGTGTACGGCGGACCAACGATGAATATAGCGGCAACAACAAAACACTGTCCGCGAGGCCTTCTTGTCTGCGGAGCTCAGGGATTGCCGCAGCATGTCGGATACGACACAGATATTTCAGAAGAAGCTCGGGCTGCATGGCCGCCGCACCCTCGTGCTTGGCGAAAGTTTTGCACCGGTGGCAGCCGCACTGGATGCTCTGCTGATCATCTGCTTATCCATTGCCGCTGGTATTCTCTATCACTTGATCATTTATGATGATCCGGGCCTGGTTCTGAATTACCTGCGTGCCGGACTGCTTGTAGCCATTTTTTACGTCACGCCACGCAGCTTCAAAAAGCAGTATGACCTGGCGGAAATCTTTGCTGATCCGCACGCCCCGCGACACATCTTTTACGTCTGGAACTTCGCGATCTTCTGCGTTCTGGTGATTGGCTTCGTCGCTAAACTTTCCGATGATTATTCGCGCGGTGCCCTGATCCTATTCTATTTTTCTGGTTTGCTCGGACTGTTGCTGTTGCGCGCTATTACCATGGCGTTTATCCGGCGGGGCTTTCACAGTGGCTGGCTCGCATCAAAAAGCCTGCTGCTTTTGGGAACCGAGAAACTCATCCACAGCTTCCGCAAGAAAATGTCGCCAATCGATTACGGCTTGCAGATTGTCGGTATCAAACTCCTGCCAGAGATTGAGAAGGGTGAGAGCAAGTCTCATTTTGCAGCTCGTTTCTCCGATATGCTCGAACACACGGTCGAACAGGCTCGAAAACTTCGCATCGATCATATCGTGCTTCTGCTTCCCTGGTCGGAAACAGGGGCAATCAAGGCCTGCCGAGAAGCCTTTCTGAAAGTGCCAGCCGCAACCATACTTGGGGCTGAGCAAATTTTGGGGCGCGCGCTGGAAGCTGGAATATGCCGTATCGGTCCGTCCAGCGGCCTAAACTTGGTACGTGCCCCCCTAAACATCGCCGAGACTTTCACAAAGCGCTGTATGGATCTGTTTTTGGCAACGATCGCCCTGATCATCCTTGCGCCCCTGTTACTCGTTATTGCAGTTCTGGTGAAGCTTGATGGACGTGGGTCTGTCTTCTTCCTCCAGCACCGGCATGGCTTCAATCAGGAGCCATTCCGTATCTATAAATTCCGCACCATGACAGTTACCGAAAACGGTGAGAATTTCAATCAGGTCACGGAAAACGATCCGCGTGTCACTCCACTTGGCCGGTTTATACGACGCTGGAATATCGATGAGCTTCCGCAGATTATAAATGTCCTCAAGGGTGAGATGTCGTTGGTAGGTCCTCGCCCCCATGCGCTCGTGCACAATCATGAATACCAGGATAGGATCGCCCTCTATGCCCGCCGTCACAATGTAAAACCGGGGATTACCGGGTGGGCGCAAGTCAACGGCTATCGCGGCCGGACGGACACAGAAGACAAGATGTTGGGCCGCGTCGAGCATGACCTTTATTATATCGATAACTGGTCCATCTGGTTCGATGTCCAGATCATCCTGATGACAATGTTTTCACGGAGTGCGTTTGAGAACGCCTGCTAGGAAACAGACTCGATAGCGTGCGTCACAACGTCTGCTCATCAGTCTTCATCCTGCATGCTAACCATTCATTGACCCGAATCATGTTCGCTTGACCGCTTCATGATAATGATGATGAAGTATCAGATGTCATATCCTCACTCTTGCCGACATTTGGCGGTTGATGGATATGAACGCGTTTTGAGTAGTGAGGGTTGAGTATGGTGTCCCTCTCAAAATCGCTCGGCACCATCAGACCGCATTATGATGTGGTGGTGATCGGGTCAGGATATGGTGGTGGTGTGGCCGCTGCCAGGCTTGCCGGTTATGGCCGCCGGGTATGCGTCCTTGAACGCGGCAAGGAATTCCTTACAGGACAGTTCCCCGACAAATTTCAAACCATCAGGCGTGAAGTGCAGATCTCCGGCACTTCGAAGAAATTCGGGCCGCGCAATGGTTTGTTCGATTTCCGCGTCGGGGACGATATTGACGTTTTTGTCGGCTGTGGACTCGGCGGTGGATCACTTATCAATGCCGGCGTAGCACTGCGTCCCGACGCGCGTGTATTCAAGGACAAATGCTGGCCTGAAGAAATCTCACAGGACGGATTGCTGGAAAAGGGCTTCGAGCGGGCCAAGCGGATGTTGCGCCCCTCAACCAATCCGCAAGCCCGTCAGCTGACCAAATACAAGGCGCTGGAGAAGGCGAGCAAACCCTTTGGCACCCCTCCCCGCGCGGCAGAAGTGACGGTCAATTTTCACGACACCAACAATTCTGCCAATGTACCACAGCCTGCCTGCACCCAGTGCGGTGACTGTCTCACGGGCTGTAATGTCGGTGCGAAAACATCCGTTGCGCTGACTTATCTGCCGCTTGCAAGTCAGCATGGCGCCGAGATTTTCACAGGCGCCAGTGTCAGTCATGTCGCCCGTGAAGATGGTGGATGGTGTATCTGGTATTCGCCCACAGATACAAAATCCAGCGATGAGAATGGCCCTCTCTCCATTACCGCGGCCACGGTTATCCTCGCGGCGGGGTCGTTGGGTTCCACCGAAATTCTTCTGAGATCACGTGAAAACGGGCTTGCCCTTTCGGACCGGCTTGGTGAGGGATTTTCCGCCAATGGCGATATTATCGCTTTTGGTTATGGAGCAGATATCCGCGTCAACGCCATTGGTGTCGGCGAACCGCCCAAGGCGGAAACCGACATGGTCGGCAATTGTGTGTCGGGACAAACCCGGCTGAACGAAGACGGCCCGCTTGAGAAGGGTATGTATCTCCAGGAAGGCGTGATTCCTTCCGGACTGTCTCCTTTGTTACCGATCGCCTTTATCCCCAAAGGCGCTGTCCTGGGCGCGGCACAGAGCCTTATCAAGGGAATTTACGCCGGACCATTCTCACGGCTGCACAGTTTCTTCGCCGTTGGCCATGATGCGGCTGCCGGACGCCTGGTGCTGAAGAAGGATCGCCTGTCGGTTGATTGGCCCGATGTGCATGAACAGCCCGTCTACAAACGTGTCGATACCGTGATGCGCAAGGCGACAGATGCAACGGGCTCGACCTATGTCAAAAACCCGCTTGCCGCGCCCATGTTGCGAGAAAAACCGCTCACGGCGCACCCGCTCGGTGGCTGCGGCATGGGAGCTGATGCCAAGAGCGGCGTGGTCAATCATAAGTGCCAGGTGTTTGCAGGTGGTGACGAGGCCAGCCCGGACAAAATTCATGCAGGGCTATATGTGTGCGATGGCTCAATCATGCCCCGCTCAATTGGCGTCAATCCGCTATTGTCTATTACGGCGCTCGCCGAACGGGCCATGACCCTCATGGCGCAAGACAATGGCTGGCACATCAGGAAACCAGCGCGGCGCGCAGTACCGGTGCCTGCAGAGTAAAATTTGGGAACTCCTTAGGATTCCGGGCTCAAGCATTAAGATCCTGCGCCACCTAAATACTCTCCAACAATCAGCAGCAGCCCCAATATGGAGAATGCCACTCCCATCAAGGCAAAACGCGCAACCAGCTCTGAATAAACGATGCGTGCCAGTTTTGGACTTTGAAGTACATCCTTCAGCCAGAAAAGCGACAGGATTACTACCAGAATACCAACTCCTGAGAAAAAGAGATAATACATGTGGCAAGCCTTATCCGCGATGCCGGCACATGGCGGCACACCCTCAGTGTAGCCGCCATTTTCACCATTCTCGCTGCATGTTTTAAGGCATTTGGTAGGGCGAGGAAATGCAGGCAAAAAAAGGGGCCGAACCTCGTTTCCGAAGTCCGGCCCTAATACGCACAAGCAAAGGGAGGAAGCGTGCGCGATAAACTTGATAATCTCAGATCAGATGCCCGGTTTAAGATCATCGGGCATTCAGACCGCTAAAAAACGTCCCTAGGCTGCGTGACCAACAGCGCCGCTGACTGGGCCGGTATGGTTGGCCTTGCCCGGTTTATCAGCCTTGTTTGCAGTGCCTTTAAGCAAGGCTGCAATCGTCAGTCCAAGCTTCACCAAGGGTGCGAAGGGGTAACGGGTGTAGGTTGTCTCGAATGTCGCTGCCTTGTTCATTGTCCGTACCCTCCTGTGTTTCTCATGGTATACAATGTGCCATATACATAGCATTATTGTTGCATTGCACAAGAGATTGGGCATGGAAAATGGCAAAAATCAGCCTTTTATTACGCATGGCAGCTATGCGTATTGTGCAGAGCAACACCGTTATATCCGCGAAAGTACGGCGATTCTGGAATAGATCCGCAATTTGAGGGATGTTTCAGCAGCCAGCCGCCAGTCCAGCCAGGTACAAAAAAACTGGCAAGCTTATTAACTCAGCCGGCACTCAAATTGACATTACAGGACGAATTATTCCGCTGCTTCATGCACCTGCTCAGCCGGCTCCACTTTGGCGGCGCAGAACTTGAATTCGGGAATTTTGCCAAAAGGATCAAGTTGTGGATTGGTAAGCAGATTGGCGGCAGCTTCGGCAAAGCAGAAGGGAATAAACACCATGCCTTCAGGTACATCCCGGTCCTGGCGCGCCTTAAGTGTGATCTCTCCACGACGGGTTGCCACGGTCACGAATGAACCCGGCTGAATGCCAAGCCGCTTGATATCGTGTCGATTGAGACCCGCAACCGCTTCAGGCTCAAGCGCATCAAGATTGCTGGCCCGGCGAGTCATGGCGCCAGTGTGCCAATGCTCCAGCAAGCGGCCCGTTGTCAGCACCATAGGGTAAGCATCATCGGGCAATTCGTCAGGCGGCACGATATCGGCCGGTACGATTTTCGCACGTCCGGATTCAGTCGGAAAACCCGAGGCAAAAATGATCTCGTTACCGGGCTTGTCCGGAGCGTCGCACGGATATGTCACCGCATCCTCCCGCTCCAGTCGTTCCCATGTGATGTTGTCGAGCGAGGGCATCATCTGCCCCATCTCCGCAAACACATCGCGCGGGTGGTCATAACTCCAGTCCAGACCAATACGCTGGGCGACCTCCTGCACCAGCTCCCAATCCTGCCGCGCCTCGCCCGGCGGATCGATCACTGGCCGGCACATCTGAACCTGACGGTTCGTATTGCTGAATGTGCCCCACTTCTCGGCATGGGCCGAGGCTGGCAATACCACATCCGCATGCCATGCGGTTTCGGTGAGGAAAATATCCTGCACGACAAGATGCTCGAGCTTGGCAAGAGCCGCGCGCGCATGGGCCTGATCCGGGTCGGACATGGCCGGGTTCTCGCCAAGAATATACATCGACTTTATTTCGTCATTGAGGATCGAATTGATGATCTCGACGACGGTCAGCCCGCGCTTGGGATCAAGTTCCTTGCCCCAGAATTCCTCGTACTTTGCACGGATGCTCTCATCCTCAACCGACTGGTAATCCGGGTACACCAGCGGAATAAGCCCTGCATCAGACGCGCCCTGCACATTGTTCTGACCCCGCAGGGGATGCAGCCCCGTACCCGGACGCCCCACTTGCCCCGTAACCAGGGCAAGTGAAATAAGGCAACGCGAATTGTCCGTGCCGTGAACGTGCTGTGAAATGCCCATACCCCAGAAGATGATGGAGCGATTGGACGTTGCGTAGACGCGGGCCACTTCACGAATGGTCTCGGCTGGAATGCCGCAGAACGCTTCCATCTTTTCCGGTGGGAACTTCTTGATGTTTTCCCTGAGGTCCTCAAAACCTTCCGTGTTCGCCTGAACATATTGAACGTCGTAAAGGTCTTCCTCGATGATGGTATGCAACATGCCATTCAGCAGCGAGACATCAGAGCCCGGCTTGAATTGAAGAACCCGTGTCGCGTGGCGCCCAAGGCCCATCTTCTGGCCACGCGGATCAATGACAATCAGCTCCTTGCCAGCCTTGGCGGCATTCTTGAGGAAAGTCGCGGCAACTGGATGGTTTTCAGCCGGGCGCGCACCAATGACGATGATGCAGTCGGAATCCTCCGCCGCCGTGAAGGGGGCGGTAACCGCGCCGGAATTTACGCCCTCCATGAGGGCCGCCACTGACGAAGCGTGGCAAAGCCGCGTGCAGTGATCCACGTTGTTGGTTTCAAACCCCTGGCGGATCAGCTTCTGAAACAGATAGGCTTCTTCATTGGAGCATTTGGCCGAGCCGAAACCGGCGATCGATTTGGGGCCATTGGCATCAAAAATACTCTTCATGCCGCCTGCGGCCTTATCCAGCGCCTCTTCCCATGTCGCTTCGCGGAAGACGCTCATCACGTCTTCATCGCGCATATTCATGGTGGAATCTTTTGGCACGTCATCGCGGCGGATAAGCGGCTTCATCAGCCGGTCTTCATGATAGATATAATCAAAACCAAAGCGACCCTTGACGCACAACCGGTTGTTGTTGGCCGGCCCGTCGCGTCCATCGATATAGAGAATTTTGTCGTCCTTGACGTGGACGCTCGTCTGACACCCCACACCGCAATAAGGGCAAAGCGTATCCACAGTGCGGTCTTCAAATTCAGTACGCTTGCCCGTCTCGTCCAGCAAGTTTGCTTCCATCAACGCGCCCGTGGGGCAGGCTTGCACGCATTCCCCGCACGCCACGCAGGTGGAGGATCCCATGCCGTCATCGAAATCGAACACGACCTTGGAACCAGCCCCACGATAGGCCATGCCAATGACATCGTTGACCTGAACCTCACGGCAAGCGCGCACGCAGAGATTACAGTTGATGCAGGCATCAAGATTGACGGCGATGGCGGTATGAGTTGAATCTGCTTCAGGGCGATCAGCCCGGGGGAAGCGGCTGACCGGCTTAACCCCCATATCATCCACCCAATTCCAGAAGCGGGAATCGGGGTCATGGGAGCTTTCACGCTCCGGCTGGTCCGAGATCAGAAGCTCGAACACCATTTCACGTGATTTTTTGGCGCGTTCGCTGGAAGTGATGACTTTCATGCCTTCAGAAGGCGTGCGGATGCAGGAGGCGGCGAGCACCCGTTCTCCCTCGATTTCGACCATGCAGGCACGGCAATTGCCGTCCGGACGGTATCCAGGCGCATCAAGATGACAGAGATGTGGAATGCCCGTACCCGCGCCCTTGGCCACCTGCCAGATGGTCTCGCCCGATTGCGCCTCGACTTGTTTTCCATCGATCTCAAATTTGATCGAGTCGCTCATTTCAAATCCTCCGGAAAGAATTTTAGCACGCTTCGCAGTGGATTGGGCGCTGCCTGCCCCAGACCGCAAATCGAAGCGTCTCCCATGACTATCGCCAGATCTTCAAGAATGTCCGGGTCCCATGCACCGGCTCCCATCATTTTTACCGCCTTCTCCGTGCCGTTACGGCAGGGCGTGCACTGGCCACAGCTTTCGTCTTCAAAGAATTTCATGAGGTTCAGCGCGACATCCTTCATGTCATCCTTGTCGGACAGGATGACGACTGCGTGCGAACCAACGAAGCAGCCATGTTCTTCCAGTGTCCCGAAATCGAGTGGAATATCGGCCATGGACTCAGGAAGGATACCGCCCGAGGGCCCGCCGGGCAGATAGCCTTTGAAAGCGTGTCCATCGAGCATTCCACCACCATGGTCCTCGATAAGCTCGCGTGCAGTGGTACCGGCGGCAACGAGCTTGATGCCGGGTTCTCTCACGCGGCCTGACAGGGAATAGCTGCGTAAGCCCTTGGCACCATTTTTTCCTTGAGAAGCAAACCATTCGGCACCGTTCTTGAGAATGTCTGGCACCCAGTAAAGCGTCTCCACATTGTTGACCAGCGTGGGCCGACTGAAGATGCCCACCTGCGCCACATAGGGCGGACGATGGCGCGGCAGACCGCGCTTGCCTTCGATGGATTCAATCATCGCCGACTCTTCACCGCAGATATAAGCGCCCGCACCACGTCTCAAGTGGATCTTCGTGTGATCAGCAAGACCGGCTTTTTCAACTTGAGCAATTTCCTTGAGTAAAATTTCTCGTGCGGCGGGATACTCATCACGCAAATAGATGTAGACAGCTTCAGCTTCCACTGCCCAGGCACCAATCAGCATTCCTTCAAGAAAGCTGTGCGGGTTGAATTCGAGAAAATAACGGTCCTTGAAGGTCCCAGGCTCTCCTTCGTCCGCATTGACAGCCATGAGACGCGGGCCGGATTCTGCTCGAACAAGGCCCCATTTACGCCCTGTTGGAAAGCCTGCTCCGCCTAAGCCCCGCAAACCGGCATCAGAGAGAAGTTCAACCACTTTCTCAACTTCTAATTTACCGGAAAGACATTGTTTCAGAACGGCATAGCCGCCTTTTTTTTCGAAAGACTCGAAGTTTTTATAGGCTGGAATTTCAGGATGTAGGTGCCCCTCCTCCACGGCTTTCAAAACCATATCTGCATCAATATGGTCGAGATGTTTGTGGCCAGCCTCGCAGACAGGAGCCGTGTCACAGCGGCCCATACAAGGGGCACGCAGAATACGCACACCTTCTGGCGCTTTTTTCTCCAGTTCCGATATCACCTGTTCCGCCCCCGCCATCATGCAGCTGAGGGAATCGCAAACACGTACAGTGACAGGTGCAGGTGGGGTTTCACCATCGCGAACGATATCGAAATGGGCATAGAAGGACGCCACTTCAAAGACTTCGGCCATGGGTATTTTCAGCTCTTCGCCAAGCGCCTGCATAAGACCCGCGGGCAAGCACCCTTCAGCATCCTGAATGAGATGCAGATATTCAATCAGCATGTCGCGCTGGCGCGGGCGATCCCCCAGCAGCTTCGCGACAGCTTCTGTTTCATCTCGTCCCAGCAGTCGCCCTTTGGGAAAGACAGGAGCCTTTCGCCGGCCCGAACCGGGATGGATGCGGCGGTTACCGCCGCCGTTCGACAGATCATTCATGTGACTTGATTATTCCAATGATTGACGCATTGCCCCCGCCACATCATGTGGATTGGGCGCAATGTGTACACCTGCGGCACGCAGTGTTTTGATTTTTTGGTTGGCATCGGCTCGGCCGAACAAGGTGAGCGTCCCTGCATGACCCATGCGCCGTTCCGGCGGCGCATGCCGTCCGGCAACGAGAGCCACCACCGGCTTGGGGGCTTTTACGGAGCTCAGATAACCAGCAGCCATTTCTTCATCTGCACCGCCAATCTCTCCAATCAGGATGACTCCAGCCGTCTCCGGATCATCCATGAACAATTTCAGGCACTCGACAAACCCGATGCCATGAACGGGATCACCGCCAATACCAACTGTTGTCGACTGACCAAGGCCTGCCGCACTTGTCTGTGCAACGATTTCGCTGGTCAGCGTCGCTGACCTGGAGATAATGCCGATGGACCCCGGGCGCTCATGCACAGTTGCCATGACACCAAGCTTGCAGGCCTGGGGTGTCAGTACACCTTGGGAATTCGGGCCGACCAGATGGGTTTTTGAACCTTCAAGGGCATCCCTCACACGGACCATATCCAGTACGGGTACGCGTTCCGTCACGCACACCACAACCGGCACTTCTGCCTCGATCGCCTCGATCATTGCCTCGGCGGCGCTGGGTGGCGGCACGAAAATGATAGATGCATCTGCGCCTGTCCCGGCAACCGCGTCCGATACGCTGTCAAATATTGGTGCATCCAGATGGCGGGTCCCGCCTTTTCCCGGCCGCACCCCACCCACGACATTTGTGCCGTAGGCCATGGCCCGTTCGATATGGTAGGAGGCCGTTCGCCCGGTCATGCCCTGGCAAATGACCTTGGTATCCTTGCCGACAAGGATCGCCATTATGCCGCCTCCGGGCGAACCAGGGCGATCACGCGCTCAATGGCATCCCCCATATCCTGCGCCTCGATATATGAAATCCCGTAATTGCCGAGCAATGTGCGTCCATAGTCTGCGTTATTGCCGGCAAACCTCAGAACAATCGGCACAGTGCAACCGCACCGTTTAATGGAAATACCGATGCCCTCGGCAATCGTGTCGCAACGCTGCATTCCACCGCCATGCACATTGACGAGAACGGCCTTTACATTCGGGTTGGAAAGCAACAGATCAAAACCTGCTGAAATGTCCAGGCTTGAGGCTGTAGTGCGGATGTCCATGAAATTTGCGGGTACGCCACCCGCGTCCGTCAACATGTCATTGGTCACGAGTGCCAGACCCGCACCATTGACGACGACACCGATATTGCCTTCCATGCGGATATAATTGATCTCGTTCGCCTGGGCCTGCATCTCCACAGGGTCCAGCTCGTCCTTGTCCTGTAAATCATGAATATCCTGGTGCCGGAACATGGCGTTGTCGTCCAGCACCATCTTGACGTCCAGGGCAAGTAATTCCTGTCCCGCTGTCACCGCCAGGGGATTGATTTCGATGAGGCTGGCGTCCTGCTCAACAAAAGCCTTAGCCAGCCCCTGGAACAACGTGGCCCCTTTTTTTGTCAGCGCGCCAGTCAGATTAAGTTTCTTGGCAAAACTCTCAAACGCGCCCTTGGCCGCACTTCCGTCCGGCTTGACCATCAAGGTCTTGATGATAGATGGTTTGGCCGCGGCACGTTCCTCGATATCCTCGCCGCCCTGTTCCGCACCGATAAGCGACACCTTGCCGGTTTCCCGGTCAACAAGTACCGCCACATAGACATCACGTTTTGAGTCTATCGCCTCTTCTACATAGACCGCGCGCACTGAACGGCCTTCAGGTCCTGTCTGCTCTGTTACCAGGGTTTGACCAAGCAGTTCCTCTGCGGCTTTTTCCACCGCGGCCACAGAGTCGACAATCTTGATGCCTCCGGCCCGGCCCCTACCACCAGCATGAACCTGCGCTTTTACGACATATCGCTTGCTGGGAAGCTTGCGCGCCACACCTTGTGCCGAGGACGCTGTTTCCGCGACCTCGCCCACGGGAACTGAAACCCCGTATCCGGCAAGAATCTGTTTCGCCTGATACTCATGAAGATTCATGAGTGCCTGCTCCCCTGTTCCAGTTATTTAGATGCACGCGCCACGTGAACTGTTGGTCTCATTTGCCGAGTATGCCGCCTTATTCCCGATGTGCAAATGACCAATTAAGACGCTGCATATGCTTCTTGGTATGCCAGATACCATATACCAGTAAGCGTCCCCTGTCGAGCCACCTGATAGAGACCTGAACCGTCTTCAGTTGTGCAGGTCAGCTCATTTCCAGCCCATTCAACGATGCTCACCAGGGAAGATAATTGCAATTTATAATTGCTTGGTATACATTCGACCACATACCATCTTGGCCCATTTGAAGAGGCCAATAGCTCGGTTGCCCATCATGGTGCGATTGGGCATAACAAGTGATCAATGCGATAAATCGTATTGCCGGGCGCTATTTGCGTCCAACACCAAGGGAGGAAGAATATGATCCAAACTAAACATCAGATCTTTGGTCTGGGGCTTGCCCTGGGACTGGGAGTCTCTGCTATCGGGCTTCCACAAACTGCGCAGGCTATGGGCTGGGAGCCTAAAAAGCCCGTCGAGTTTGTGGTAATGGCTGGTAAAGGCGGCGGGGCTGATAAGGCCGTCCGTTTTATGCAGAATATTATTACAAAAAACAAAATGGGCCCGACGATTTCGCCGGTTAACAAGCCTGGCGGCTCGGGCGCGGAAGCACTTGTCTATATGAAAGGCAAAAAGGGTGACGATCACACAATCATGTTCACCCTGAACAGCTTCTACACCACCCCCCTGCGTCAACCTGCTCTTGGCGTGAACATCGAAACGTTTACGCCTATCGCACGCATGGCCGAAGACACATTCTGCCTGTGGGTGAATTCAGACCGCAAAGACATCAAGAATGTTGATGACTTCGTGAAAGCCGCCAAGGCCAAAGGCAATGGCTGGATTATGGCTGGTACCGGCAAGGCGTCCGAAGACAATCTTCTGACGGACTTCCTGAACTCAAGCTATGGACTGAAAATGAAGTATGTGCCGTACAAGGGCGGAGGCAAGGTTGCCAAGGAACTGGCTGGCAATAACGCCGATTCCACGGTCAACAATCCCTCAGAGCAGCTCGGCTTCTTCGAAGCTGGTAAAACCAAGCCTTTGGCCTGCTTTACGCCCGAGCGCATTGGCCTGTTCAAAGATGCTCCGACCTTCAAAGAGCTCGGCAAGGACTTTGTCTACTTCATGCAGCGCACCGTCGTCGGCGCGCCCGGCATGAGCAAGGACGCCACGGCCTATTACCAGGGTCTGTTCAAGAAGGTCTTCGATTCC
>JAJFHP010000075.1 GCA_021775555.1 Hyphomicrobiales bacterium | reverse complement strand
TCGCCTGTCTTGAGCTCAAGTCAACGGAAAGGGTGGGTCCGATATGGCAGACAGGGATTTTCTCAGCCAGTTACAGGGGCACAGCCTGACCACGGCAGAAATTCTGTACCGGTTGCCGGATCATCCCGCACTCATCCAGTCTTATCTCTGGCAGGATTATGATCTCGCACCCCGGTTCCCCAAGCTCAACAATTTCCTCAAATTCTGGGCCTCAAGTCTTGATGGTCCGCTTTACAGGATCCGTGTCGCGCACAAGCAATTGCTCGTCCCGACCGAGATCAGGTTTTTGGACGGTGAATTACGTCTGAATTGAAAGATGTATACGGCGTGTGCCTATTGGCTCGCCAGCGTCGGCTTGATGATCACTCGCACCAGGGATGTCTTGACAAAAGTGCTCCCGCTGATGCGGCGAAAATAGTCGAACGCCAGATCGGCCTGACCGGAAGCCTTGGCCTTCACCGAGACGTTCAGCACGCTTTGCGACTGAAAGAACATGGACTTTCCCTTGGGCGCAATTAGCCAACCGATCTGATCTACAGAAACAAGATCAAGTCCCTTGCTCAGGTCTTTGTTGAGCCGCCATTTGTAGCCGGCTTTGGGGTTGCCGGGCAGCTTGAGGAAGACCACATCACCGACTTTTGTTTCCGATGTTTGTATGAGCTTGAGCTCTTTCGCGGCCTTTGCAGGAACGGGTCCGGACACCAGCATGAGCATGGCAGCGATAACAAACAGTCGGTGCATAACCTTCACCTTCGGCACTCTTATCATTGCGATAGAATAAACTAAGAAGGTTAGCAGTCGGTAAAGTCTTGCGTCGCGCAGCCAGATGGGAATGATGGCGGCCACAGCGAACTCAGGGGGGAAACATGCCATATTCAGATTACCGGCCAGACTTGATGGGTTCGGCTAACTTGTTACCGGTGGGCCGGTTTGATGCCGGGTCGTGGCAGAGTTTTACGCTTGTTTATACGGCGGGAGCGTTTGGAATAGACGACACCGGCAGCCTGAAGATCGCCTTCCGCTTCGCAACAGATTTCGGTCCTGTTCAGTTCGATGATCCCAAGGCGCCGGGTTACACCAGCGTGGAAGCCTCGAACGGAGCAACCCTCAATTGCCGTTGGGAATTCAAGCGCAATATCCGGCCCTGGAGCCGGTCGCTCTATATCGGTATCGTCAAGCATTTTCTGGCCGAAGGTGACACCATCACAATCCGGTTTGGCGATCAGCGCCAAGGTTCACGCGGTGTCAGGCTGCAGACATATTGCGAGAAGAATTTTGAGTTCAAGGTCTTTGTCGATCCGATCGCGACTTATGACTATGTGATGCTTCCGGACTCGCCGCATATCGAGATAGGTGCAGGTGTGCCGAATGAGTGGCTGGCGGCTGTTCCGACACTCGTCAGGACTGGTGATCCGTTCCGGCTTTCCATCAAGGCCAATGACCAATGGGGCAACCCGAGCGACCTGGTAGACCGGGCATTGAAACTTGTTGCGAGCGGGCCTGTTGAGGGCTTGCCGAAGCAGGTGACCTTCGAGAAGGGAGCCTTCGCCTGCATTGTGGAGGGATTAAGCCTCAAAGCGCCTGGTGATGTATCTTTTCGGGTGCTTGATGAGGAGGGCGTTGAGCTTGCCGTTACCAATCCGGTAAGGGCTTCTGACTCTCCAGACCTGTTGCATTTCTGGGGCGATCTGCACGGCCAGAGCAACGAGACATTGGGCACGAACACAGCTGAAGACTATTTCCTGTTTGGCCGCGACCGTGCCTTCCTGGACGTCTGCTCGCATCAGGGCAACGACTTCCAGATGACGAAAGAGTTCTGGGAGGATTTAAACGCGCTCACCAAACGCCTGGATGAACCGGGACGCTATGTCTGCTTCCCGGGTTATGAATGGTCAGCAAATACTGCCATCGGTGGGGATCGTAACGTGTTCTACCGTGAGGAGGGTCGTCCCATCTACCGCTCCTCTCATGCGCAAATTGAAGACAGGAGCGATGTAGATCTTGACGCCCATGACGCCCATGAACTGTTTGAAAAACTGAAAGACGAAGACTGTGTCATGTATTGCCATTGCGGCGGGCGTTATGCGGATATCACATTTGCCCATGACGGACGCCTCGAGACCTCGATCGAAATTCATTCAGCCTGGGGCACGTTTGACTGGCTGTTGCAGGATGCGTTTTCGAAAAACTACCGTATTGGCATTGTCTGCAACTCAGATGGGCACAAGGGCCGCGTCGGGGCTAGTTATCCTGGTGCTGGATTTTTCGGCGCTCTTGGGGGTTTTACCTGCTTTCTCGCCGACCGTCTGGACCGCGATGCGATTTTCGAGGCTCAGCGCCGCCGGCATCATTACGGCACGACGGGTAACCGGATGTTTCTCAATGTGAAGGTAACGCCCCCGTCGTCTTGCCAACTTTTTCTGCGCGACCCCGCACTTGGACCCGCTGACAGCGAGCAGGCTGTCTCGCTCATGATGGGTGATATTGCCCGGGTGAATGATGACGCGGTGACCGTGGACATCGAAGTCAATGGCTCGGCTCCCATTGAAAAGATCGAAATATTTGACGGACCGGAGTTGATTGAAACACATCGCCCTCATCAAGACAGTGCAGGCAGTTCCCGAATTCGCATGCTTTATGAGGGTGCGGAATATCGCGGCCGGGCGCGAACCACGATCTGGGACGGGACCATGTCGGTGGCGGGAAATGAAATTGAAAGCGCCTCGATGATCAACAACTGGAATCTTGACCGGGGTGTGATCCTGGACACACCCGGCAAGGCAAGCTGGAAGGCTGTCACGACGGGCAATTTCGGCGGTATCGATTTTCAGCTCAAGGACGCGGATGCCGGGCGGTTGGAGATCAAAACCGGTCCGGTCACTACGGCAATCGATGTCGCAGATATTGTCTCTGACCCCATCCGTATTGATGGCGGGGGACTGGAGCGGGCGATTGAATTGCAGCGTCTTCCAGAACAGATGACCCAAGCACATGTACGTCATAGCATAGAGGCCAAGGTGAGATCACAAGGGGATACGCGCCTCTTTGTTCGCGTCACACAGGAAGACGGACATCGTGCATGGTCCAGCCCGGTATACCTGTTCAGGGAGCAAACTTGAGCAATTTTCAGAGTATGTTTTCAGAGGTGGTTGAGAGCCTTACCTTGCTGCGCGTTCCTGTAAAATCTTATCACGGTTGAGGGCCCTTTCTCCGAAAACGCGTTTCGGACCTGCCCCGTTTCCAGTGTCGTCACCGGGTCGGTTCGTGCGTACGGCCGCTGGGGTGACGTCAATCAATTCTTCCACGAAGCCTAGCAGGCTGTCCGCCGTCATTTTCATCGGCAGAAATTCATTCGATGTGCAGTAGCGCCGCTGAACTTCCTCTGAAACTGGTTGACCAACGAAGCACATGGACCAGTCAGCGAAGCGTCTTTGTTCAATGGCGCATGCATCCAGGATGACGTGGTCGCTATGGCGCGGATCTTTCACGATACGGCAGAAAGTTTCGGTCACGGCTTTACGGTCGCCTTCCAGCACTTGAGCGAAATAGGTTTGATTGAACAGCAGCGCACCTGTCACACCACTGGCCATATTATTGCGCTTGGCGGATTCCAGTATGTTCTTCAGGTCCGCGCGCAATTTCGGATCTTCCGAATGGGCGGCTACATTCTTTGAGTAATAGATCAGACGAAACAGATACATGTATCCGCACCTTTCCTGGGGCGGAAATTAGCATTTCGCATATGTAAATGAAGTTAACGTCGAAGTTGCGGGAAGGGGTCTAATGTCCGTATTCGTAAATACGCGATCCCTGCTTATCCAGTACCGGTCTTAGGTCCCGGAATGCTTCTGGATAGAGGTAAAACGGAATGCGCGGATACAGGTGATGGATTAGGTGATAATTCTGGAACAGATAGACCCAATTCACGATTTTCGCCATCGGGCCTGAGATTTTGACAATATTGGTGGCTTTCCATCTGTTCTTGGTGTCATGGGGTTTGTGCGGCAGGTAGGCGAAGAAATATATAATGATCGCACTGCCGATCCAGTGGGGGCCGAGCCACAAGGCCATAACCTCGCGGGTATATCCGGTTACGCAAAGCCAGAAAGAGATGGAATAGAGAACCCAGTAAACGGCGAGCACATGCGCTGTGACCTTGAAGTTCGCCGGGTCTTTGGGATTTAGCGCAATCTTCTTGAAAAAGAAGTAGTGGTAGTAGGGCACGATGGTGAAACAGCGGAACAGCACAACAAACGGGTTGGACACCTTGACCCAGTGGTCAGGGTCCAGGTCGTCGTCATTTGTTTCGCGGTGATGCATCAGGTGCATATGCCGGAAGGCCTTGTATTCATGGAGTAAAATCGCGCCACAAATCATGCCTATCAAATGGTTAAGCCACATCCAGCGGCTGTCGCGCCCGGCGATGTTTCCGTGGCAGGCCTCATGAAGAGGGGTCTGGATGGCGTAGAGTAACAGGGAATTGAGTACCAGCCCAACCCACAGCGGAATGGTACCCTTGGCACCCAGGGTGCACACCAGTGCAAAGGATCCGACGATGGCAAAGGCGAGCAGCACGCTTGGCCAGGCCACCATGCCGAGATATGGCTTGATGATTCTCTGTGCTTCGCGATCAGCTTTTATCGCTGCGGCCGTCATTGATACGCGCCCCGTCTATTACACACCGGGGTACAACAAGCCCCGGCTCAAGCCAAATATGTTGCTCAGTCCAACAATGACCCAATTATGCGCGCTCTTTCCGTTTTGATCAATTTCCAACCGCATTGTGCGGCCACTTGTCCCGCCTATCTGTGTAAAAGTCCGCATTGCTGCATACGCCATACAAGAAGGTCCAGCCGGTCCTGGCCAAAAAAAGGTTCGCCCTGAAAGACGAACAGCGGTACCCCGTTATGCCCTGCAGCTGCATGGGCGGCCTGATTTTCTGCAATCGCAGTGTCATAGTGCTCCGGGTCCAGAGTGACGGCACGCCTGAGACCTTCAGGGTTCAGCCCGGCACGGGTGATCGCTGAAGACAAATGGGCGCCCTGATCCCAATTGTCCGTTCTTCCGTCCCACAGCAGCCGCATCGCCTGGTCCTGGAATTCAAGCCCCTGACCAGCTTCCGCTGCGGCCTGCGCCAGGCGGGTGAGCATATGGATATAGGGCTGCTCAAGGGCAATAGCATTGCTGTCCATGTCCTGGACAATGGGGTCGGGAATCGGGCGGCGATAGGGAATCCCTAAGAATTCCGCGACCCGGTTTGAATCTCGCAAATGATAGGAGCGATAGTGTTTAGGAGCGTTCCTGAAGAACTCCGGATTGCGGATTGCCATGGGGTACACCACGCGAAGATTGACCAGGAGGTCGTAGTGGGCGCGCAGCGCAAGCACACGGTCGAGCGCGAGGTAACAGAACGGGCTGCGCATCGACCAGTAAAGATCAAATGTCAATGTCATGGATTCAAGTGTAGCCCCGCCGACACTGCCAAGGCGAGCCGTAACAAATCACAGGAAGTACAAGGATTTGCAAAAAAAAGGCCCGCCTTTGGTGGCGGGCCTTGGCAATAAATGATTTTGCAGGATCCATGCGTGAGGCTAGGCTGCGCGTTCGATCTTGGCGGCACGCAGCTTGCCGCTGCCGGTTGCCGTCGTGGCGGTCCTGAATGTATCAACATTCGATGAAGCCTGTGCAAGTGGGTCATCCGAGCGCCGCGACTGGCCCTCGAAGTAGCCGCCATGCTCAAGCTTGAGAGCCTGGTGGCAGATATCACCTTCGACGTGGGAGTTGGACTCAAGCGTCACATGAAGGGCGTTGATGGAGCCCGCAATGCGGCCGTGGATGGTCACATCCTCGGCGACGATGCCGCCTGTCACACGCCCGCGATCGCCGACGATAAGTGTGGCGCAAAACACGTCGCCCTGTACGTCACCTTCGATCTGAACTTCCCCCTTGGAGATAATATTACCTGTAATAGTAAGGTCTTCGCCTATGATAGATGGAGCCATAATGCCTGATCCTTCTGGTTTCAGTATGGTCAATTGTCCCCCGACAATTTCCGTGTGCTCACGAGTTCGTCCCAAGCAGCCGAATCGTTGATTTCAGATTGTGTTAAGTGTGGTTAATGAACCGTAAACATGCGTTCCGTTCCGGGACGATGTGGCGGTTTTTTAAGGTCTGGAAAAGTGTATTTGGCCGGGTTTCACCGCGACTTATCCCCAGACTTTTCCACAATATTCCTCAATAGGGTCCGGCGGTGTCGGTATCAGTGGCTGTACAGCACGCGCACAGCTATCATGACCCAGCGGCAGGATTCGGCGTTTGTTCTGTTACTGGTGTGGTGTATCGCCGTTTAAGTCTTGTAGGCATGTCTCAAGTTGACTTCCCCAGCGTTGCGTAAGGATAGGGAGGCCAAGCAGCGTATCAATGGGAGCTAAAGGTATGTCGGAATCAGTAATTGCGGACGATCTGCACATCAAGGGTGAGGTCACCACTCTGGGTGACATTGAACTCAAGGGCACTCTGGTAGGCGAGGTCACCTGTCGGACATTGCTCATTGCCGAGGACGCCAGGGTCGAAGGCACGGCGACAGCAGAGAAAGTTGTCGTGCGCGGGGCCGTGGATGGACAAATCAATGGTATCAGGGTGACGTTGACATCGTCGGCGAAGGTCAAGGGCGAGTTGGTTTGCAAGGCACTTTCGGTTGATGAGGAAGCTTATTTCGATGGCACATCCCAGCGTGTCAACGACCCTCTGGGCCAGGGGGAAAGCAAGCCGGCCAATGCGGGCGTTTCCAAGTCAAGCAACAACGGAAACGGCAAGTCTGACAAGGACTCAGGCGAGAAGCTTCAGCCGCTTGCGGCGAGCGCGAGTTCAAGCGCCAGCGCAGGTCACTAGTTAAAAGTACCGGCGTTTGAGGCCGAGAATTTAATTACGATGCATTTCATGAGGGGCCCGTGCTGACGCGCGGGCCTTTCTTTATTCGCAACACGGCATTCCAGTGACGAAACGGAGCGCTTATTAGCTCAAATAGCGTAGCGGTAGCGCTTATTAACTCAGGGCCATTTGACGATCGGGGGCATGGATGAGAGGATCGAGTCCACATTGCCACCGGTCTTGAGACCGAACACGGTGCCGCGGTCATAGAGCAGGTTAAACTCCACATAGCGGCCGCGCCGCACAAGCTGTTCTTCGCGCTCTTTCTCGCTCCAGAGCGTATTCATATTGCGCCGAACGAGCTCGGGATAAATCTCTGCAAATGCACGCCCCACATCCTGTGTGAAGGCGAAATCCGCTTCCCAGCCGCCCTGGTCCTCACCTGAATGCAGATAGTCATAAAAAATGCCGCCAATGCCACGCATCTCGTTCCTGTGCTTGAGAAAGAAATACTCATCGCACCAGTCCTTGAAATGATCGTAGTCGGCAATCTTGTGGCGCGTGCAGGCGGCCTTCATGGCGGCGTGAAAATCCTTCGTGTCCTGGTCAACCTGCGTACGGCGCGCGTCAAGTACCGGGGTCAGGTCGGCACCGCCGCCGAACCAGCTTTTTGAAGTGACGACGAAGCGGGTGTTCATATGCACGGCCGGTACGTTCGGATTGTGCAAATGGGCGATGAGGGAAATACCGCTTGCCCAGAAATGCGGATCCTCCTCTGCGCCGGGGATCTGCGATCTGAATTCAGGTGCAAATTCTCCGTGTACGCTCGAGGTATGCACGCCGACCTTCTCAAATACACGCCCTTCCATCATGGACATCACGCCACCGCCGCCCCTGGAGCCCGTATGGTCTGTGCGCTCCCAGGGCGTGCGGACGAAGGCACCTGGCTTGCGCTCGGACAGGGGTCCCTTATTTTGTTCGCGTTCGATTTCCTCAAATTTGGTGCAGATCGTGTCGCGCAACTTCTCGAACCAGGCGCGCGCAGTCGACTTGCGTCCATCAAGGTTCGCCAGGTCTACCGGGGTGTGCTCGGGAAGTTCCGCCGCTTTGTTCATATTTTCCTAGTGCGCCATAATTGAGTGAGTGAGATATTTATCACCGCGAAGTGTCTTGCCGGGCCTGGCTTTGGTGGCGATCTGGTCGTGCCATACAGTGGTTCCATTGACGATGACACGCAAGATACCGGCAGCTGGTGTCTGGGGGTGCTCGAATGATGCCGTGTCAATAACGGTGTCCGGATCGAACAGTACAAGGTCTGCAAAGGCACCTTCAACGAGCACACCCCGGTCCTTCAACCCGAATGTCCGCGCCGTAAGCCCGGTCATTTTGTGCACGGCTGTTTCAAGCGGGAATAATTGCTCATCACGGGCATAATGTCCCAGGACCCTCGGGAAGGTTCCCCACAGTCTGGGATGCGGGTGGCGGTCATGGGGGAGGCCGTCAGACCCTATCATTGTCGCCGGGTAAGACATGATCGCTCGTACATCCTCTTCATCCATCATGAAATAAATCGCACCTGCGGGCGAGATGGCGTCGATGGTTTCATATATTCCAAGGCCCATTTCGGCGGCAATTTCCTTAAGGTCGCGGCCCTCAAGTCCTTCAAACTTGTCGGACCAGGTGATGAGGATTTGCGCAGAAAGTGCAACCCGGTCTTTCCTCAGAATCGTGGAGGACGCCACATAAGGATAGACGTCAAGCCCGATAGGCTGTTGTGCCCGCGCTGCATCAATAATCTTCAATGTCTCTGTTGAGCGGCCGTGATTGGCAAGTCCTACGCATTTATGGTGCGAGATGATGACAGGGACCTGAGCCGTGCGGCCGATGCGGAATGTTTCTTCAAGTGAATCGACCACGCCATCAGCCTCATCGCGCATGTGTGTCGAATGAAAACCCCCTTCTTCATGCACGACTTGCGCAAGCGCCTCAATTTCTTCAGTCGGCGCCTTGTTCGCTGGCGGATAGTAGAGCCCGGTTGAAAGGCCGGCAGCGCCATCCCGTAAGGCTTGCCGCAGCAGGGATTTCATGTCTTCGATCTCGTCTGATGTGGCCGCCCGCTCAAAACTGTCCATTGTATTCACTCGCAGCGAAGCGTGGCCGACTTGCGCAACCACATTCACCGCCGCTGGCGCACGCTCCAGTGCCGAGAAATACTCCGCGAAGGTCGGGAAAAAATCGGAAGCCGCCGGGCATATGAGGTCCAGAGGGCCAGGTGGGCGCGAGTTGATTGTGACCGGTGCGATTGAAATTCCGCAATTACCGGTCACCACCGTAGTCACCCCCTGAGAGATCTTGCATGTCATGGTGGGGTCGGTAAGCACGATGCGGTCATCGTGGGTGTGGGCATCAATGAATCCTGGTGCGAGCGCCATTCCGTCTGCATCGATTTCCTCAACAGCCTCGATATCGAGGGTAGCACCGAGAGCCGAAATCTTCTCGCCCGTAACGGCCAGATCACCGGATATGGCTTTGCTGCCTGTTCCGTCGATCAATGTGGCGTTGCGAATAATAATGTCCGCAGTCTCTGATGCCATATCTTAATGCGCCCCGATGCTGGATGAATATTGGCCAGACAAATGATCTCAATATCTCAAAAGAGCAACAACCAAATTGACCCAGCGCTGGTCAAATATGATTGTGGAAAGAGTGAAAACTCAAACACCAGTTGTCCACATTCGCTTTCGGGAACATTATAGTCTCTCCAGAACAAACCGATTAAATGATGGGTCTAATGAGTGAGGATGCCACATGACAGATATTACGAGACAGCTGGCAACATTCGTGGCCGAACTGCGCTATGAGGATTTGCCGCCGGATGTAACCGAGCGCGCTAAACGGCTGATACTCGATCTCACGGGCATCATCATCCGCGCACGCAATGACGCGGAGTCGACTCCAAGCCTGATTTCCGCTGTCGAGAAACTGGGGCTGGTGGAAGGCCAATGCTCTGTTATGGGCGATGACCGTAGCTATGCCCCGACAGCCGCCGCGCTCATCAATGGTACGCTGGCCCATTCGCTTGATTTCGATGATACCCACGCAGCCGGTTCAATCCATTCCTCGGCCCCCATCGTTCCCGCAGCCCTGGCAGCTGCTGAAATGAATGATGCCTCGGGCAAGGAGCTCATCACGGCTGTTGTTGCCGGGTATGAGCTTCAGATCAGGCTGTCCCTCGCACTCAATCCAACTGCCCATTACGATCAGGGGTTTCATCCAACCGCAACTTGCGGCGTGTTTGGCGCGGCTGCTGCCGCGGGCAAATTGCTCGGTATGGACAAGGATGGCATCCAAAGCGCCTTCGGTATAGCACTCAGCCAGGCGGCGGGCTCCATGGAGTTTCTCACCGAAGGCGCGTGGACCAAGCGCTCTCACGTGGGGCAGGCGGCACAGAACGGTCTGATCTGCGCGGTGATGGCGGGCGAGGGGTTCAAGGGCCCTTTGAACGCATTTGAGGGCAGGGCCGGGTTCCTGCATGCCTATTCTCCAAGTTCGGACCCGGACAAGGCCATCGCTGGTTTGGGCGATACGTGGGAGACCATGCGGCTCGCGGTCAAACCATATCCCTCCTGCCGCTACAGTCATGCGGCCATCGAGGGGATTGTTTCGCTAATGAAGGAACACGGGTTTGATGCAGGCGATGTCGAGGAAGTCGAAATTGGTTTGCCGGAGACAGGCTGGAAGATCATTGGCGGACCCGGTGACAAGACCAATCCGCAAAGTATCGTAGATGGCCAGTTTTCCATGCCCTTCTGTGCAGCCGTTGCGCTCCGTGAAGGCGGTCTTGTCTGGGATGACTATAAAAAGCATCTCAATGATGAGACAACACGCGCTCTGACACAAAAAGTCACAGCAGTCGTTGATCAACGTGCAGAAGCCGAATTTCCGGACAATATGAGCGGCGTTACGCGCATTATGACATCCAAGGGGAAGTTCGAAACTTTTGTTGCCGTGCCCAAGGGAGAGCCGGACAATTTCCTGGCCGACGACGAGTTCCGTGAGAAATTCGACGGTCTGTGCGCGCCGTATCTAGGGGAGCGACGGGCACGCAACCTGGCGGACCAGCTGCTGGCGCTGGAGCAGGCCAACTCCGTATCAGCCGTCATGGCGCTCAGTCAGGGAGGGGGGGCGTGAATTGATGGTTGCTGAAGCAAGAGAAGTCGGCAAAGGCCGTACACGTGAATCCTATGGCCGGTATTTCGAGCAGTTCGAGGTCGGCGATATTTACGAGCACCGCCCGGGGCGCACTATCTCTGAAGCGGACAACACATGGTTCACCCTGCTGACCATGAACCAGCATCCGCTGCATTTCGATTTCGAGTACGCAAAGAAGAGTGAATTCGGCAAGCCGCTGGTGAATTCCTGCCTCACGCTCTCCATCGTCGCGGGCATGAGCGTTTCGGATATAAGCCAGAAAACAATCGCCAATCTGGGCTGGGACAAGATCAAGCTCACATCGCCTGTCTTCATCGGAGATACGCTCTATGCGGAATCCGAAGTGCTCGCCAAGCGCGAATCCAAGTCCAGGCCAACACAAGGAATCGTCACGGTTAAAACAACAGGCAAAAAGGCAGATGGCACCGAGTTCATGTCCTATGAGCGCTCCATGCTGATTCCCAAACGCGGCCATGCGATAGACGACAAGGCGGATTATTAATCCAATGGATCAACGGCGAAACATCACATCGGAAGAAGACGAGGCGCTGATTCTCGATAGTGTACGGGAGTTTCTCAAGCGAGACGTCGCTCCATTTGCCCATGATCTCGAGGCGCGCGATGAATATCCGCAGGAGATCGCCGACAAGATGGCCGAGCTCGGGCTGTTCGGCACCACGATCTCTTCCGAATATGGCGGATTGGGCCTGTCCAGCGTTACTTTTGCCAAGATCATGGAAGAGATTTCCAGCGTCTGGATGTCCGTTGGTGGCATTATCGGCGCGCATCTCGTCATGGCGCGCGCGGTTGAGCATTTTGGCTCGGAAGACATGAAGCAGGAGTATTTGCCCAAATTCGCAACCGGGGAATTGCGCGGCGGCATTGGCCTCACCGAGCCTGATGCCGGGACCGATTTGCAGGGCATCCGCACCCGTGCCGACAAGGATGGCGACGACTATGTCATCAACGGCTCAAAGATGTGGATCACCAACTCGGTCAAAGGGAACATCCTCGCTGTTCTGGTAAAGACCGACCCCAAGGCCGAGCCGGCCTACAGGGGCATGAGCCTCCTGATGGTGCCTCGCGAGGCGGGTTATGTTCCCTCCAAGCTGGAAAAGCTCGGCTATCGCGGCGTTGATACCGGTGGCATCGAGTTTTCCGATGTGAGGGTTCCTCAAAAAAATCTCATCGGCGGGGAAGAGGGGAAAGGCCTGCAGCAGATCCTCAACGGGCTGGAACAGGGGCGGATCAATGTGGCGGCGCGGGGTGTTGGCCTGTCCCGGGTCTGCCTGGAAGAGTCGATTGCCTACTCGCAAACCCGCAAGACCTTCGGCAAGCCGATTTGCGAGCACCAGTCCATCCAGATCAAGCTTGCGGATATGGCAACGCGGGTTGAGGCCGCGCGGCTGCTGACCGAGCGGGCCGCGCTCGCTTATGATGAAGGCCATCGCGCCGACCTGGAGGCTGGAATGGCCAAGCTGTTCGCCACCGAGGCGGCAATGGAAAATGCAGCCGAAGCCATGCGCCTGCATGGTGCTTACGGCTATTCCAAGGAATTCAATATCGAGCGTTATTATCGTGATGCGCCGCTGTTGGCGATTGGCGAGGGTACAAACGAGCTGCAACGCATCGTCATTGCCCGCCAGCTGATCAAGAAATTTCCTGTCTAGACATGAGCAATCCTCTTCCTCTTGATGGTGTGCGAATTCTGGCCGTTGAGCAGTATGGCGCCGGGCCCTTTGGCACAATGTTCCTGGCCGACCAGGGTGCGGATGTCATCAAGATCGAGAACCCGAATATGGGCGGTGATTTTGCCAGGGATGTTGGCCCTTATTTTTTCACGCCTGAGGATTCTGAATTCTTCCATGCCTACAATCGCAACAAGAAGAGCGTGAGCCTCGATCTCTCCGGGCCCGAGAGTGTGGAAGTTTTCCACAATCTGGTGAAAAGTGCTGATGCGGTGGCCTCGAACTTGCGCGGAGACGTGGCGGGAAAACTCGGCCTTACTTACGAGGCACTCAAAGGCGCCAACCCGAAAATCATCTGCGCCCATCTCTCTGCCTATGGTCGAGAGGGGTCGCGGGCCAGCTGGCCGGGCTTTGATTACCTGATGCAGGCGGAAGCAGGATATTTTGCCCTCACGGGCGAGCCCGATACGCCGCCTACACGATTTGGCCTGTCGGTTGTCGATCAGATGACCGGCCTGGCGCTCGCCTATGCATTGCTTGCCGGCTTGACAGGAGCGAGAGCGAGCGGTGTGGGGCGCGATATGGATGTCAGCCTGTTTGACATTGCCATGTGCAACACCGCTTACCCCGCGATCTGGTATCTGAATGAGGGGCATGTTCAGGAGCGTTTGCCCCGTTCAGCACACCCGTCGCTGACGCCATGCCAGCTTTACACCACGAAGGACGGCTGGATTTTCCTCATGTGCAACAAGGAGAAATTCTGGCCGGCCCTGTGCGAGGCACTCGGGAAACAGGAATGGGTGGGCGATGCACGCTTTGCCCGCTTCAAAGATCGGCTGGAACATCGTGTCCTTATCCAGGAGTTGCTGGATGGCGAACTTGAACAGAAAACCACTGCAGAGTGGCTCAAACTTTTTGCCGGACGCGTTCCTGCATCACCCATCAATGGCATTGCGGATGCTCTGGAGAATCCTTTTGTGGCTGAACGGGCCGGTATCCAGACGCTGACCCTTGAAGGTCATGGCGACTATCGCATGCTGGCATCGCCAGTGCTCTCTGGTGGTTCCGAGGTTCCAGCCAACCCGGCACCCAAGCTTGGGCAACATACGGAAGAAGTGCTCAGCGCTATTGGTTACACTGCTGATCAACTGGAAACGCTGCGCAAGGCAAAGGTTATTTGAAGCCATGAGCGAAACAGTGATTGAGACGGAAATAGATGCTCGTGGCATTGCCACGCTGCGCCTCAACCGACCTAAAGTGAACAACGCCTATAACGGTGAAATGATTGCGGCGCTTGTTGAGCGCGTGGAGATTTTGGGAGCTGATGATACAGTTCGCGTGATCCTTCTGCGTGGGAATGGCCGCCATTTTCAGGCGGGTGCCGATCTCAACTGGGTTCAGGAGAGCGTGACCGCAACCCATGAGGAAAACCTCGTCACCTCGCGGGCAACGGGCAAGGCTTTCTGGGGGCTGGTGGCCTGTCCAAAACCGACCATTGCGCTCATACATGGCGGCTGCTTTGGCGGCGGCACGGGAATCGCCGCATCATGCGATATGATCGTGGCTGAGGAGAGCGCTATCTTCGCCATCACCGAGGCGCGCTGGGGCCTTGTGCCAACTCCCATCATGCCGCAACTGCTTTCCCGACTTGGTCCCGCACGCTTGCGCCGGTATGCCATGACCTGTGAACGCTTTGATGCCAAACGGGGATTTGACATTGGCTTTGTTGACGAAGTTTGCGGTGAGGGAAAACTGGATGAAGCGGTTGAGCCCATCCTGGATGCCCTGCTTCATTGTCCACCGGTGGCGCTATCTGCAATCAAGGCGGATGCGTTGCGGTTTGCCGGTCTCGAATTCAGCGAGGAAGAATTTGAAGACATGGCTCACGCCCATGCCGCCCGCAGAGGAACCGATGAGGCGGCCGAGGGTGTGAAGAGTTTCCTGGAGAAGAGGAAACCGAGTTGGTATCCCGGAAGTTGACGGTTTGCGCCGCCACGTTTCCGTCCAAATCTGGAGGTAGGGAGCAGGCGTTAGCATCTGAACTCAAGCGATTGAACAGGAGGTCTGCATGACCGCCATCTCTATACCCATCGTCTGATCCGCGGCCTGTAGTCCGAAACACCCCTACAAAGAAGCGAAGCCTCATCTTCGAGCTCCGCCCTGGCCGCACACATCGATTTTTCACTCGATTATTATTTGTGTGGCAGGAGCGAAGCCCATGTTGTCCCGACTTGAAAACCTGATTGATCCCTTCCGCGAGACGGACGTAGAACGTCCGCCGACGGAATTGATGCCATTCTACTGGCATTTCCTGCGCCAGTATTGGCCTGTATTCGCTGCCGTGATGGTGACGGGATTTCTCGCGGCCGTGATTGAGGTCGCGCTGTTTTCCTATCTTGGTGAAATCGTAGACCTTGTGAAAAACGCGAAAGACGCGAGCGCGTTCTTCTCGGATCACGGGCAGTTGCTCGCGTGGATGGCGTTTGTAGCAATGGTCGTGAGGCCAATACTGTTCGCCATTCATACGACCCTGGCCAATCTTGCGATCATCCCCAACTTTACCAGCCTGATCCGCTGGCAGACCCATCGATATGTGCTGCGCCAGAGTCTTGCTTTCTTTCAGGGGGATTTTGCCGGGCGGATCGCCAACAAGATCATGCAGACGGCGCCAAGCCTGCGCGAGTCTGTGGTCGAGCTTATCGACACGGTATGGTTTGTGGCGATCTACACGGTCATCGCCCTGGTGCTGTTCTTTCAAGCTGATATACGCTTGATGGTGCCGCTTGCCCTTTGGGTGCTCGGTTTTGTCGGGGTGTTGGCCTATTTCGTGCCGCGCATCAAGCAGCGCGCCACGATCATGTCGGAAGCGCGCTCGGCGCTCACGGGCCGCATCGTGGACAGCTATACGAACATTCTCACCGTAAAGCTGTTCGCGCATGCAGACAGAGAAGACGACTATGCGCGCGAGGCCATCGCCGAGCAGACTGACAAATTCCGGGATGAAATACGCCTGATCACGGTGATGGAAATCTGCGTCTGGACGCTGAATGGCTTTCTCATCGTGGGCACCTGCGCACTGGCTCTCTGGCTATGGAGCCAGGGGGTGATCACCATCGGCGCAATCGCCCTTGTGATGGGTCTCGTAATCCGCATCAACAACATGGCCGGCTGGGTCATGTTCGTCATCACGAGCGTGTTTGAGAATATCGGTACAGTGCAGGAAGGCCTTGGTACGATCTCAAAACCACACGCTATCGTTGATCATGCCGAAGCCAAAGCGCTCGAAGTGAATAAGGGTGAAATCCACTTTGAGAACATCCGCTTTCATTACGGCAAGGACGCAGGCGTCATCGATAACCTGACACTCACCATAAAACCGGGAGAGAAGGTCGGTCTGGTGGGTCGTTCAGGCGCGGGTAAATCAACTCTCGTCAATCTCCTGTTGCGCTTTTACGACCTGGAGAAGGGGCGCATCACCATTGACGGGCAAGACATTGCGCAGGTGACACAGGACAGCTTGAGGGCGCAGATCGGCATGGTGACGCAAGACGCCTCACTGCTACACCGTTCCGTGCTCGACAATGTCCTGTATGGCTCCGAGGATGCGGATGAAGCAGCAGTCATTGCGGCTGCCAGGAAAGCCCATGCGCATGAGTTTATTTTGGGTCTTGAGGACCAGTCCGGCCATAAGGGTTACGAGGCCCATGTGGGAGAGCGCGGGGTGCAGCTTTCGGGCGGTCAGCGCCAGCGCATTGCCATCGCCCGCGTGCTCTTGAAGAACGCGCCGCTTCTCATTCTGGACGAGGCAACGTCTGCGCTCGATTCCGAAGTCGAGGCGGCAATCCAGGAGCAGCTCGTTAACCTGATGAAGGGCAAGACCGTGATTGCCATTGCTCACAGGCTCTCGACAATCGCTGCCATGGATCGGTTGGTGATTATGGACGAAGGCCGCGTTATTGAGCAGGGCAACCACGACGTGCTCATAAAGTCCGGCGGATTATATGCCCAGCTCTGGGAGCGGCAGTCGGGTGGATTTCTGCTCGAGGAGCAAGTGGCCTAGAATACAGACTCATAGAGGCGTCACCATAAGTCATCAGGTGAAGGGGGTAAGCAATGACCATATCGATCAATTGCGACATGGGGGAAAGTTTCTCTCTCTACAAGATGGGAGATGACGAGGGCATGATGCCGCTGATTTCTATTGCCAATGTGGCATGCGGATTTCACGGCTCTGATCCCACCCAGATGCGCAAGACCGTGCGCCTTGCCAAAGAGCATGGTGTGAAAGTTGGTGCGCATCCCTCATTGCCGGATTTGCAGGGCTTTGGCAGGCGCGAGATGAAGATCGAACGCGATGAATTGTCAGCCTTGATCCTTTATCAGGTCGGTGCCTTGAAGGCTTTCCTGGATGCGGAAGGGATGGAGCTGAACCATATCAAACCTCATGGTTCTCTGTACTCCATGGCGGCGCGCCAGGAACATGTGGCCCATGCGGTCTGTGATGCCAATGACACTTACAATGTGCCGCTGTTTGGCATGATCAACTCGCTTCACGAAAAGATCTATCTCGAACGCGGCCACGAGCTGGTCGCTGAGTATTACGCTGACCTGTTCTACGGCGATGATGGTAGATTGATCATCACGCGCCAGCATGATCCGGTCGACACGGAAGACGCCGCAGCCAGAGCTGTACGGGCGGTCGAGGAAGGCAAGACCAAGTCCATCAACGGAAAAGATGTGCCAGTACGGGCAGACAGCATCTGTGTGCATTCAGACACGCCTAACGCAATCGAAGTGGCGAAAGCCGTTCGCGAGGCGCTGACGTAAATCAAATAGCTTGATTGATATTGAGCTGATTAGTTATCGGGAAATCCACCCGTTTGCCGCAAGCCTTCGCCCAGAACCATGGCAGCTGCCGTCACGAGATTGAGAGAGCGGCGTCCCTGCGCCATGGGCACCAGGACGCGCTCATCGGCAATGTCCTGAACATCGTCCGGCACGCCTGCGCTTTCGCGTCCCAGCAGCAGTATATCGTCATCCCTGTATTCGAGCATCGTGAATGGAGATAAGGCCTTTGTCGTCAGCAATATAAGACGTTGTCCTTTTTCCGCGCGCCAGCTCTCAAATGCATCGAAAGATGCGTGGCGGATGATGCTCGCATGTTCGACATAGTCGAGGCCCGCACGCCGAAGCGCCCGGTCGCTGACATCGAAGCCTGTCGGTTCAATGATATGAACAGTCACATCGAGACAGGCGGCGAGGCGCAGAATAGCGCCCGTATTTTGTGGAATATCCGGTTGGTAGAGCGCGAGATGCATCGGTGTTTCCTGTGATCGATGATACCGGATCGCACAGTTTGCCGCCTGCACCGCGAGACCCATCGTCGCAATGGAATAAATTTACTTAACCCGTGTCTAGACTTTCGCGCGCAAGGGTGCAAAAAGGTTGTGAATCGGGACCATCCGGACCACATCATGTAGCCTGAGAGTTTGCGTCGGGATGGAATCAATTTGGGGGGTAGCGGCCCATCACGTGATGGAGCCAGTCCGGTGAGCGGCAGCCATAGATTGCCTTGAGTGTATCACCTCACACCCTTGAAACTTTGGTCTTTTAAGGAGGATCGGCGCTGTGGCCAAGAAACCTACCGAACCTAACCGCCGGGATTTCATGACCATTGCCGCGGCATCGTTCGCGGCCGTCGGCGGCGCAGCCTCAATATGGCCGTTTATCGATCAGATGAACCCTGACGCCTCGGCGCTATCGCTCGCTACTATCGAGGTTGATCTTGCGCCAATCGAGGAAGGGCAGTCCATCACCGTGTCATGGCGCGGCAAGCCGGTTTTCATCCGTCATCGTACGGGGAAAGAAATCGAGGAAGCCAAGGGCGTGAAGATGGAAGATCTTCCCGATCCCGATGCCCGCAACGAAAATCTCAAGGACGACACACCCGCAACCGATATCAACCGGGTTAAAGACAAGAACGAAAAATGGCTGGTTCTGGTCGGAATCTGCACCCATCTGGGCTGCATCCCGAAGGGCCAGAGAATTGGTGACGCTAAGGGGGAATATGGCGGCTGGTTCTGCCCCTGCCACGGATCGCACTACGATACCGCCGGGCGTATCCGCAAAGGTCCGGCGCCGAGGAACCTCGATGTTCCTACATTCGAATTTGTTTCCGATACCAAGATCAAGATCGGCTAGGGGAAGATCATGGCGCACGAATCGACCTTTACGCCCGGAAACAGACTGTCGAAGTGGTTCGATGACCGTCTGCCTATCGAGCGGATGATGCACGACCAGTTCGGTGTTTTCCCGATGCCGCGCAACTTGAACTATCTGTGGACCTTTGGCGGCATCCTTACCTTTTTTCTCGTCGTACAGCTCCTGACCGGCATCGTGCTGGCCATGCATTTTGTGCCGCACGAGACGATGGCCTTCGACAGCGTTGAACACATTATGCGGGATGTGAACTGGGGCTGGCTGATGCGCTACATGCATGCCAACGGCGCTTCCATGTTCTTCCTCGCCGCCTATATCCATATCGCGCGCGGCATGTATTACGGCTCTTACAAAGCGCCGCGCGAAATCCTGTGGATCCTCGGTGTGCTGATTTTCGTCGTCATGATGGCGACTGCCTTCATGGGCTACTCGCTGGTCTGGGGTCAGATGAGCTTCTGGGCGGTTACTGTGATTACCAACCTGTTCTCATCGCTCGATTCCATCATTGATGGCCTTGGCACGACCATTGTGCAATGGATCTGGGGCGGATTCTCTGTCGGCAACCCGACCTTGAACCGGCTCTATTCGCTGCACTATCTGTTGCCATTCGTGATTTGTGGCCTCGTGGTGCTGCATATCTGGGCGTTGCACATACCCGGCAGCAACAACCCGACCGGCATCGACATAAAAACCAAGTCGGACTCAATTCCCTTCACACCCTACTACACGGTGAAGGATGGTTTCGCGATGTGCGTCTTCGTGATGCTGTTCGCGGCATTCGTGTTCTACGCGCCAAATTATCTCGGGCATCCGGACAATTATGTCGAGGCCAATCCGCTGGCGACGCCGCCCCATATCGTGCCGGAATGGTATTTCCTGCCCTACTACGCGATCCTGCGGGCAATTCCCGACAAGTTGTTCGGTGTCATTGCCTTTGCCGGCTCGATCTCCCTGTTGTTGTTCCTGCCCTGGCTTGATACGTCAAAGGTGAGATCAACGCGCTACCGGCCTATATACAAATGGTTCTTTGCGCTCTTCATGATCGATGTCGTGGTTCTGGGCTATCTGGGCGCGAAGCCGCCGGAGGGCTGGTATCTGATCATCGGGCGCCTGGCCACGGCTTACTATTTCGCACATCTCCTGCTGGTCCTGCCATTGCTGGGATGGATTGAGAAGCCCTCAGCCATGCCGGGTAGCATTACCGATGATGTGCTTGGCAAGAAACCGGCAGGCGCCAAATGACGGTGATGGGAGATAGAGCCATGAAGATGATCGCATCACCATTCGCGAAACACGCCGCAATGATTGCGGGCGCTATGCTGCTTGGCGTCACGCTTGGCACCTCGCCCGCACAAGCGGCCGGTGACTTGCCAGAAATCAAGGCCCAGAGTTGGACCTTTTCAGGCCCCTTTGGCACCTTTGACCGGGGCCAGCTTCAACGCGGCTTCAAGGTTTACAAGGAAGTCTGCGCGGGGTGTCACGGGTTGCGCCAGTTGCATTTCCGCAATCTCGGTGAGCCGGGAGGCCCCGAGTTCAGCGAGGCGGAAGTGAAAGCCCTGGCAGCCGAGGTCGAAGTCAAGGATGGCCCCAATGACGAGGGGGAAATGTTTGACCGTCCCGGCAAACCGTCAGACGCTTTTGTATCGCCTTTCCCGAACGAGAATGCAGCTCGTGCCGCCAACAATGGCGCTAATCCGCCAGACCTTTCGCTCATGGCCAAGGCGCGCGTGGGAGGTCCGGATTACATCTACGGCCTGATGGTCGGCTACAAAGAGCCGCCATCAAGCATGAAAATGTCTGAGGACATGAGCTACAATGACGTCTTCCCTGGTCATCAGATTGCCATGGCCGCGCCGCTCAGCGAGGAGTCCGTGGAATATACCGATGGTACCAAGCCAACCCTTGAAAATCACGCCAAGGACGTTTCCGCATTCCTGATGTGGGCCGCGGAACCCAAGCTGGAAGAGCGCCATAAGCTGGGCTTTCGCTTCATGATCTACCTGTTGATTCTCTCAGTGCTTCTCTATCTTGCCAAGCGCCGGATCTGGAGCAGGTTAAAACACTAGGCTTTCGGTAGAACCGCAGAAACATTCAAGGCCCTTCGTTTGAAGGGCCTTTTTTTCGCGAGGCGTTGCGACGCTAACTTAGAGCGCCGTCACCCATCAGGTGCCGCACGACATCTGTGTAATCGATGAGAAGAGATATGACGATTGTCGCAAGAATGACCCTCAAATAGATGCCAAAGATTGATTTTTGCGGGTGATGCTTGAGACGCGTCCACAAATAAATCGCCAGCGGCGTCCAGAACAGGACATGAGGCAAACCAAGCAGCCGGACATACCCGACTTTTGCGAACAGCCACTCCATAAACAACGCCATTGGTACAAGGACGGCAAGAATGGCTGCGGCTTCGATATAGCCAAAGCGGAGCTTTTTATCTTTCCAGCGCACAAGAAACAGAATGGCAGCCATATTGATGACACCCATCCACATGACCCAAGCATATACCCAGGCAGGACCGTTGGCGATGTGCTCATTCAGGGTCATTGAAAATCTTCACCGGACGGAGGCTCGTCTTGTTGGCGGATGAAAGCCAGGGCGAAGTTACAGCAAATGCGAAAATTGAACCACCTGTCTCACCGGATTGTGTTCCCGGGCATAACAGGTGGCTCGTTGAATGTCAGAAAGGTGATCAGTGCTTGATGCCGGCGTGAGCTTGGCTGCCCCATAAGGATTTGATTTTTGCATCACGCCCGCAGCCATACCGGTAGACTTTGTAGCGGACAGGATTTCGAGTGTAGTAATTCTGGTGATAGCCTTCCGCCTTATAGAAAGCACCCGCTTTGACGATCGGTGTGACGATGGTTTTTCCCAGGGCGGACGAGGCCTTCTTCTTTGATGCCAGTGCAATTTTCCGCTCGGCATCGTTGGCGACAAACACACCTGTTTTATAGCTGGCGCCCCGGTCACAGAACTGACCGCCCGCATCAGTCGGGTCGACGCTGCGCCAGAACACGTGCAGCAGCCGGTCATAGCTCACCTTGTCCGGGTTGTAGACGATTTTCACCGCCTCATAATGTCCCGTACCGCCACCCGACACTGTTTTGTAGCTCGCGGTCTTGGCGCTGCCACCGATATAGCCGGAGGTTGTACTGAGGACACCGGGCACTTTGTCGAAATCTGATTCTACGCACCAGAAACAGCCACCGGCAAAGACCGCAACCTTGCTTTTCGCTTCCACATAAGTCGGGGCTGCAAATCCGGTAAACAGGACCGCCATCAAGGCGGTAATAGTCATATACAGTGAACGGGGCATGGGGGGACTCCAGTCCGTTTTATCGTGATTGATCTGATGCTCGCGCTTTCCGTTCAGGCCGATTTTGGCTTGAAGGTCAGCGCAAGGCCATTGTTGCAATAGCGTTTGCCGGTGGGCTTGGGTCCATCGTTGAAGATGTGGCCCTGATGCCCGCCGCAGCGCGCGCAGTGATACTCAGTGCGCGGAAAAATGAGTTTGAAATCCGTCTTGGTTTCAACGTGCCCTGAGAGAGCCTGGAAAAAGCTCGGCCAGCCGGTGCGGCTGTCAAATTTTGTCTCGCTGTCAAACAGCGCCAGGTCGCATCCCGCACAGTGAAAAGTCCCGACACGCTTCTCTTTATCCAGGGGGCTGGAAAAAGCACGCTCTGTGCCTTCCTTGCGCAGGATGTTATAGCGCGCAGGGCTTAGGCGCTTGCGCCACTCAGCATCGCTCAATTTGAGTTTGGTAATGGTTGCGGCCATCACGTTGCCTGCTCCTGTCATGAGGCTGCTGGCTCCTGCCATTGCAAGCACGGCGCCAGCGCCAAGTAAGTGCAAAAAATGTCTCTTTGTCTGATCCATGCCTAAAGTCCTCCTGGGGGTCGGGGCCGATCATTGTCTTCTACAAACAGAAACGCACGGGAGAAGACTTTGGATGCATGTATGGTTGGGGGGAGTATGGCCCAGCTTGGCCGAAAATGAAAAGGCCCCGCCGGGGCGGGGCCTTGGTGCTGGCCGGCCGCCTCAGTTTAAAACCAGCCCGCCAGCGTCTCAGGGAGCTCGGGTCAGTTCTTCTTCATCATGGTGTCTTTTTTCATGCCATCCTTCATCATGGCGGCTTTTTCCATGGCGGCGCAATCCTTCACCATGGCATCATGTTTCATCTTGTCATCTTTCGACATCATGGTGTCTTTTTTCATGGCATCTTTTTTCATCATGGCGTCTTTTTTCATGGCGGCGCAGTCCTTCACCATGGCGTCATGTTTCATCATGGCTTCTTTTTTCATCATCTCCTCTTTCATCATGGCGTCTTTTTTCTTGTCCATGGCGAAAGAAGGTCCAGCCAGCATGAGTGAGGCAGCGAGAACCGAAAGAGTAAGTGTGCGTTTTGACATAAGTTCCTCCTGAAAAGGCGTTTGAATCGCTTCTATGCCTTCCAGTAACGACGCCCATGAGATTTTGGATGCGTTAGCTTTGCCCGGCGAGCTTACGCTCGACAAAATCCAAACGGTCCTGGCCCCAGAAAACCTCACCGTCGATAACATATGATGGCGCTCCGAAGGAGCCTCGAGCCAGGGCTTCCTCGGTGTTTTTCGTCCAGATGCCAGCAGCGTCTTCGAGCGACAATGCACCGCGCAGCACTTCCGTATCGAGACCGGCGCGGGCAGCGGCTTCATTCTGAACACTGGCGTCTGCTGGGTCCTGGTTCAACTCCCATAGCGAGCGGCCAATCTCGGTGGCGAGCGCAAGCGCATTTCCACCGGTTTCCTGGGCAGCAATAACCAGCCGCACTCCCTCGGTTTCATCATGAGGGAAAAACTCAGGCTCCTGTACAAAGGGAATGTCGAGGTGTTCCACCCAGCGCCTCATGTCGACCAGACGATAGGCCTGGCGCGCAGGGGCGCGCTTGGGGAGTGGCAGTCCACCGGTTTGCGCAAAAATCACACCCATCTGGGCCGGCTTGGTATTGACGGTGGCGCCATGCTCTTTTGCCATTTTTGCCAGGCGTTCCCCGCCCATATAGGACCAGGGCGAATTGAGCGTGAAATAGTAATCGATCTGCGTCATGGCGAGTTCTCCGGATGAGGGGGATGTGTGTGCGGGTTGATCCTACAGCTACCATTCCCCGCGCCTTGCGACCAGCGCATCTCGGGCAGAAGATTTTCCTTTTGATGGTTTGTGCTGGCGGCTAGTCTCACGCTGAAAAGGCGATTCCAGGTCATTCAGTTCAGATTAATCAGTAAGGTGAGGTCATGTTGTTTTCCTGGTCCAGGCGGTCCCTTCTGACGTCGATGGGCGCTTCAGCCCTTTCACTGGCGCTTGGCAGCCAAGTTCATGCCGCCGGTGGGGCGGGCAAGCCCAAAGGCGCTGTAATCCTGACCTTCGCCGGCGATATTTCCCGGACAAACCGCGGCGCATCAGACCCGAAACGCGACGGGTTCATGGCGTTTCACGAGATCGAGTTCAAACGCGCCTTTTCTTTCGACATCACCATGCTTGAAGATTTTCCCATCACGGAAATAAAATGCCAGCCGCCGCAATATTCCACTCCGGTAACACTTCAGGGGCCGCTGTTGCGTGATGTCCTCAAAGCGCTTGGCGCAGAGGGGGCTTCGATACAGACTCGCGCACTTGATGGTTTTCCGGTTGATTTGACGGCTGAGCAAATAGCCGCAAAAGACTGGATTCTGGCAACCCGTGTGGATGGCAAGCCGTTTGGGATTGGCGACAAGGGCCCCGTATGGATGATACACACACCTTCAGCGGTAAAGGTTCCCGAAGAAGAAGAGCATGGCTGGCCGTGGGCGCTGTTCTATATTGAGGTCAAGAAGTAGCGCTTGAGGCAGGGGGCAGAAGGCATGACAAAAACCGTTCTTGGCATTATGGGCGGCAGCGGGGTGTATGACCTGCCGGGCCTGGAGAATACACACTCAAAGCGCATTCATACCCCCTGGGGAGAACCGTCAGATGAGCTGGGATTCGGCGAGATAGATGGGCTACCTCTGGTGTTCCTGCCCCGGCATGGGCGTGGCCATCGCATCGGGCCAAGCCAGATTAATTACCGCGCCAATATTGATGCCATGAAGCGGGCCGGGGTGACGGACCTTGTGTCTGTCTCTGCCTGCGGTTCATTCCGTGAAAACCTGAAGCCCGGTACATTCGTGATTGTTGATCAATTCATCGACCGGACGTTCGCCCGTGAGAAAAGCTTTTTCGGTCCGGGCTGTGTGGCCCATGTGGCTTTTGCCGACCCCATCAGCCCCGCTCTTGCAGACGAGGTAGAGAAGGCGGCAAAAGCTGAGAAACTGAAGCACCAGCGCGGGGGAACCTATCTCGTCATGGAAGGCCCGCAATTTTCCACCCGCGCGGAATCCCACCTTTACCGATCATGGAATTGCGATGTCATCGGCATGACCAACATGCCCGAGGCCAAGCTCGCCCGCGAAGCAGAGATTTGCTACGCCACGATGGCCATGGTCACAGACTATGATTGCTGGCACGAAGACCATGACGATATTGATATCAAGGTGCTACTGCACACCCTGCATGACAACGTGGAAAAGGCCGCAAGATTGATTGGCCGGATGGCGCAAGATATGCCGCGCGAGCATCCACCATGCCCTATCGGCTCCGACACGGCGCTGGATATCGCCATCATAACGGCCCCAGAAGCGCGTGATCCTGAGCTTTTAAGCAAACTTGATGCGGTGGCGGGCCGTGTTCTTTAAAGGAAAAAGCAGATATGCCTGAAACCGATATCCGGGCGCTCGTGCGCACCATTCCAGACTATCCCAAGCCCGGGATCATGTTCCGTGACATCACCACGTTGCTGGGTGATGCTGCGGGTCTGACCGCATGCGTGCAGCAGTTGGCCGCGCCATATGCTGACAAGAATATAGACGCGGTTGCAGGCATAGAAGCGCGTGGATTTATTTTAGGGGGCGCTATTGCCGACCGGCTGGGGTGCGGCTTCGTCCCCATTCGCAAGAAGGGCAAGCTGCCGGGCAAGGCCATCGGTCAGGACTATGAGCTCGAATATGGCGTCGATGTCATCGAGGTCCACGAGGACGGTATTGCCAAAGGTGAACGTATTCTGCTTGTCGATGATCTCATTGCCACGGGTGGCACGGCGGAAGCGGCAGTGAAGCTTTTGCGTAAACTGGATGCGGAAATCGTCGCGGCCGCTTTCGTGATCGATCTGCCGGACCTGAAAGGCCGCGAACGGGTTGAGGCGCTTGGTATTGAGTGCCATACGCTGATTGAGTTCGAAGGGGATTGAAAAGGGATTATGTGATGGCAGAGTTCATAATTAATGGACCATATGACATTCCGTTAATCAGACGTAGGTCGGGAATGATAGCAATCGATGAATCAGCTTTGGATGAATTAGCTGCTCAATGTCAAAGTTTTGGAAAATGCGGATGCTATGTTTTTTCTCGTAAGAGTGGTCGAGGATCAACACCAATATATGTAGGAAAGGCTGAAAAGCAGACGATTAAAAATGAGGCATTTAATTCACGTAATATAAAAAGTGTTCATGCGTGGCTAAACGACCAAGCCAAACGAAAGTTACAAATTTGGACAATCGCTCAACCGGGCCGTGGTCGTCCCCACAAAACGGCAATCGATGAAATAGAGACAGTTGTCATCCATTGGGCTCGTTTGGAAAATCCAGATATTCTAAATATTCAAAAAACTAAGGGCCTAAATTGGTGGATTAAAGGTGTCGAGCGCGCAGGACAGGGGCGTCGACCAAAGGCAGCAACTGACTTTAGAAAAATGATAGGACTCGACTAATTTGAAAATCGACGGCAAACATTTCCGTACCATCTGGGTCGATGATGACGGCTGGACGGTCGGGATTATCGATCAAACCAAACTCCCTCATGCATTTGAAACCAGAGGGTTAAAGTCCGCTTCCGACGCGGCCTATGCAATAAAAGAGATGCTGGTGCGCGGCGCACCGTTGATCGGCGCGACGGCGGCTTACGGCATTTGTCTCGCGCTGCGGGAAGACGCGTCGGACGAAAATCTTGAAGCCGCATCAAACATGTTGCTGGCCACTCGGCCAACGGCGGTCAATCTGCGCTGGGCGATTGATGAAATGCTGCACACGGTGCGCAACCTGCCACGCAAGAAGCGAGTGATTGCGGCTTATGCGCGCGCGGCGGAAATTTGCGATGAGGACGTGGAAATGTGCCGCATGATCGGCGTACACGGTCTCAAGCTCATCAAGGAATTGGCCAGGAGCAAGAAAGGCAAACCACTCAACGTGCTGACCCATTGCAATGCGGGCTGGCTGGCGACGGTTGATTGGGGCACCGCCACATCACCCCTTTACCAGGCCCATGAAGCAGGTATTCCCATTCATGTGTGGGTGGATGAAACGCGGCCCCGCAACCAGGGCGCTGCGCTCACGGCGTATGAGTTAGGCCATGAAGAAATTCCACACACCATCATCGCCGACAATGCGGGCGGCCACCTTATGCAGCGCGGTGAGGTTGACCTGGTGATAACCGGTACGGACCGCACGGCAGCCAATGGCGATGTCGCCAACAAGATAGGCACTTATCTCAAGGCGCTCGCGGCCGCAGACAACGAGATACCCTTCTACGTGGCCCTTCCGCATACCACCATCGACTGGACACTTCAGAACGGGTTTGAAATCCCGATCGAGGAGAGGGGCGCTGAAGAGGTGACACAAATGACAGGGCGCACGAGCGAGGGCGAGGTAATTACCGTGGACATTGCTGCTCCGGGCAGCGCTGCTGCCAACCCGGCTTTTGATGTCTCTCCTGCGCGCCTTGTAACCGGCCTTATCACCGAGCGCGGTTTGTGCGAGGCGAGCCTCGATGGATTACTTGGGCTGTATCCGGAAATGATCGATGACGAGTGACACCGACGAGCTTTGGCTTCGGCAGGAGGTCATTGATACGGCACTTGCCATGTCGGGTGAAGGGCTTTCGCCTGGCACGTCAGGAAATGTATCGGCGCGGCTGGGCGGAGGAATGCTCATTACACCGACGGGCATGACCTATAATGATCTTATTCCCGAAGATATTGTTTTCATTGATGATAAGGGTGTTCCGGCAGAAGACAGTCGCAAGCCCTCAAGCGAATGGCGTTTTCATCTTTCCGCTTATGCTGCACGAAGCAGTGCAAAGGCCATCGTCCACACCCATTCGCGTTTCGCGACCGCGCTTGCCTGCACCCACAAACCCATCCCCGCCTTCCACTATATGGTGGCGGTGGCGGGCGGCAATGACATTCCGCTGGCAGATTATGCCACCTTTGGCACATCAGATTTGGCTGACAGTGTTGCGTCCGCACTTAAAAACCGCAAAGCCTGCCTGATGGCCAACCACGGACAGATTGCCTGCGCGGACAGTCTCGAAGCGGCGCTTGATCTGGCGCACGAGGTTGAAAATCTGGCGGCGCAATATGTGGCTGCACTGCAAATCGGCAAGCCGTATATTCTGGATAAGGAAGAGATGGAAAGAGTTCTGAGTCGCTTCGAGAGCTATGGTCAGCAGGAACAGCCTTAAATAACATCCCTGAGCCAGGTGACGTGTTGAAGCGCTTTGGCTTCTGCCTCTTTCTCGTTCTGGTAAATTTCCTCGATGTGAAATCCGATTGGAAACCAGCCACGCCCGTCTTCAAGGTCACGCCGGTATTCCTCAAAGCCGAAAGTGTCGTCAGGGCGGATGAAGAAATCGACGCAGCGCCCGCCGTCCGGTGTTTCGATTGAGCGGAGGACCCTGTTTTTCTCTGGAAGCTTCCCGGTCATCAGGTGGCAAAACGGAAATGCAGCAGGTCGCCATCCTTGACGATATATTCCTTGCCCTCCAGCCGCATCTTGCCGGCTTCCTTCGCCGCCTGTTCGCCGCCGAGCGTGATGAAGTCGTCATAGGAAATGGTTTCCGCACGGATAAATCCTTTTTCGAAATCCGTGTGGATGACGGCAGCAGCCCTTGGGGCAGGGGTGCCTAGCGGCACCGTCCAGGCCCGGACTTCCTTTTCACCGGCAGTGAAATAGGTAATGAGATCGAGCAGGTGAAAGCCTGTACGAATGAGCCGGTCGAGCCCTGCTTCTGAAAGCCCGAGCTCACTCAGATATTCTGTGCGTTCTTCATGGTCCAACTGGGCCAGTTCGGCCTCGATCCTGGCGGAAATTACAACCACTTCGGCTGGTTTGGGGTCTGAACCGCTTGCGGCTTTTGTTGTTTCAGCGACCTTTTCTTCCACCTGTTTCGAGTAGGCGTTGCCAGTCGCTGCAGATGCCTCGTCGACATTGCAGACATAGAGCACGCGTTTGGACGTGAGCAGGTTGAGCGCCTGGAACAGTCGCCGGTCTTCTTCAGCCACCAATGCGGTCCGTGCCGGTTTTCCCTCATGCAGCAATTCAAGCGCTGATGTCACCAGTTCAAGAGTTTTCTTCGCCTCCTTGTCCTGACCCCGGATTTTCTTTTCCAGTGGCTCAATGCGTTTCTCCAGGCTTTCCATATCGGCGAGCATCAATTCCGTCTCAACGGTCTCCGCATCCGCCAGCGGGTCGATACGCCCGTCAACATGGGTGACGTCAGGGTCATCGAAACAGCGCAGTACATAAGCGATGGCGTCAACCTCGCGGATATGTGCCAGGAACTTGTTGCCGAGTCCCTCTCCCTTTGATGCGCCTTTCACCAGCCCGGCAATATCCACGAAGGTGAGACGTGTCGGGATGGTCGCCTGGGGTTTGACGATTGCTGAAATTTTATCAAGCCGGGGGTCGGGCACCTGCACTTCGCCTACATTGGGCTCGATGGTGCAAAAAGGGTAGTTGGCTGCCTCGGCGGCGGCCGTTTGCGTCAGCGCGTTGAACAAGGTGGATTTGCCCACATTGGGTAGTCCGACAATCCCGCATTTAAAGCCCATGAGTTTGAAGCATCCCGATTGTTATTCTTTTTCTGTCCCGAACAAAGAACGCAACCGCGCGAAGGGTCCGCTTTGTGGCTGAACGTCTTCCGGCTTAGGCGTCTTTTTACTTATGACCGGTTTCTTCGCGGGCGTATTGGTTTTTGACTTCATGTCTGGCGTGTCACCATTCACGACGCGCGCTATGTCATTCATGAAATTTGCAGCGTCATTTGTCGCCAGTAGCGGCGCAGAAGCGGCAATGGCGTCGATCAGTGGGTTTGCCCACGTCAGTTCGGTCTTTGAGAAATCTTTCAGCACATGGTCGTGGACTTTCGACTTTTCACCAGGGTGTCCGATGCCGATGCGCACGCGCACATAGTCATTGCCGATATGGCGCGTTAATGATTTGAGACCATTGTGCCCGGCGACCCCACCACCCGTTTTCACGCGGATCTTGGCGGGTGCAAGGTCGATCTCGTCATGCAGAACGATCACATCATCAAGGTCGAGCTTATAGAAACGCACCGCTTCGTTGGCGGCGCGCCCGGACTCGTTCATATAAGTGGAAGGCTTCAGCAGAAGGCACTTCTCGGCCCCCAGCCGGCCCTCGGCAATCTGACCCTGGAACTTGTTGCGCCAGGGTCCGAAACCATGGGTCTCGGCGATGGCATCGAGTACCATGAAGCCGATATTGTGCCGGTTGCGCGCATGGTCCGCGCCGGGATTGCCAAGTCCAATAATCAATTTCATACGAGCCAAGGCCTTATCTGGCCCGGAGACGAAATGAGCCTACTCGTCGGCCTCGGTTTTTTCGTCACCGTCTTCGCCTTCGCCCTCGACGTCTTCACCCTCTTCGCCTTCAAGCTCTTCACCCTCAAGGTCTTCTTCCTCGACCTCATCGACAACCTCGGCCATGCGGCCCACGACTGTCGCAACGGTGAAGTCACGGTCGGCAATGGTCAGCTCAACACCATCCGGAAATGAAATCGCCGACACGTGAAGTGAGTCACCAATATCGAGACCGGCAAGGTCGGCACTGAGGCCTTCAGGAATGGCTTCGGCGAGGCATCGCAATTCAATAGTGTGACGCACGATGTTCAGCACACCACCACGCTTCAGACCTGGAGATTCCTCTTCATTGAGGAAATTAACCGGCACTTCAACGGTGACGGTGGCGCCTTCTCCAAGGCGCAAGAAGTCTACGTGGAGGGGTACATCGCGCACCGGATGAAGCTGGATTTCGCGCGGGATCACGCGTTGCGCTTTGCCGTCTATGTCAAGCGTGTAAATGGTATTCAGGAACTGGCCCTTACGGACATGCATCCACAGTTCCTTATCCTCCACGGTAATGGCCTGCGGGTCGTCCTTTTCACCATAGATGATACAGGGAACGCGGCCTTCACGACGCGTGGCACGGGCCGAACCCTTGCCAAATTCATTACGTGCCGCAGCTTTGATCTCGCTGACCTCGGCCATCTCAATCCTCCAGATTTTTCAGATCAGGGCCATGTCCGGCCCGCTGTTCCTGCCCGCGCCAGGATTGCTCTTTAGCTGCGGTGCGTAGATTTCTGGCGCGCTTATAGCGCTCACAGGCCCCGCTGGCAATGGCTGGATGCGCGCGCCTAGTCAAACAAACTCGATACAGATTTCTCTCCGCTGGTACGCGCGATGGCTTCACCGAGCAAGGGCGCAATGGTCAGGACACGGACATTCTGCGCCACGCGTACCGCTTCGGTGGGCAGGAGGGAGTCCGTAATGACGAGAGAATTCATTTCTGACGATGAAATACGGGCGACCGCGCCTCCTGAAAGTACCCCGTGGGTGATATAGGCGCTCACATCGGTCGCGCCTCCCTTGAGCAGGGCATCCACCGCGTTGCACAGGGTTCCGCCGCTATCCACTATGTCATCCACCAGGATACAGGAATAACCCTCGACCTCGCCGATCACATTCATCACCTCTGACTCGCCGGCGCGTTCGCGGCGCTTGTCAATAATGGCGAGCGGGGCGTCGAAGCGTTTTGCCAGCCCGCGTGCGCGCACCACGCCGCCGACATCGGGCGATACAACCATCAGCTTGTCGATTTTGAAATTTTTCTTGATGTCCTCGACCATCACCGGCTGGGCATAAAGATTGTCGGTCGGAATATCGAAAAAGCCCTGGATTTGGCCAGCATGTAAATCAACGGTAAGAACCCGGTCAGCACCCGCCTGTTCGATGATATTGGCGACGAGCTTCGCGGAAATCGGCGTGCGAGGCCCCGCCTTGCGATCCTGACGGGCATAGCCGAAATAGGGGACCACGGCGGTGATCCGCTTGGCAGATGCCCGGCGCAGCGCATCGATCATGATGAGCAGTTCCATCAGGTGATCATTGGCCGGGTAAGATGTGGACTGGATGACGAAGACGTCCTCGCCGCGCACATTTTCAAGAATTTCGACGAAAATTTCCATGTCCGCGAAGCGGCGCACGGAGCATTTCGCCAGAGGGATATTGAGATAGGCCGCAATGGCCTCTGCCAGAGGCCGATTGGAATTGCCCGCGACCAGTTTCATGTGTTGTTCCCCAGTCTATCGTGTGGTCCCAGGCACATCCAGTACCCACGCGAGGGCAGGTTGTAGCAACGCGTATAAGGTGTGTAAACCGGATCGGTCAGATGCTTGTGGGCAAGGTATGCGGTCAGCTCTGGTTCTTCTTGATGAGCTTCAGAATTTCACTTGCCGCCGCGTCACCGGCAGACAGTGCAGCCGGGCCCCAGACCTTGTCCAACGACCCCTTGGGGACATCGCTTTGCTGCGTTACGGCTCCGAGATCCTTGCCCGTTGGGCTCAAAAGCCGCCATTCGATCTTGACCCTTTGATTGCCGCCGGGAGCGGGACCCATTTTCACCTTGCCGTTGATTTTGTACACGCCCTTTCCGCTCGTACTGGCAATTTGCACACCCCTGGCGCCCAGCCTCTTGCGAAGAGCATTGGTCAGCGATGTTCTGCCATCACCTGGTGCGCCCGACACCGGAGGAACCAGTGCTGCGATGCGTGTATTGCTGCTGCTGGTCGATGCGGTGCGCCGAGATGTGGTGCCGGGTGGTGGCTTTCGTGAAGCAGGAGCGCTGACCGGTGTGGCGGTTCTCGCTCCTCCTCTGCCTTGTGTCGGAAGCCAGGTGGCAAGATCAGTTGCTGTCTTGGTGGCAATCTTCTGCATTGCGGTCTGATTGATGGATGTCCACGGCTTGGCGCCCGGTTTGGAGGGCACGGCTTCTTCGCCGAGAATGCGGTGTACGCGTTTTCCCGATTTGTCGGTGACATCCAGGATGTAGGAGAATTTTTCCGCCTTACGCTCGTTGGACTGCGCCAGGTAGCCCTTGACCGTGTAGGTCGAGGACTTGCTCTTGTCGGTCACAACGGGAATGCTTTTCTGCTGCGCGGCTGTGACCAGCTGGGCAGTGAGTTGATCCCCGATCGCTGCGGGGGGTCCGATGATGGGGGCAAAGGAAACCGGCGCCAGGTTGTTGGAGGATGCACTGCTACCGGACCCGCTGAACACACCGCTCAACGTGCCACCGGCACAACCTGACAGGGACGCTGCAAGCACCATCAATAATGCCAACACCGCCCATCCGTTATGTATGCGCCCCGCCGCCGCCGTACGCATGATTAACACTCGTTCTGACTCCGCTCTGTTATAAATCCAAGGTTCGCCTATGAATTCAATAGTTTAGCTCGAACCTGGCAGTAATTCTTCCTTAATTTGTACTCCGTCTGGGCGAATGCGTCCAGCGGTCAAGGCGCCATGCGCCAAAGAGGGTAAACAGCCCTCAGGCTGCAGTATCACTTGATCATAATGGCAGAGATTTGACGGCCATAGTCTGCCTCATTCTGATGGCACGAACGCCGGTAGCTGAAAAAACGTGTCGTTTCACGATAGGTACATATTTGCAAGTCTTCCACGCTCCCGGCACCTGCTGTCTGCAAGCGCGCCGCAACATAACCTGTCAGGTCAAAATGGGGGCGTTCCTGGCCGCCGTCCTGCTGGAAAAAGCGTGCACTTGCCTCATCCTGTTTCAAAAATGTCTGTTTGAATTCATCACCGACTTCATATGATATTTGTGAAATTGCGGGGCCGATGCAGGCAGAGATGCGTGAGCGCTCCGCGCCAAGACGCTCCATGGCGTCAAGGGTGGCATCCAGAACGCCTGAAAGCGCGCCTCGCCAGCCTGCATGGGCCGCGCCCACGACCTTGGCCTCATGATCGGCAAACAGTACCGGTACACAATCCGCCGTCGATATGGCAATAGCAACATCGGGGCGTGCGGTTACCACAGCATCTGCCTTCGGTGCGTCTGCTCGCGCCCATGGCTCTTCGACGACAACCGCGTCGGCTGAATGGATTTGAAAGGGTGTCACCAGAGCTTGCGGAGTTGCACCGAGGTGGCCTGCGAAGCGGATACGGTTCTCGGCAACATGGTCCTGATTGTCTTTCGATCCGGCACCGCAATTGAGCGATGCATAAATACCGGTCGAGACGCCACCTTCACGGGTGCCGAAGCCGTGGGCAACGCCCGGCAATGCACGAAGTGTCTCACTCTGTACGATCATCAATCCTGCTCCGATGCCAAAGTGCTGGTGAAAGGAGGCGGGGTCAGCCCATTACTGGTGAGCGCCATCACCTTGAAAAGGTCGCCCATCTGCGCAGGGTCTGCAAGCCGCATCGCACCCGAAGATATTTTTTCACGCGTGTCATTGTCTGTATCCGCAATAAGCCTTTCACAGCGCTCCTTCAGGCCGAGCGCCAGCAGAAATTCACCCTGGGGCAGGGAGCCATGAACCTGCAAGCCATGTCTCCTCGCACTGTCGCCAAGCTGGGCGAAGTCCACATGGGCCGTGAGGTCGGCCTCACCCGGCTTCTCCAGCGGGTCAACAAAGCCATGCGCCATGACGGCTTGAAGAGTTTCACCGGGCGTAGTTGTTTCGTGTCCATAGTCGATTAGCAAGGCGGCGGTAGGTGTATCCTGTGCGCGTGCGGCAATCGTCTCGGCAATCTTGTCCGAATGGGGGCGGATTTCCACCATGTCGCCGTCTTGAGCATTTTCGTGAATGGTCTGGGGCAGGATTTCTGACGTCTTCAATGGCTTGGATGAAGAGCAAAATTCCAATTTCCCTTTTTTCGAGACTCTCACACAGCGCTCAAACCAATCTTCACCTCGCCGCTCGTATTGGCGAACCGGCAGGGCGTCGAGAAATTCATTGGCGATGATAATCGCTGCGCCCTCTGGGACCTCGTCGAGTGATCCGTGCCAGTGCGGCGTTTTGCCAGAAGTTTCAAGACGCTCTCTCTGCATTTGTCGCAGCACCGGGCTCGTCTCCACCAGATGCACCTGTGCCGCTTCGATAAAGTCAGGAACGCGGAGTGCTGCCCTGAGTGCATCGGCCATGAGCGTTCCGCGTCCGGGGCCAAGTTCGATCAGCTTGATAGGCTTCGGCGCCCCCATATTCTGCCAGACAACCGCGCACCACAGGCCGATGAGTTCACCAAAAATCTGGCTGATCTCTGGCGCGGTGATGAAATCTCCGTCCGCACCAAAGGGGTCACGGGTGGTGTAATAGCCATGATCGGGATCACCCAGGCAGGTGTCCATATATTGGGCAATTGTAAGTGGACCGTCAGATGCAACCCGGCGCTTCAAAATTTCCAGAAGCGTGTCGGATGAATCCGCGCTGGTCCGCGAGGCCAGCATGGGTCAGGCGGCCGCCGCGTTCTTGCGTGCGCGCCAGATGACAAAGGCGCCGATGGCGATCATGGGTAGGGAATAGGCGATGCCGGCGGTGAACCAGCCAATATTGAGCGGATGGTCTGGATGTGGCTCGCGGAAGAATTCACC
>JAJFHP010000074.1 GCA_021775555.1 Hyphomicrobiales bacterium | reverse complement strand
GTAGGTCGGAGCATCGCTTTCAAGCGATCCTGCTGAGTTAATCAGGGAAGCAAGCCGGTCAAAGCCGACAGTGGAACGGTACAGGGGTGCTAAGTCAAAATGCCTCATCACATATCCTCCTTGTGAAGCAACATGCGTTACGGAACCCGCCGGTATTGGCCGGGTTCTCTGGATAAATGCGCACCCGTCATCGGCATGCGCATGGTAAAAATATATGCCAGTATAAACCGGATTCAAGGGGGTCAAAATTTATGGTTAATAGAAGTTTAATCTGGTTCGCTTGTTCCCGCCGCTACGATTGATATAACTGGGTTCTCTTGTTCCGGCTCATGTCGGGTCCTTGTTTTTTATACGACAAGCAGGTTTCATGACTCTCGTTGGTATTCCGCGAAACCCCGTCCCGGCGGGGGCTGTATCGGGCACGATCAAGGCCTATGACGGTGCGGAATTACGTTATGCGCGCTGGGACCCGCCGGCGCGCGGACGCAAGGGCACCGTGTGCCTGTTTGGCGGGCGCTCCGAGTTTATCGAGAAATATTTTGAAACCGTCTCCGACTTGCGCCAGCGCGGTTTTGCCGTGGCGACCATGGACTGGCGCGGGCAGGGCGGTTCTTCGCGCGCGCTTCGCAACGCGTTCAAGGGCCATGTCGATGACTTTGCGCAGTTCGATGCGGACCTCGACCAGTTCATGAGCGAGATTGTCCTGCCGGACTGTCCCCCGCCTTATTTTGCCCTGGCCCATTCCATGGGAGGCAATATCCTTCTTCGGGCGGGCTGCAAACGCGACTGCTGGTTTGAGCGGATGGTATTTAGCGCGCCGATGATCCGGATCGGAGGAAGTGCACCCTCGCTTGGTCTCACAAGCGTAATATCACAGCTGGCCGTATTTTTAGGGCTGGGGGATATGTTTATTCCGGGCGGTAAGAGCGATGCTTCGGGCAGGGAGCCTTTCGAGGGCAATGTACTCACATCCGACAAGCGCAGATTTGAACGCAACCAGTTGATCCTGGAGACCGCACCAGCCCTCGGACTCGGTTCACCTACCATCGGATGGGTGCAGGCTGCAGCAGCGTCGATGAAGGAGATCAACGCCTTTGGCTACCCGCCGAGGGTGCATGTACCGGTACTGATGCTAGCGGCGGGCGATGACAAGGTCGTCTCGAACCGGGCAATCGACGAGTTGGCCATGCAGCTGAAGGCGGGCAACCGTATCGTCATTGACGGCGCGCGCCACGAGCTGTTGCAGGAGAAGGACGTCTACCGTGAACAGCTGTGGGCGGCGTTTGATGCGTTCGTGTCAGGCACGAAATAAACGTCTTTAGCCTGACAGGACTTTCAGCACGGCTTCGTGGAGCGCGGGGTCACCGCAGGCGACTGCATGACCGCCATCGGATGCCTTCCCGCCATTCCAGCTTGTGATGCATCCACCGGCGCGCTTGATTATGGGAATGAGGGGAGCGATGTCATGGGCCGACAATCCCGACTCGACAACGAGATCGATATGGCCAGCTGCCAGCAGGCAATAGGCATAACAATCTCCACCATACCAGCGCATGCGCACTTGTTCACTCAATTTGTCGAAGCGGTCCTTGTCATCAGGCGTTTCGAACAAATCCGGGCTGGTGGAGGACAGGATGGCGTCGCCGAGCTGCGGGCAGGAGCGCGCAGCAATTTGTTTTTCCCCTTCCGGGCCACGGTAAAAGGCGCCGTCCCTGCCGCTCCAGTAGCGTTCGCCAGTGAAGGGCTGGTTCATCAGGCCCAAAAGCGGCACGCCGTTTTTAGTCAGAGCAATCAATGTGCCCCAGACCGGCAAACCCATGATGAAGGGTCGGGTACCGTCGATCGGGTCCACCAGCCAGCAATAGTCAGCACCGCTGGATCTATCGCCAAATTCCTCGCCACGCACGTCGTGATCGGGCCAGTTTTGTGCAACCTCGGCGCGAATCACTTGTTCGGCCTCGCGGTCCGCGATAGTCACAGGATCATAAGCGCCGCCACTTGACTTGTCTTCAACGCGACTAAGGTTGCGAAAATATTGCATAACTGCCGTAGCCGATAGGTCTGCCAGTCGGTGCGCAAACGCCAGATAGGCGTCAAAATTTTCCTGCTCCGAGGCACCCAATATTCCAACTCCAATCAGGATTTTGATAAAATTATCAATGTACTACCCGGCAATTCCCTGTCACGGAAGCTGCGCGGGTATGGCCTGCGCTTAGCCCCGGTGTTGCAAATACGCACCATATCTTGCGAATATTTCCTTTACATTAGTTAATATCTTGAAATTTGTGCGCCGCACGGACATGTTGTTGCAATGCGGTATCGACATCGCTGATGTTCTGCCGCTGCCCAAGTTTTGGGCGTTTCCTCCCTTAGACTTGGGCCGCTCGGTTCACTCCGGCGGCCCCTTTTTTAGCACCGCACCCTTATTTCCAACAGCATATCTGATTTCGAAGATCTCAATCGCTATTCAGCAGCGGCACGGGGTACGTCGAACAGGGCGGGGGCCATCTCGATCATGGCTTCAGCCAGCCTTGTGAGGTCACGACGCACGGTGTTGAAATCTGCACTGCGCTGATAATTTGCCTCGTCCATATAAAGTGACCGGTTTACTTCGATCTGCAGCGCGTGGCGACCCCTGGCGGGCCGCCCGTAATGCTCGGTGATGAAACCGCCCGCATAGGGTTTATTGAAAGCCACCACGTAGCCCATATTCTTGAGATACTCGGCTGTCAGGCGGGTAAATTCAGGATTACAGGAGGTGGAGAAGCGGTCGCCGAGAACAAAATCCGGACGTGCGCTTGTGGTATCCAGTAACGGGTTCGAAGGCATGGAGTGGCAATCTACCAGCACAGCTATACCAAATTTTTTCGAACAGGCCTCCATCAGTTCATCAAGCGCGGCGTGATACGGCATGTAGTGCTGGTTGATGCGCTCCAGCACATCTCCAAGGCGCAACGGAGTGTGATAGATCTCCTCCGATTCCGCGACCACCCGCGCGATTGTTCCCAGCCCGCCGACGACGCGGACCGACTGGGTATTGGCATAGCGTGGCAGGGTTTCGGAGATCAGCGCCGGGTCAAGCTCGTAGGGCTCGCGGTTCACATCTAGAAAAGCGCGTGGGAAATGCGCATGCATCAGTGGTGCGCCAAGTTTGACGACGGGTGTGAATAGTTGCTCGACAAAGGTATCTTCTGACCGGCGCAGGCTCGGCAGGTCCAGCCGCGAGGCCGCCAGAAAATCCTTGAGATAAACGCGCCCGCTATGGGGGGAATTAAACACCAGAGGGGCTGTGTGCTTTGCCGGCGCCAGGATTTCAAATGGCTTTTGGAAGGCGTCCACAATCGCCGCAGTGTCATTTTTACTCATGGCGAAGCCAAGTCCTGCTTTGCTGAACAACTGCCTGATCACGTGATACCCCAACCGCTTTTCATTTGAGAGTGCCAAGCCAACTGCGCGGAGTCCAGCATCGAGATAGGGGTTTTGCGCCTTTATTAGTTATATTTCATGCTCGCTTAGCTTGACGGTTTTTATAGCCTGTTGCGAGCAAGTGCCCGGCGTTTACGATTTTCGTACCAAATTGGCGTCTAATTGCTCCGAACAGGCTATCAAAGGCAGTGGTATGACAATCAAAGAGCTTAAAGACGGTAATATGCACCGAATTCTTCTGGCCGAAGACGACGAGGATATGCGCAAGTTTCTCGTCAAGGCGCTGCAAAATGCAGGTTATGACGTGGTTTCCTTCGCCAATGGCCAGGAGGCCTATGAGCGGTTGAAGGAAGAGCCTTTCACGCTGCTCTTGACCGATATTGTCATGCCGGAAATGGATGGCATCGAGCTGGCGCGCCGCGCGGCTGATCTCGATCCGGATCTGAAGATCATGTTCATCACCGGTTTCGCCGCTGTTGCGCTCAACCCGGACAGCCAGGCGCCGAAAGACGCCAAGGTACTGTCCAAGCCGTTTCACCTGAAAGACCTCGTCGGCGAGATCGAGCGAATGTTGGCGGCGTAAGCCTTAGATCTGTGAATGCCGGGACACCTGCGTCTTGCCTCGCCCCGGCAATGCCGATATAGGACTGACACTGTTATGTGCCGCCGGGCTGCTCAAGCCCCGGTGTGGCACGGGCGGGCGATTAGCTCAGCTGGAAGAGCGCTTCGGTGACATCGAAGAGGTCGCAAGTTCAAGCCTTGCATCGCCCACCATTTTCCCCGCAAACAGCACGGTATGATTTGATCGGGTTTGCCCCCTGACACGC
>JAJFHP010000073.1 GCA_021775555.1 Hyphomicrobiales bacterium | reverse complement strand
CTGATGCATTTGGTAATCTGTGAATTCGGGCACAAACTCAGAATTTTGTTTGTTAAAGGAACGCTCGATCCTGAACGGTTCGATGGGCAAGTCTGTTGCTCCGTCGACGACTAGGTCACTGAGTATTTTTCCCGCGATGGGTCCGAGCTGAAAGCCATGTGCTGAAAAGCCGAAAGCATGAAATGCGCCCTCTCTCTCACTAGGACCGATGACGGGCATCCCGTCTGGTATCATTCCCTCAATGCCCGCCCATTTTCGGGCGATACTGGCATCTTGCATGATTGGGAAAATGGCGGCCGCTGACTCGGCATTAATCTCGAGACCATCATTGTCGAGCCTGGTTTCATTTGTATCCAGATCTGCGCTCCCCTCATGTCCGCCACCAATCAATACGCTACCGTCCGAGAGCTGTTTGAGTGATAACTTTCGGCCTTGTGCACCAACCACAGGAGTGACAAAGGGCGGCATGGGATCTGTCTGCATTAGCATCAGTGCCGTGGCCCTGAGGGGCACTGCCTCACCGAGCATGCTCGCGATTTCACCACCCCATGCGCCAGCGCAATTGAGAAGTACGTGAGCTTCAAAGACATCATCCCCAGCTTCGATTCGCCAGGTTCCGCTTATCCGTTCAATCCTTGTGGCTTTCGCGTCCTCGCGGAATTGCACGCCAAGCGCCATGGATCGGCGCTTAAAGGCCTGGATGGTTTGAAGCGGGTCTGCGTAACCGTCGTCCTCCACGACCACGCCGCCGAGGCAATGCGGCGCTACAGCAGGCAGTAAGTCTCGCAGGATATCCCGGTCGACAAGGCATTCATGATGGAAGCCTTTTTCGGCAAGTCTCACCGAGCGCAATTTGAGCCAGGCAAGCTCTGACTCGGTTTCCGCAACCTTGATTTGGCCGGATGCCTGGAACCCGCAATCATTCTCCACGAGTTCTTCGATCATGAGCCACATTTTCGCGGCGGCGACCGATAGCGGGACTTCGGGCAGCGCGCGACCGAGTTTCCGCACGCCACCTGCATTTGTACCGGACGCATGGCATCCGACATGATCCTTTTCCAACACGATGACCGAAAGGCCGCGCTGTGCCAGAAACAGGGCGGCCGAACACCCATGCAATCCGCCGCCGATAATCAATGCATCCACGTTGTCGGTTGCTGATGGCATTCGACAATCCTCCTTGGTGTGAGCTCTACTGATGATGCGCTTAGTACAGCCCTTGGACAAGGTGACCATCGATTTACGGTCTTAGACTGCGCAATTCAAATTTTTCGCAAATGTCCGCTATGGGCCATAAGCGGACATAAATGAAGGTGCTAAAAAGAGTCCGCTATACCCCCGAAAGCGGACATTATTCCGCACTGCATCAAATGTCTGCTTTGTGCCAATAGCGGACATTGCTGTCTTCGCTGACGAGCCTGCAAGAGAAATTGGTGAAGATCCGTACCTAGGCTGTCAGCCATAGTCGCTAAGTCGCGTTCTAAAGCACGGAGTTTATGGTGCCGCGAAGCTTGTTCCAGCAAATCTTGGAATTGATCAGTGATCTACGACCAAAACCCGTCCCGGTGTAGACCGGGGTAAATCATCGGCGATATATAAATGACAGGAGAGGTGCGTCTGGATGGAGGGAATTATCAAGAAATAGCATTCAGAACGACGCTAGTTAGTCAAAATCGTAGATGCAGAGTGATAGGAGAAAACAATTTTTCAGAAAACGGTGCGATTTTGCATAATCGTGCCGACTGTGAAGATCACATGGAAAATGTCATTTATTTTCATAGCTAATAAAGTATCAAAGAATACCCTCCATGGTTGAGGTAAATTGACAGCTAAACCATCAATATTTCTGCCGTAATACTTCCTGAAATCAACCACATGTTAATAGCAGTCGACTAACCTCCCCAAATGGCTGCCAGTGACACAAAGCAGGGTGACTCTGCCAAAAGTGCCGGGTCCGAACCGGAACTTATTGGTCTGCAACTTCTGCCACAGAAGTTGGGCCCGATATCGGCCGGTGCCGCGGCGGTCTTCGCCTGTGTTGCCGGTTACGGATTTTATTATTCCGGGTCTCAGATGAATTCCCAAAAGGACGGGAAGGGAGATGAGGCCGTCACGCACTATGTCTCCGCTTCGGATGTCCGCGGCGCGTTTCTATGGCTGCCGCCGGAATTATCCAAAGGCACCAAACGTGTCCTCGGATTTATCGACATGCCGAAACCGGAACAAGACCGGCTGACCGAAGAGTTGGAAAAAGGGCGTCTACGCATTGCCGCGCTCTGGCTTTGGGACAATCAGGCCGAAGATGGCGATGCGGTGAGCGTGTCGGTGGGCGGCTTTTCGCAGACGATCGGCATCTATAACAAGCCGACCATGTACTACATCCCGGTACAAACGGGTGCGAATGTGCGCATTACGGCGATCACGGACGGAGGCGGCGGTGTCACCCTTGGTGTCAGGACGATTGTCGGACCGTACCCCTTGCCGCCCCTGGCGGTAGGACAAAGCCTGGAGGTGCCGATCCTATGATGGCAGCTCCGTTTGGTCCGTTGATGTCGCTGATGTTCAGCGTGATCTTCCTGATTACACTCACCAATTTCAAACTCGAACTGACGGTGCTGGCCGCCCTTCTGAGTGGCACGGCAGCTTTGCTCATACTTGCCTTTCGAGGGCGCTATCTACCGAGGTTTATCATGGATGTACTTGATCGTCTGACAGACAAGGACACGTTGGAGCAGGCTTATGAGACCAGTGTCCGGAAGAAGGTAACCATCGACGCTACGAAGTTGGCCGAGGCACTCAAAAGCAGGGTTGTCGGCCAGGATTACGTCATAGAGTCGGTTGCCGCGCAGCTGCGCCGCAGACTTGCGGCTTTACGTCCAAACAAACCGGTGGCGGTATTCTGCCTGGCGGGCCCGCCGGGCGTAGGGAAAACCTATATGGCGAAAGTGCTGGCCGAGGAACTCTATGGCGGGCAGAAAAACCTCCATTTCTTCGATATGAGCCAGTTCGGCCAGCCGCATGCCGCCGCAAGCCTGTTCGGACAGGCCCGGGGCTATGTTGGTTCTACCAGCTATGGAGCCCTCACGGCGGCGCTGCGCGATACACCCGACTGTGTTGTCCTTCTGGATGAATTTGAAAAGGCTCATCCCGAGGTCCACAAGCGTTTCCTTACCGCCTGGAACGACGGCTTTGTCACCGAGGTAAGTGATGGCAGCCGAATTCCCACGAGCGAAGCTGTTTTCATTTTGACGACGAATGCAGCCTCCAGGCGTGTGGGCGAGATCGCCAAGGAATATGCCGACGAGCCCGACGAGATGAGCCGCATGATCAAGAAGGCGCTGGGCGACGCGCAATTCGCACCGGAGGTTCTCTCACGGATCGACGATGTCTTTGCCTTCCGCCCGCTCGAGGGCCTCGACATCGCGCGCGTGGTTGCCCTGGAAATTGAGATGCTGGCCAGTCAGTACGGGCTGGAAATTGCCGATGGCGGCATCGATCCGACCATATTGCTTGAGGCGATAGAGGCGCTTCAGAAGAAAACAGATGGTGGCGTGCGGGACATTGCCCGGGCCCTCGAACGCCAGGTTACCGACGGATTGCTTGAAGCCCGCGGCAACGACATCGATATGGTGCGGTTGGTCGCAACCGGAGAAAAAGTGGAAGTGTGCGGCGTTGAAGCCGGTGATGCCGGGAACGGTACATCTGCGGCCAGGCCGGCGCCGGAGAAAGAAAAAGTCTGATGGCGATGGACGCAACCGACGAAAACCGGGAGAGCTTTCTCCCGAAGTCCGAAGCGCGCCCGAGGGTATTGCCCTTGGCGATCTCTTTGTATCGGACGGATTTGCTGTTTCGCGGTCTGGCCGACATCGCACTCGTTGGGTTCGTCATTATTACTTTCATGAAATGGGACACGATAACCCGGCAAGCCTCCGAACTTGCCAAACCGGTTATTGCGGCAGTGTCAGGCCAGGAGAGCCCCAAACCTGCAAGACTGCTCGGTCAATCAGGCACAGGGCCTGGCGCCGCGACGGTCTCGACGCTACCCGAAATGATGAAGATTGACCGGGATGTCATTCGTTCGGCGCCGCCCGAGATTGCAAAAGCACTTGCGATGGCACGTCAGTTACAGGATCTCGGGAATATGGCGGGTGCTCTCGTGGTATTGTCGCGTTTCGACAGTGGTGAGCCAAGTATCGCTTACGCAAAGGCGTCGGTGATCCTGCAGCAAAATTCCATCGATCGACTGACCGAAGCGCAGAAACTGTTGCGTAAAGCAACGGCCCAGGCGATCGCGCCAGCCTATACGCTCTCCGGCATGGTGCCGATAAAGCTCCTTATTATGCTGGCCAGGAATGCAATCACTCCAGGGCAATTGAAGACCCTGGACGGTGCTGGGAACATTGTCAAAGCCGACGAGGAAACGCTTGGAGCCGAGGCGAAGCTCTGGCTTGAGCGAGCCGCAGCGCTGGATCAGGTGGACGCAATCCGGTTGCTCGGATTTGCCGAACTGCGCGGTATGGGTGGGAAAAAGAATTTTTCCGCAGCCATTGCCCACTGGCGCGACGCGGCAAGCCGTGGCGATTCAGCTTCCAAGTTTGAGCTTGGCTGGGCCCATGCCATGGGTATCGGTTTGAAGCAGGATTCAAAAAAGGCCATCAGCTATATGCAGGAGTCGGCTGATGGAGGCTTCGTGCTGGCCAATGTCGGGCTGGCAATGTCTCTGATGCCCAAAAGCATGGCCGGGGACACGGATGCCGCCGAAAAGATCATGACGGCGCTTGAGCGCGCAACGGAATCTGACGTCCCGCGGGCGTTGCGGAAGAAGGCGGAACTGATCACAGGCAGCTTCCTGTTTGAAGGCGCCCCGCCTTCAATGCGTGATCCGCAGAAAGCCGTGAAGCATTGGCACGAAGCACTGATGCTCGGCGAGTTTAAAGCCGCGGTACAGATAGCCAAATCGTATCAGGCGGGCGCAGGTGTCAAACGAGACCTGGTAAAGGCACACGCCTATCTGGATCTGGTGCTTGTGAAAATTCCGGCGGCTGCGGAAATGTTGAGTGAGATACGCTCCGAGATGTCAGACGAGCAATTGCATGATGCGCGCGGGTACAGCGCACGACTGCGAAACGAACTCAGGATGCCATTAGGCGGCGCGAGAATGATCCCATCGGTGCGGCGGTTCAAACCAGTTCAGAAACGGCTGGGCAAGGGTGGTAAAAAGGACGGGTACAGCGTTCGCATGCCCGATGGCGGCAGTGCAACGGTGTTCTTCAAAAACGGCAGTTCGACATCATCAAACATGCCGACACTCCCTAAATAATTGTCAGCCACGCATTGGCGCCGCGTTTACAGCCGCGTTTCGCAAAGCAATGGGAGCGACCCCGGGGAGTCCGGGGAAAGGGTGAGGGATATGCCTAAACCCCGAAAATCTCCCGCGCCTCACCGGGTGTCGCGACGTCGGCGCCGATCTCGCGGATGATGCGCGCGGCGCGTTCCACCAGCGCCGCGTTGGAGGGGGCCAGAACGCCGCGCTCCATATAAAGATTGTCCTCAAGCCCAACGCGCACATGACCGCCCGAGATGACGGTCATCGCCACCATGGGAAACTCGGTCTGGGAAATGCCAATTAACGTTTGTTTCGACCAGTATCGAAAGGACAGATTGGGCTTGAGAGCCTTTTTTGGGGTGGGCGTCTGAAGTCCGCTTTGGGTCATAAACGGACATCAGAGGCACCAATCAACAACGTCCGCTTAACCCCCAATAGCGGAAGATTTCATCTGCTCAATTCATGCATGGCGCATGCTGGCCCCTTCTTCATGAGTAAAGGAGAGGAACCATGCAAATCGACAATTCTCAGTTCATTCAGCGTGAGCCTTGGAATAAGGGCAAATTGATGGGCCAGAAGCCTGCGCTTCAGCCAAAGCACGTCTGGGCCATTCGGACAAAATTGCAATTGGATGGCAAGAAGAGAGATCTGGCTCTCTTTAACCTGGCCATCGACAGCAAGCTTCGAGGATGCGATGTCGTCGCTCTCAAGATTGAGAACATTGCACCTCATGGCTATGCCATTGATCGTGCGACCGTACGCCAGAAAAAGACCGGCAGGCCTGTAAAGTTTGAGGTAACAGAGCTGACACGCCAGTCGGTGGACGATTATCTCACCATCCATAAGAATTTCCCCGGCCACTTCCTGTTTGCAGGTCGGTGCGGAAAAAATAAAAGTCTCACTACACGTCAGTATGCACGACTGGTGGATGAGTGGGTCATCAGCGTCGGTCTGGACCCGGCGCTCTTTGGGACTCATTCACTTAGGCGGACCAAAGCAACCCTGATTTACCGCCAAACGGGTAACTTACGAGCTGTGCAGCTTTTGCTTGGTCACACGAAGGTGGAAAGCACAGTCCGATACCTTGGCATCGAAGTCGATGATGCTATCGCTATAGCGGAAAAGATTGACGTATGAGAAGAGAGGCAGAGCGGACATGCTCTGCCTCACGATTTATATTCCGCTTGCGCTAAAAGCAGCCCTCACTGCTCACGCAGCTTTAGTTTGGCTCATTGCGTTATAACGGAGGATACCGTGGATCTCTTTGCTTTCAGGAACTTGTCTGGAACCTGAATATTCAGGCTTGAGCTGGATTGGGGAATTGCCTCCCATTAACCCAGCGGTCTCAAGAGCTTGATTAGCTGAGTCGAGAAGCTTCTGAGCCAATGCTCTTTCGCGGGTATTGGACCAAATCTGGAGTGTTACGGTCCTTTGTCCCTTTATTTTGTGGCCGGCACTCCAGTCGAGAGGTCTGGATTGGCCGATTGTTATATGCGGGGACGTTGGGTGGTATTCGGTGTCTTCAAAGATATGAGTACCGCCGAGTAGGCGCAGCAACTGTGGATCATCCAGAAGGGCATCACGGATGTTTTGGGTGTATTTGTCGTCTCTGTTTCCTTGCACGTGGTCAACCTCACGAATCCATGGCAACATTCAGAAACAAACAGTGAGGCAGGATGAATTAGCAAAACGTTAATGACCTAATCTGCTCCAAGGTTTTTTGATCTGTCCTGATGTCCGCTTTGGGTCATAAGCAGACATAAATCACGCACCCTCAGAATGTCAGCTTTACCCCCAATAGCGGACATAAACCCACATAGGCTGGAATGTCTGCTTTGTGCCATTAGCGGACATGCGCTGGTTTCATACAAAGGCTGTTCTCATCCCTGTATTTTCTTTTCAAACAAATGACTCAATACCAGAAATGATTCGGACCAAGCCACTACCCTGTGTTGGCAGCTATTGGTTCCTATACTGAGAAGGAAGCCCTACCGCCGGACGCAATTTGTGCGTAAATTTGGAGCACATGTGTCCAATGAATAGGGATTAACCCCAACTGGACTGTTGGCATGCTATTCTATGAACTAGTTCGGATTAAAGGAAAAAGCCTGGAGTTGAGGCGATAGACGAGGCATTTTTGAACGATGAACGACCCGAAAACGATGCGACGGGCCCCTGTCTGGATGCGCGTCACCGCACCAAGACTGAGTGGGACGCCCTGACGCCTGCCGAGATTGAAATCTTCAATCGTAACGTCGTTTGCCGGACCTACGACGCGGGGAGCATTATTTTTATGCAAGGGGATCCATGCAAGGGTCTCTATCTCGTTGAACGTGGCTTGGTCGCCGTCCGAAAAATCGATGAAATGGGGCAGTCGGCGATTGTCCGCCTCGCTCATCAAGGTGACTCACTTGGCTACCGACCGTTGTTGGCGAAGGAGAACCATCGAGCGACTGCCAAGGTGATCAAGGATGCTCGAATCTGCTTTGTGAATGCATCGACCACGCGCCTCCTCCTGGTTAGCAATCCCAGATTGGGCATGAAATTCTTGGAGCATACCGCACAGGCTTTTGGCGAGGCCGAGGAACGTATGTTCCAGATCGCGGCCCTGAGCCTTCGAACACGAATCATCCACCTCCTTATCTTGCTGCTCGATCACTATGGCAAGACCGCCAGCGACGGCACTTTATCTCTCGATCTACCGCTGGCATGGCGCGACCTGGCAGACATGATCGGTGCCAGGCCCGAGTCAGTATCGCGAATTTTGCGAGAAATAAAGGATGACGGTCTCATCAATCTGTCCGGCAGCACGGTGCGCATTGATAGGTTTGATCGCCTCGTCGACGAACTTCACAACAATCTCAACTAGCAAGCCTCTGCCGTGACGCCCGTAGTGTCCACACCGGATTTTTCAACTCGTTCAGCACGATGTCATCTTACCGGCATATGATCCTCAGCGGACGAGGCATCCTGTCTGTTGACATCAGTTGGAATATTCGACGCTGCGGCACCCCACCACTTCTCTCATCTGGCGATAACTTAGATCAATTACGTTCACCTTGCTGACGGATATGATCAGTCAGATCGTGGGCATCGGCACAGGCCCAAGGGAAAATGAAAATTATATGGTCGAGTAGTTCGCCCAGGGCTCATCCAGCTGTAGATGTGCTTTCTGGATTGAATATAACTGGACGACCTTTCCAGAATTAGAAGGATGAACTGGAGAGAGCAGGGCAGACGCTGATGAGTCCAATTGAGTTTCAACAATGGCGCAAATCACTCAGTCTCAATCAACGCGAGGCAGCTGAGTTGCTTGGTCTCAAGCAGCGCATGATCCAGTACTATGAAAAGGGCGAGCGAGGCGGGAATAAAGTGAAAATCCCGAAATATATCCGGCTTGCCTGCTTCGCTATTCAGGACGGCGTTGTCGACTTCAACGGTGAGGCAGCTATCGCAACTGATACACGTTAGTCACCGTTCGAGGGGCTTCGACGACTCGCCCTCAATGGTGCGCTAAACGGATATAGTCGGGGGGAACCAAAATTGTGGATAAAGACAAGCGCAGCTGTCTCCAATGCGTCCCCCTGGCTGTGCAAACACTTGGAAGCTACTGTTCTTGCCATAGAACCACGCTCGGATAATCTTGACATAGGTCATGGCAGGAAGTGTACGCACGTGCATTTATTGCTAGCGCGTTTTTCGTCGGTTTATCTCTCTAACTGAAATGGGGGGTCATTGGGCATAGCAGCTTGGCCAGCGATAGTGAGCATCGGCGCAATGAAATAAGAATAGCGACCCTGGACGGATGATCATTGGCGTAGATTCGGGGAACATGCATGATCCGGCGTATAATATTACCCGTCATATTCATCTTGCTGATCTATGGGTTTTGGATCAGTCCCGATTTCAATCAGATTTCGGCAGGCGTCGCCATTTTCCTTTTCGGGATGCTGTTTCTTGAAGAAGGCTTCCGCGCCTTTACGGGCGGTTTGCTGGAGAAACTGCTGAACAACACGACAGACCGACTTTGGAAATCGATTTCTTTCGGTATCGTCACAACGACAATCATGCAATCGAGTTCTCTTGTTTCGGTAATTACGATTTCGTTCTTAAGCGCGGAGCTGATCGCACTCGCCTCTGGAATTGGCATCATCTTCGGCGCCAATATCGGTACCACTACGGGCGCATGGCTAATCGCCGGTTTTGGTCTCAAAGTAAAGATTTCCGCCTATGCCATGCCAATGCTTGTTTTCGGCATTGTTTTGGTTTTCCAGAAGAACCGCTCGATGAAGGGCATTGGCTACATACTGGCCGGACTGGGATTTTTATTCCTCGGCATCCACCATATGAAAGAGGGCTTTGAGGCTTTCCGGTCGACCATTGATCTGACTCAGTTCGCGCTACCCGGATATGCCGGATTGTTTGCCTTTGCGGGTATCGGCGTGTTCGCAACCGTTGTCATGCAATCCTCGCATGCCACGTTGGTGCTGATCATCACAGCTTTGGCGGCTCAGCAGGTTACTTATGAGAATGCGCTGGCACTCGCAATTGGTGCCAATGTCGGCACGACCATCACTGCAATTCTCGGCGCCATGAGCTCGAACTACCAAGGCAAGAGGTTGGCGGCTGGCCATCTGATCTTCAATGTGATTACCGGCATTATTGCCATCGCCTTCATTCAACAAATCATGTTTGCGGTCGATACGACGGCGAATGCCGTAGGCATCAGCGCCGATGACTACACGCTGAAACTCGCAGTGTTTCACACTATCTTCAACGTGATAGGCGTCGCTGTCCTGGTTCCCTTCGTCAAACAGCTGGTGAGCTTTCTCGAGCGGATTATCCCGGCGCCGAAGGTCGATGTCGTCGAGCCAAAATATCTCATGGACTCGGTGCTAGATTTTCCCGAAACCCTTCTTGAGGCAGTTAGGAATGAAACCATTCACCTCTATGACAATGCCTTCGAGATTATTGCGCATGGCATCAATCTACATCGCACGGAAATTTTGACGGCGGATGATCTGGAGGACTTCATAAATAACGACCGCGAAATCCACGATTTCGACCTCGACAGCATTTATGAGCGGAAGGTCAAGGCACTTTACGCCAAAATCCTGGAATTCATCAGCCGCGCTCAAGGCGACGTTCCGCCGGAGTTATCCGACCAGCTCTACCGCTTGCGTCAGGCCTGCCGCCAGACCGTCCTGGTGGTAAAAAGCATTAAGCATCTGCGCAAGAATATTACCCGCTACATGGTCGATAAGGATGATGATATTCGCCGCGAATACAACGCCCTCAGAATTCAACTGGCGACGTTGCTCCGGGATATCAACGACATACGAAATACCGAGGAGGATGAGCGCAATGTCATAGATCTCGACGTCTATCGCGTCGCGATTGACGAGGAAAGCAGCATTGTTGACGGCACCTTGGACAAGCTTATTCGAAAAGGAAGGATCACCTCCGTGATGGGTACCTCCCTGATGAATGATCACAACTATGTCCGGAATGCCATCTGGAACCTCACGGATATTGCCAGGACGCTGTTCGGTTCAAGCGATGCTGCCGAGATGGAAGCAGAGGAGTTGATCAGCCTTGATCAGGAAGACCTCGAAGCGGTGTAGGCGGGCCAATGATACGAAATAGCAACAACTTTTTGATATGAAGTAGCAAGGGGGCAGCATTTCGCTGCAAAGAGGAGTCAATCAAATGAAGCTAGGTAATGTGTTCCGTGCTCTCAGCTTGAAACGCTCGGAAAAACGCAATGCGTTGAAAAAAGTCCTGAAAAAACTTAACAAAAAACAGCGGAAACTTGTCAAAGATCTCAAGTCAGAAAAATCCAAAAAGAAAAGTAAAAAGCTCAAGACCCAGATCAAAACCTGCAAGAAACAGCGCAAAAAGGCAAAAAAGCTGATCAAGGAATTTAGCTAGCCAGACCATTGGCGTTTGCATTTAGCTGCTTGCACAGGCTTAGAGCTATGACTTCTTAATATCCTTGTATTGATCCGGTACCAGGTTCTGGTCTTCCATGGGCGGCCGCACATAGCTGGCGCTTTCTGTTCGCGGCGGCAATTCGATCGGTTCGGGCGTCAAATCTTCATAGGGGATAAGGCTGAGTAGGTGCCTGATGCAGTTCAGCCTCGCGCGCTTCTTGATATCTGCCTCAACCACATACCACGGCGCTTGCTTGATGTCAGTGTGGGCGAACATGATATCCTTGGCCTTTGAATACTCAATCCAGCAGCGGCGAGATTCAAGATCCATCGGGCTGAGTTTCCAGCGTTTGGCTGGATTGACGATACGGTTCTGAAAACGGCGCTCCTGTTCCTCATCGCTAACCGAAAACCAGTATTTTATGAGTTTGATTCCCGAGCGCACCAGCATGCGCTCGAATTCGGGGCATGAGCGCATAAACTCCTCATACTCTTCGTCCGTGCAGAAGCCCATGACATGCTCGACACCGGCCCGGTTGTACCAGCTACGGTCAAAGAGCACGATCTCGCCTGCCGCTGGTAGGTGGGGTACATAACGCTGGAAATACCATTGGGTCTTTTCACGTTCTGTCGGCATCCCCAACGCCACGACACGGGCAAACCGTGGATTCAGGGATTCGGTAATACGCTTGATCGTTCCGCCCTTGCCAGCGGCGTCACGTCCCTCGAACAACACAATCACTTTGAGCCCATTGGCTTTGACCCATTCCTGGAGCTTGACCAGTTCAATCTGCAGCTTGGCGAGTTCTTTGACGTAAATCTTGTTGGGGATCTTTTTTACGTTCGCCTTGATATCGGCTCCGATCTGCTCGACCCGATGCAAAGATTCCGCTGCCTCCGGTTCGGAGTCTTCTTCCTTCGCCTTGGATGATTGCACCTGCTGTATAGACTTCTTGGCCATTAATGCCTCTTTCCTCCAGCGCCGGGTTTTTTTATGGCGCGTTTCGCTCTTTTAGAATTCTTATTTTTCCCCGCCTTCCCCGCAGTAACGCATTCGTCTGCACTTTGAGGTATCACTTTTTGTTCCACAAGCGGGTGCTGTTCCTGCTTGGCGGTCTCGCGGGCTGCTTCCGCATCGGCATTGGGTTCAACCCGCAGCTTCACCAGCGACCTCTCCGTTGCCTCGGCAACGGTCAGCCTGTAGCCCAGTTCGACGAAATAGTCTCCCTCACGCGGAATACGCCGCAACCGCGCCATCACCAGCCCGCCCAATGTGTGGAATTCCGTTGTCGGCATGTGAATCCCGAGCACCTCGTTGGCCTCGGAAATGGAAACCCGGGAATCCATGAAATAGACATCGTCGCCAATATGGGTGATATCATGCCGTCTCTTGTTCTGGTATTCTTCGAAATCGTAACCGACATCTATCTCGCCCAACACCTCCTCGACGATATCTTCCATGGTGATCATACCGACGGCCGAGCCGAACTCGTCGACGACGATCGCCATATGGTCCTCGCGCTTGCGAAGTTCCGGGAGCAGTCTGTCTATGGTTTGATTGGGTGCCACATAGAGCGCCGGTTTGATCATGTCGCCTATCGGCTTTTCATTGGCATGAACCGCCATCATCTCCCAAGTGGTCAGGGTGATGATGCCGGTGATGTTCGATGTGTTCATATCGTATATTGGCAGACGGTTGAATCCGTGCTTGCGCACTAGGTCTATGGCGGAGCGCATCCTCTTTTTGCTAATCTTTTCCCGGTCGAGCGAAATAACCTGGGCAATTGGAACCATTGCCTCAGCGACCGTCGTGTCTGCAAAGCGGATGACCCGGCGGATGCGGCCACGGTTAGATTCGCTGAGGGCAGCACTTTGTTCCGCCATATCGACGAGTGTGCGGAACTGTTCGCGGGTGATAAAGAGTGTCTGCTCTGTCATGCCTGCACCGACGAGCTTGGCACAGAACCGCGCGATACGCGAAAAGACGAAAATCACCGGATAAAACAGCTTGGCGCTCCAATTGAGCGGGAAGATGATGAACGGCGTGATTGCTGACGCTTTTTGCTGATAAACACTCTTTGGGACGATTTCACCCAACACCAGAAACAGCGGAGTATAAGCCAGGAACGCATATAAATCGCCACGTTGGCCAAACCAGTCGACCATCAGGAGCGTGCCAATGGTTGTTAATGCAACAGTCGAAATATTGGTCCCGACAAGGGTCGTGCTAAGCATGACCTCGGGTTTCTGCAACAGCTTTACGGCCAGCTCAGCGCCCCGGTTCCCTTGCTTCGCCGCATGGCGGAGCTTGATCTTGTCGGCATTCACAAGCGCGATTTCAGAGCCGGAGAAAAAGCCCTTAAGAAGCAACAGGACGATCATCAGTGGAATGGCCAGAAACGGATCCATCGTCATGCCTCTGCCCTGTCATCCAGCTCGGACGAAGTCGTTTCGGTCGAGTCTACATTCTTGGCGATGCGCACAAGGGCCACGCGGTGGCCTTCCATCTCCAGCACTGTCGCGGCGTAGCCGTCGACGACCACTGCGTCGCCCGTGTGCGGCAAGCGGTCGAGATGACGAAATACCACTCCACCGATCGTCGTCATCCGGGGGTCTTCAATACCGAAATTGGTGAGGTCGTTGAAATCCGTCAGCTTCATATCGCCGGGGACTTCGTAAACATTCTCATCATGTTCCTGGTAATAGGCCTGACTCGGGACACTCTCTGATATTTCACCGAAGATGAATTTGATGATGTCTCGCATGGTGATGAGTCCATCAACCCCGCCGAACTCATTCAGAACGATGGCGGCACGAGCGTTGTTTGCCTGGAAGAAGTCAAACAATTCGTCAACATTCTTGGTCGGTGGAACCACCACCGGATCATGCATGATTTCTTCCATGCGCAGCGTATTGAGATCCACGCCGTCCAAGGTCCATTTGAGGACGTCTTCCGCATGCAAGAAGCCAAGAAAATTGTCGGCGCGGTCGCGGCAGATGGGGACGCGGGGGTGTTGGAAAGCCTTGAATTGTTCGAACAGCTCCGGCACAGGTGTGTCGATCTCCAGAAATTCGATCCGGGTTCTGGGGGTCATGATTTCGACGATTTCTGTCTCGCCTGCCTCCAGAAGATTATCGATGAGCACCCGCTCGGTCGCATCAAGCACTCCCTCTTCTGCCACGTCTTCCAGAACTGCACGGAATTCATCGACACGCAGGAGGTTTTCAGGTGCCTGCTCACCACCCACAATCCAGGTGGTGATACTGCCTGCAGCCACGCGGACGAAGCGTCTGAGAGGTGTGATTATTCGGCTCCACAAGGCCAGCGGCGAGGCAACGATACCGGTGCTGATACGAATGGGATTGCTCGCGGCGATCGTTTTCGGTGTCACTTCTCCGAATAACAGGAGAAGTGGAACCATGACGATGATGTTGATCCACCCGGCCTGTTCCGGTCCGTAGAGCGCCAACAGGATACCAGCCATATTGACCGTTGCTGCTATATTCACCAGTTCATTGCCACACAGAATCGAGATGATCAGGCGCCGCGGCTCATCCAGTAATGCGTGCAGGGTTTCCGATTTTGGATGACGCTCCCGGCGCAGCTTCTGCAGATCCAGCCGCGACAGCGAGAACAACGCTGTTTCCGAGCCAGAAAAAAAAGCGGAGCAGATGAACAGCAGTACTTGAAGCACTAATCGCGCGATCATTCCCGGTTCGAGCAGGCGCGCCATATCAACGGAAAAGAAGCCGTCGATACCATTCAAATATGAACCGATATCGAACACGAACTCTCCAATCCGAAAACTAGCGTCAACATCCCAGCGTCGGCGTCAGCGTCAAATGCGTTCCGTGTCTCAACGCAACCTCCTGCCGCGCCCGCCGTCAGAAATAATCATGAAACAATCAAGCAACGCCGTAATTTAGCGTTATTCAAACGCCAGCCCAATGATTTGGGTTAATTGACCATCGATTATTCTGCCACGCTTTGCAGCAATGGATTGCTGCAACACAGATCAACCCGATCAGGGAAAGATATTTCTAGCAATACGCAGTTGTGGTTGGAGAAAAAGGCACAGAATCCGGGATGCATTATTTGAACGTAAATTGACCTGCATCATCGCAGCGCGTGTTCTTTTTGATTACAAATTACATATAGGGAAATGACACCTGAGGAGTCAGACCCTAAGCATAAATCGACGTTATCGATTGATGGTTTTCGCGATTGGTCTGGCGCACGGATGTTCTCGTGTGTGCCGAGAGCGTCAGTCGCATTGATGAGTGGTCTGCGTAGCGCATCTTGGGGTGTTGCTGAAGGAAGGGAGGGGATAGGCATGCGTAAATTGAATGATATTCATGGCATCGGGCAACCACTGGCGGAAATCTGCACTGAGAAAGGGTACCGGAGCGTCGAAGACATAGCCGAAGCCAGTGTCGACGGCCTTGCGACCGTGCCGGGGGTAAGCCGGACTCGGGCCAAACAGCTGATCGAATCCGCAAAATTGCTGCTTGACGGTGCATCACAGCCGGAAACCGGGCCCATGGTCAGCGACACACAGGAGGAGGACACGCCAGCCGAATCCAAGCAAGCGCCAAACGACGATACGTTGCTACCCGAAGACGAAGACAATTCCCTTACGGGCGCGGCAGACGAGATAGAGAGACCGGTCGAAGCCGCACAAGCCGCAAACGACGATGCTCCTCCACCAGAGTCTGAATCCACTGGGGATACGGCAGAAGAGGCAGAAAAGCCGCTCGAGTCTGCGCAAGTTGTACCGCCCGTAACTGCAGCTCAGGCTAGCGCGGTGGATAATCCGAAGAAGAAGAAAAAAAACAACAAGAAGAAAAAATCCAAAAGCAAAAAAGATAAGAAAAAAAGTGCAAAAAAGAAAAAATCAAAAATGAAAATTAAAGCCAAAAAGAAAAAAAGCGACAAGAAAAAGAAATCATAGCGCGGCTTCGCTCAAAAAAAAGGGCGTTTCGGAAATGGCAATCGAAAGTCTGATGAAATTAGCTCTGACGCGGAATCTGGAATCAACGTCTCTAATTCCGGGTCAGATATCAGAAAGTTGATTACGAGGCTGTTTCGCGGTTTGCATCGCTTTTGCGAAAGATAAAAGCGAATAAGGACTGTCCACTAATCGGGCTCGCTAAGCTCGAACGGGAAGGACTCTTGAACTTAGGAGATTTAGCCAATGGCTGGCAGTAACCCGTTTGCGAGTTTGTTTGGACGCTCGCCGTTTAAGCCCATGCAGGAACATATGCGCATCGTAAAAAAATGCGCTGGCCAGGTCACGAAGCTGTTCGAGGCACTTTGTGACGGCGACCAGAAAAAGGTCGAAGCCGTCAAGGAACGGATATTTGAACTTGAGAACGAAGCTGATGATATCAAAAACCAGCTGCGCGCGCACCTTCCCAAGAGCCTGTTCATGCCGGTCGACAGGCGCGATCTGCTCGAAGTCCTCGACCTTCAGGATTCCATCGCCGATACCGCCCAGGATATCGCCGGCTTGCTGGTCGAGCGAAAAATGGAAGTCGAGAAAGGGATGGACAAGCCGCTGCTCAAGATGGTGCGGCGATGCGTTGATGCCTGCGACCAGGCGTGCCTGATTATCGAACGTCTGGACGAACTGGTGGAAACCGGTTTTCGAGGCCCTGAATCCGATGCCGTGATCGAGATGGTCGAGCAACTGAACAAGATCGAATCCGACACCGACCAGATGGGACTGGAGCTGGCACGGAGCCTGTTTGTCCACGAGGACAAGATGAAACCGGTGTCCGTCGTGTTCTGGTACGACCTGATTCTCATGATCGGGAATTTGGCCGACTATGCTGAAAAAGTCGGAAATCGGTTGCGTTTGTTACTCGCGCGTTGAGTCCGAGGGGACAAGAATCATGGAACTCATACAATTACACGGCAGTTTGTTTATCGGTATTGCCATCGTCTTCGGCCTGTACATGACATGGGGTATCGGCGCCAATGACGTTGCCAACGTTATGGGCACATCGGTCGGCTCCGGCGCGATCACGGTCACGACGGCGATCATCATCGCCGCCATCTTTGAGTTCCTCGGCGCAGCACTGGCCGGTGGGCATGTTACCCAGACCATACGCAAGGGGATCATCGATCCCGCCTCCATTACGCAGCATCCTGAAATTCTTGTTATGGGCATGCTCGCGGCCCTGTTGGCCGCAGCCATCTGGTTGATGCTCGCGTCGATGAGGGGCTGGCCGGTGTCGACGACGCATTCGATCGTTGGTGCAGTTGTCGGTTTCGCTATTGCGGCGATAGGCCTGGAAGCAGTCAACTGGGGAAAAATAAGCCAGATAGTCGCCAGTTGGGTGGTATCGCCAGTTCTTGGCGGGGCTATAGCCTTCGTCTTGATGATAAGCATCCGAAAACTAATCCTGAACGCAACACAACCCTTCGAAGCAGCAAAACGCTGGGGGCCAGTCTATGTGTTCCTGGTTGGCTTCATCATGTCCCTGGTTACGATCTTCAAGGGCCTGAAACATCTCAATATTGAGCTTGGCGTTCCCAGCAGTTTTTTAGTTGCAGCTGTGTTTGGCGCAGTTATCGCCTTGATCGGCTACATCCTCATCCAGAGAGTTAAGGTCGACGCAGACGCTGATAAGGATTTTCATTACGCCAGCGTCGAGAAGGTGTTTGTCCCAATGATGCTGTTCACGGCGTGCGGCATGGCCTTCGCGCACGGTTCAAACGACGTCGCAAACGGTGTAGGCCCAATAGCCGCCGTCGTCGGTCTTGTCCAATCAGGCGGCGAGGTTGCGCAGAAATCAGAATTACCGGTCTGGATATTGCTGCTCGGCGGTTTTGGCATCGTTGTCGGCCTCGCCACCTATGGGTACAAAGTGATGCGGACCATCGGTACCAAGATCACTGAGTTGACGCCAACTCGCGGTTTCTGCGCAACCATGGCGGCAGCGATGACTGTGGTGTTGGCTTCGCGTACGGGAATGCCGGTATCGACAACGCATATCGCCGTCGGTGGGGTTATCGGGGTGGGCATCGCCCGGGGAATCGGAGCGCTCGATCTGCGCGTGATCGGTGGGATCATCATGTCCTGGATCATCACATTGCCGATCAGCGGGATTCTTGCCGCACTGTTCTATTTCACGCTCCGCGGCATATTCCTGAGCTGAGCGTAACAGCAGATAAACCGATTTAGGACACCCATCCGTTTGTGCGCCTGTCACATACTTGCAGGGACTGTCGCCGTTCTAGGTGTTAGTTTCATCGTTTAGGAACGCTAGCGCTTGTTCGGGGACGAATTGCAGCGGCGTCATCTGCCTGTCGCTCATCACCAGCGTGGCAAGGCGATGGGTATGTGCAGAATAGACCACGTGATGCCCAACTATGCCTCCTATGTCCAGCCAGATGGTGTCCACGGGCGACAACGGTGTATGGGCGACGATCACTGGTGCGTGTTTGGAGAGTCCCAAGGTTTGGCGGAAACGTTTAACACTTCCCTTGCCGTATCCAGCGGGACGGTTCCCTTGCCGTAACCTGTTCCACACCAGTTCATTTTGGATACCGGGATAGCGCCGAATATTGACAAGAGTATCGCGAGTAACCCTTGAGCGAACGGGTGCTCCGTGACTGGCGGCGAAAGTTTTTCCCTGAATAACGAACGCCAACCCGCCGAACAATTTCTCGATTTCCCTGACATAGGTCTTGCTGCGCCTTTCCTCTAAATATTTGCGCAACAGAACACCTTGCGGCACGCCGCCCTTACCGACATCGGGCGAAAAACTTTCATGATTACCGTGGACATAAAAAACATTCTTGGGGAAGCGGCACTTCAGCATGGAAAACAAGTCCAGTATGAAAACCGAAGACTCCATGTCTTCAAGTTCAGCTGTTTCCTGGCTGTGCACCAGATCGCCCAGGAAAACGAGACAGGCTTTTCCGCGTTCAAGTGCTGCCAGCATTCCCCCCTCAGTGAGCACCCGCAAAACATTGTCCGAACGTGCGTGAATATCACCCAGGATCACGACTGTCATATCGTCCGGGAAACGGATGATGCCGCCCGGGTTTCCCTCGTCATCCAGGTCACGGTAAACCTCCTTGGTGAGGATTTTGTTGACATCGCGGATAACGTCCAGCGCCTCTTTATCGTCGAACTGGGTCAAGGGGTGCCCCAGAACACCCTGCAGGCGCTTCAGATTTTTACGGCGTGCCTGCCATACCGAGGTAGAGGAGTCAGTCGTCGAAATTTCAGTCGACCGGTCTAAATCCAGTGGTTGGATCGTCAACTCGCCTTTGCGGTTGAAAATCCTGACATGACGGCCGGCAACCGACTTGTTGAACCCAAATATGTATTTTTGCGTTTCGTCGGCACATCCCAACTCGACTGCTTCACCTGGCGCAATACGAATGAACATCGGAATGCCTTTGAAAAAGCCGCGTCCCGAGTGAACGATCCATTCCCGGATTGCGCCATTTTCATTGCCGGTGATGGCAAGATCGGGATGAAATTCCAAAGCCACCTTGCCAAGCTTCAACTTGAACGGTTGGCTGTTCCAAGCAATGCGGATATTCGTGCGTAACTGTGCAGGCTTCGTTTTGGGAGTCATCAACTCGCCGTCCGGCACTTTCTTGAGAAAAGTACTGATTCGCCCAAACAGCGATTGCTTTTCCGCGGGCCCCTCGGTCAGCGTTTCGGCATCCATCCCGGAATTGAAGTCGGTCTCGGCTGTCACAACTTCGGCGCCTTCTTGCATTCCACGATCTTCATCGGCATGCCTTCGCGTTCCACACGGACATACACGTGCATATCGGAGTTCCAGAAATACCAGGCGATCGTACGATAGAATTCGACCTGACGAGTGACTATTGCGGGCGTGATACACCGATCAAACGGAAACAAACCTGTTTTCGCGCGCTTTATCCGGTCTTGATAAATCAGATCGGACGGCGGCAGGATAAACTCAAACACATACCGTGAGCGCCAGTCGGTTCCTAAAAACCAGGTCTTGGCTGGCGGGATCTGGATCCGCGCGAAGTCCATTTCCAAACTGTCACAGTTTTTCACCCAATCTTCGTCAAGGACCGTCAGCGCTTCGCTGTGTCCCTCGAACGGAACGCCGAGATGAATTTCACGCGGCCTGAATGTCAGTTCCTGAACCTGCCACCATTTGGGAATAGAAAGATCGACATACCCTTCATAGGGCCAGCCGCGCATCTTACCCACCAGCGTACTTTTCCCCGAGCCGGGCGGACCTGTTATCAGGAATTGGCGGAATTTGGGTTCTTCGGGGAACGGCACCCCATTTATATCCTGTAGATCCTCAATCGGTTCCAAGATCAAGTCTTCAGCGGCTATCATCTTCTCTGCCTACAGGGAGAATTGGTGGAAACTGAATACGCCCCGTGAACTCGACTTTGTTGTCACATTCACATATCCGATGTGCAAGCCTTGCGCGCGAAAATCAGCGTGTGGCGCGCCGGGCGATAGCTTTAGGCCGAAGCAGTTTTTTCTGCCGGGCCTCCTGATGGCGGGCCTCCGCTGCTTCGATCATTTCCTGCTGGCAGCCTTTTGCACCCTTTCCATTTTTAGGCTGGCGCTGGGTGTAGCCACCGCTGGAGTCCATATCCCATACGCTACGTTGGTCCTTCAACTGCGCCTCCAGGCATTCGCGCAACCGATCACGCAGATGCTCGTCCTCTACAGCAACGAGGACTTCCGCCCGACTCCCCAGATTGCGCGTCATGAGATCCGCGGAACCAATAAAGAATTCCTCGTCTCCGCCATTCTGAAAATAATAGATGCGACCATGTTCGAGAAAGCGTCCGACAACGCTGAGCACCTTGATATTGTCGGAAAGACCCGGAATTCCGGGACGCAGACGGCAGGTGTCGCGGACAATCAGCTCTACTTTCACGCCGACGCGTGACGCACGGTAAAGGGCTTCGATAATATCGGGGTCCTCCAGCGCATTTGTCTTCAGCCGGATCAATCCACGACACCGTGTCGAGTTTTTTGATATCTCCCGGTCTATCTTGTTAAGAAGCTGGCGCTTCAAGTTGTGTGGTGACACCAGGATTTTCGAATAATGCCGCTGCGGCTGACAGCCAGACGTCAGGAAGTTGAAGAAATCGCCGATTTCGGAGCCAACTTTCTCATTACAGGTCAGCATTCCAAAATCTACATATAAGCGAGCATTCGCAGAATGATAATTACCTGTTCCGATATGAGCATAATGGCGTAAGCCATCAAAATCCCTGCGGATTATCAGAATGAGCTTGCAATGGGTCTTGAGACCGACGATGCCATAGGTGACATGGATCCCGGCCTCTTCAAGGCGGTTCGCCCAGGTGATGTTGGCCGCCTCGTCGAATCGGGCCTTGAGTTCTACCGCGACAGCGACCTGCTTGCCGTTGCGTGCGGCCTCGATTAGGTAATCGATAATGCCTGTCCCTTCCGTCGTCCGGTAGATGGTCATTTTTATGGCCATGACTTTGGGGTCGCGACACGCCTCGCGGATGAAGCGTCCGACCGAGGTCATGAAGGATTCATAGGGGTGGTGAAGTAGGACAGGCCCCTTGTTGCGGATGGCATGAAAAATATTTGGCTCGCCTTCGAGGTCAACATTGTCGATAGCGTGATGGTCCGGATCATCCAACTCGGGGATATTGACCGAGGCAATTTCCATCAGATCGCACATGCCCAGCATGACGTCGCTTTCGAAGACGTCCTCTTCTTCGTCAAGGCCGAGTTCAGCAGCAAGCATGCCGCGGTGCGCAGGCTTGATTCCAGTCGCCGTTTCAAGACGCACAATCGGCGCGAATTTTCGGTCGCGGACTTCACTCTCGATCATTTCAAGAAGATCGTCGGCAGTATCCTCGTCGCGCTCGGTGTCAGCATTCCGTGTGACCCTGAACAACTCACAGGTCATCACTTCAACATCCGGAAACAGAACGTCGAGATTACTGGCCATAACGTCTTCGAGGAGCACGAACCGGTTGCTTGAGCCAATGCGGATAAAGCGCGGCACATTGTTGCCGGTCGGTACTTTAACGCGGGCCAGCATCGGAGTTGCTTCCTCGTCGGTGCGCAGCGACACCAGCAGATTCAAAGACAGGTTCGAAATATGCGGGAAAGGATGGGACGGATCCATGGCGAGCGGCGTCACCAGAGGGTAAATATTCTCCAGATAGTAGGCGCGCACGCCAGCCTGTTCGCTCTCAAGCAATTCAGCATAATCGGAGATGGCAATATTGTGCTTGAAAAGGAGCTTTTTAAGGTCGTTGAAAATATTCTGGGCCCTGGATTGAATATCACGAACCAGCGTGACGGAATCGTGGATTTGATCCAGAGGGCTGCGGCCATCAACAGTGAGTTCCTGTATGCCGGCACCCACCTGCTGTTTCAGACCGCCGATACGTTTCATAAAAAACTCATCGAGGTTGCTGCCAATGATAGCCAGGAATTTGATGCGCTCCAGCAATGGCGTTCGCATATCCTCGGCCTCATGCAGAACACGCTTATTGAATTCAAGCCATGTCAATTCGCGGTTCAGGTAAAGCTCAGGTGCCTTTAGGTTCTTCCCGGTTTCGGCTTCCGAACGGGCGGCTTTCTCGGCCGCTTCTAAGGCTTTCAGCGCGGCACGTTCGGCGGCGGCCTTTGAGGCCGCAGCGGCATTGGCGGCGGCCGCGGCTTCCGATTTTGTTGCCGCTTTCGCAGAGGCGCGTGTATCGTCCACCGCCGCCTTAGTTACCGTGCGCGCTTCACCAACCGTGGCCTGGGTCATGCTCAGCGATTCACCCGCGTGCTTGTTGCCATTGCGGATCGCGGTTTCCGCTTTTCTGGCCGCCAATTCTGTTTTTTTCATCGCGCGTGCGGCTTCTTTGACCTTTTCCGCCGCCGCCACGGCCTCGGCCTTGGCCTGGCTGGCCAGCGCCGCAACCCTCATCGCCGCTGCCTCAGCAGCGGCTTCCTTCGCTTCGGCTTCCATCATGAGCTTGGCGCAAAGCCGTTTGGATGTCTTGGTCGACCGCTCCGTTGGCTTACCGGTTCGCTCGGTTTGCGCCACCTCGATCTCGGCGCCCTTGGCTTTGGCCGCAGCCTTGATCGCGGCCGTTTCCGTTTTACGGGCCTCCGCCGCGGCCGATTCACACTCCGAAGCCAATTCCGCAGCGCATACCGCCATTTGTTGTGCAGCACTTGCAGCTTTCTCTGCGGTCTTGGCCTCCTTATCCGCCATGGCGACCGCCCGGCTTAGCGCCCTTCGCGGATGACCGCGTTCAGTCTCGGTCAAAGAGGCGCCAGTTGCTTTTTTTGTCTTTGCGACCGATTTCGCCGCATTGGCTGTTTGATCCGCGGCCTTGGAAGCTTTCTTTCTAGACTTGGTAGCTGCTTTGGACGCCCGTTCGGCCTTTGTTTTCGTGTGACGTATTTCAGGAGCAAGCAGGTTTTTCTCGACCTCTTCTGCCCCCATCTTCCTGAGCGCCCGAAAATGAATTCTTTGCATAACTCCACTCCTCCCTGACAACCGGGGCATGCGTCGCATGTTTTGTTTTTTGTTTATTTTACCAGAGTGCAAGCCGACGCGTATTAATCTAGATCAACTTTGACTCAGGACCATGCCTATAAAAATAATTTCCGCAGTCGATAGTTTGAGGGCAAACTCGCATCGGCGTATGTCTGCTAAGTGCCAGATACAGATTGGTCTAGTCTTTTCCATATCGGCGCCCTGTCACGTGCTTACCCCCCTGTCAAACACTCTCCGCCGCGGAAAGGCATGGACGGCTGGAGGACAAGAAGGGGCGGGCAGTTTTACAACCGCTGAGCCACAGCGCCGCACGTAGCGACAATTTAGGCCTCGTGCCGCCGCCGGCCATCCACTAATCTTGACGTCACATTTTTGTCGGCAGGGGGGCTCATCGGAATGTTGGGGGTAATCCGCGGAATGATGGGACTACTTGGCGGAACCCTCCGAGACCTTGCACCCATAATTCTAATCATCGCTTTCTTCCAGTTCGTCGTATTGCGCCAGCCCGTGCACAATCTGGCGGACATCGCGGTCGGCTTTCTTTTTGTCATACTCGGGCTCACCGTCTTCATCCGCGGTCTTGAGATGGCCCTGTTCCCGCTTGGTGAGGCGCTGGCCAACGCATTTGCACGGAAGGGTTCGTTGTTCTGGTTGCTGAGCTTTGGCTTCGGGCTTGGCTTCGGGACCACGGTGGCAGAGCCGGCACTCATCGCGGTCAGCGAGGAGGCTGCCCGCGTCATGTCGGGGGCAGGGTTCTTCGCTGAAGGGGAGGCCAGCAAAGCGCTACACGCTCAAGCCCTGCGCTATACCGTTGCGGTCTCGGTCGGGAGTTCGTTGGTCATAGGTATCTTGAGAATTCTCAAGGGCTGGCCGATCCAATGGATAATTATCTCCGGATATATACTGGTGGCAGTGCTTACCATGATCGCGCCGAAAGAAATCGTGGGCATTGCCTACGACAGTGGCGGTGTCACGACTTCGACAATCACGGTGCCCTTGGTTACGGCCCTTGGTGTCGGGCTAGCCAGCGTCATCAAGGGGCGCAATCCCATGATCGACGGGTTCGGGCTGATCGCCTTTGCTAGCCTGATGCCCATCATCTTTGTCCTGATATTCGGCGTGGTGATCAGCGCATGACGGCAGAGATTCTCCAAAATCTGGGTGAGACGATCCTGTCGACGCTGTTCGACGTTGCACCGATCGCGGCGATCCTTCTCGGCTTTCAGGTGGTTGTGCTGAACCAGCGTATTCCCAATCTGCGCAGAGTGCTCATTGGCTCCATTTACGTGGTGTTAGGGCTGAGCTTCTTTCTTTTCGGCCTCGAACACGCTTTGTTCCCGATAGGCAAGGTGATGGCAACCCAGCTTAGCGATCCCGCTTTCATCGGGGCTGGCTTGGGTCAGGCACATCTGAATTGGCAGGACTATTATTGGACCTATCTCTTTGCCTTCACGATCGGATTTTCAACAACGATCGCCGAGCCTTCGCTTATCGCGGTCGCGATGAAAGCACGCGAAGTCTCTGGGGGCGCCGTTGGGGCATGGGGCCTGCGCATCGCAGTAGCATTTGGAGTGGCGGCCAGCCTCACTATTGGCACGCTGCGCATCGTTACAGGTACACCGCTATACGTTTACATGATCGTGGGCTATGTGATCGTCGTTGTTCAAACGCTTTTTGCTCCGCGGATGATCGTACCGCTTGCCTACGACTCAGGAGGCGTCACCACCTCCACGGTCACGGTGCCGCTGGTCACGGCACTGGGGCTCGGACTCGCTTCAGGCATCCCAGGCCGCAGCGCGCTCCTCGACGGGTTTGGGCTAATTGCCCTCGCCAGCCTATTCCCTATGATAACCGTCATGGGGTATGCGCAGGTAAGCGAATGGCTCGCGCGCCGCGGATCGCGCAAAGAGCCTGAGTTGACACCTGCGGAGGGAGGACACGGGTCATGAAATTCAAGCTGATTGTGGTGATGGCAGGGGATGAACTCACCGATCAAGCGATCGAAACCGCGCGCGCACATGGCGCCACCGGGTGCACCGTTATCACGAATGCCCGCGGCGAAGGCCTGAACCCGGCCCAGACATTTCTGGGGCTGACGGTCGCCGGCCAACGCGACATGATTCTGTTTCTCGTCGAAGAGCATCACAGCCGCGAGATTCTTGAAGCAATCAGCGCATCTTGCCGTTTCGATGTAGACCCTGGAACAGGCGTTGCCTTTCAAATCGATATCGAAGATGCAATCGGCTTGGGCGGTCAGATCGAAACCATTGAGAAAGAGATTGGCGAGGAGGAGCTGTAATGGAAACCCAAATCGTTAGGGTCATGGACGTGACGCGGACCTCGTTACACATGGTTAGCGGTCTTGCGACCGTGCAGAGCGCGATTGAGGAAATGAATAAGCATCGCGTAAGTTCTCTGGTGATCGAGCGCCGCAACGACGACGATGAATATGGGGTGGTCACCGTGCAGGATATCGCCGCAAAGGTCGTTGCGATAAACCGGTCGACCGAGCGCACGAGCGTCTACGAAATCATGACCAAGCCGGCCCTGACGATCAACGCGGACATGAATGTGAAATATGCCATCCGGCTTTTGGCCCAGCTGGAGCATAGCCGAGCTCTCGTAACTGACGGGGAGGCTCTCCTCGGCCTCGTCAACCTCCGCGACCTGGTGCTCAGCTATGCCGACTTGGAAAAATCCGCGGGCTAACGCTCCTCGGCCAAAACCAGAATGTCCGCTTTAGGTCATAAGCAGACATAAAACACCCATCCTCACAATGTCCACTTTGCCCCCGAAAGCGGACATTGCGTTCAACCGCGCTCAGAGTCACAGCTCAGACCAAAGAGTGCTGACATTAGCTTAGATCACATATTAGCTCTGAGCCTGCTCTCCACTTGATCCGCTACAATTGATTTGAAGTATGTAGCGTTGGGACAGAAGGCCTGAGAGCCGGTGTTAGGTCTGCCCCATTCAAGCCATCTATGGCATTGGCCGGTCTGAGTGCACCGAGAGCATTTGTGGTCGACATGTTTCAGCGACGCCCAATCTTCACTGACCAGCTGCCCTACATCAATTCCAAGCGCGGCCAACATTTGCGCTATACGAACTCGATGTTCGGCGATGGCGTTATCAGATACGAAGAGATCTTTGCGAGTTAGCCCTGCGCGTGCTAGAGCATCGTCTATTTCATCATCAGTCAGGTCAGAAAGCGTTCGAGCGAGAGCGGGATTGTGCCATCTTCGCACCTTATCCGCGATAGATCGTAGGAGCCGACGTGCTTCTACCTTGGCCATCGGATTTACTCCTTTGCTAGTGAGTTCTCACCCTCAAATGTTACTGCTTGGGGGTATCCCAAATTAAAATACCCGATAGCCGTCACCAAGCTGAGCAAGGCCCAGATAGATGCCATCAAGGCCAAAGCCTAGCCAGAAATGCTTCGGGAATGTCTGACCTACTTGGAGGACGCAGGGAAACGACATCTCTTGCCTCCTTCGCTAGGCCGATCAGAAGGGCGAGAAGAAGAATGTCTCACGTTTTTTTAGTTTTATCCCCCGCCTGTTCGGCGATTAACGCTTGAAATTATAGTACTTCATCACTCCTCATCGCCATAATTGGCGTGACAGTGGTTCTCTTGGTGTTTGCAAACCTCCCATAATGGAAATCACTTCAATCGCCAGCCGTCCAGCCGACGTTTCGCCGCTGTGACAATATGGAGCGGACGCTCCGAAGCAGCACCAATGTCCGCTTTGGGTCATAAGCGGACATTGGGGAGGGGTTCGGTTGATGTCCGCTTTACCCCCGAAAGCGGACATCTAGAAAATTAAACCCTGTCCTCCAAACCTCTCATGAACTCATACCTATCCCTTCCTTATCCAAGGGACGCGCGCCATGGACCATCCGGCACATGTGACGTAGAGAGCGGCTCCTTAGAAGGAGCAAATCATCATCAAGCACTCGCGTTTTCTTCAAACGCCCCAAGAGCGCTATGCCATTCAAAATTGTGAGCTTCGGAGAAAAAAGCGTTGGCGCAGGGTTGTGGATCAAAGCCCTTGGCCCGGGCGATCAGGATCTTTCGGCTATTGGATAACGGCCCGGTAAACTGACGCCAGCCGAGCCGGCCGGTGGTGATGGAAAAGCGGGGCATAACGCTTACGCCGAGACCGCGAATAACCAGCTCCTGTATCCAGTCCTCTCTCTGGCTGCTGCAGACAACTTTGAGATTGAGATCATTTTGATCCATGAAATCAAAGAAGGGTTGGCGCATTTCGCATTTCAGGCGGTCCACATAAGCTTCTTCGGCGACATCATGAAGTGTCAACTTGTTCATTTTCGAGAAACGGTGCCCGTTGGCAAACGCCACGACCATGTGTTCCTCAAATAAGGGATGCACTGAAAGTGCCCCGAACTCCTGATCTCCATTCGACGCAATGAAAGCGCAATCGAGGGCGCCGGTAAACAGAAGTTCTGGCAACGCTTCGGGTCCAATGTCATGGAGGATCACAAGCACCTCACTATGGCGGTTTCTGAATTCGTTCAGAAAAGCTGACAGTACATCTGGCCCGATCGTGCACATGATGCCGACATTCAGTTCTGACGAACTTTCATCCAGGAAACTCCTAGCTGCCGCGCGGGCCATGTCCTGGTTTTCATTGATGCGTTGCAAATGTTCGCGCATCAGATGGCCAAGCGGAGATAGCGTGACCGCCCGGCCGTCTCTTGTGAACAGTTCTCCGCCGAGTTCATCCTCGAGTTTCTGAATGGCGCGCGTCAATGCCGGTTGCGAGACGTGGCACTGGTTTGCGGCGCGCGTAAAGTTGAGATTCTCCGCCGCCATGAGGAAATATCGAATCTGGTGAAATTCCATCGCCACCCACCACCTTTCACACCGTGCATTGAACCATGACTCATCGGTATTGGACAGTACTGCTGCCCGGTCATTATTTGTATGGACCGATATCCGGAATGTTCCGGACGATACCGAGAAAGGTAATCAGCGATGAATTTCAATTCGGTCCGAACTCAGATCCCGGCGCTTGCCCTGATAGTCGTGGGAGCCCTCACGTCCACTGCCCTGATCCCGGGCAGGATCCTGGCACAGTCGGCAGATGAATCAACCTACATGCCGCAACATAACGCCAAGGGTGAGCTGATCCTGCCAAAGAACCATAGCTGGCGCGACTGGCCCTATGTCGGCTCGATGGTGACGCCCAATGCCCTGAACGGTGGGGAAGCACCGTTCCCGGAGCACCACGTTTCTTATATCGATCCTGTGAGCTGGCAGCACTACAAGAAAACCGGCAAGTTCCGCGAGGGCACCGTCATTGCCAAGGAACTGACCCGGGTTCGCGCCCCGGATGGAGCCAACAAAGATGGCTCCACCGACGAAGTCAGCGGCACCGGCTATTTCATGGGTGAATATTCCGGGTTTGAGATCACCATCAAGAGCAAAAAGCTCTATCCGAAAGAGCCAGGAAACTGGGCCTACTATTCATTCGGCCACAAGCCCGAACCTTACAATGCAGTTGCCAAGAAGCAGCCGACGGAAGCCTGTGCAGCCTGCCACGAAGCGTCTGCAGCCGAGGACATGGTGTTCACCCAGTTCTACCCGGTCCTGCGTGCAGCCAAACCAAAATAGAGAGCATTCGATGAAACGTTCACTTGTCATAGCAGCTGTCGCCCTTGTGGTAGGAGCCATCACGGTCTCTTCCGGCAATTCATCCGCGGAATCCTTCTCACCCTATGTGGATGACAAGGGCAATATCAGCATCCCGAAGGACTTTAGAAACTGGCAATTCCTGGGCAGCTGGGGAGTAGCCACGGATGAGGATAACAAGGTGGGCTCGAAAGGATTCCACAATGTCTTCACCCAGCCAGAAACGTTATCAGCATTCCGCAAGACCGGAAAATTTCCCGACGGGGCAGTGCTGGTGAAGGAGTTGCTCAAGGCGAAGACAGAATCAATGACCACCGGTGAGATCAGCTATGCCACTGAGACGGAGGGCTGGTTCATCATGATCAAGGATGCTGAAGGCCGCTTCAAAGACAACAAACTCTGGGGCGACGGCTGGGGCTGGGCTTTGTTCAAGAGCGATAACCCGGGCAAAACCGTCACTGAGGATTACAAGACCGATTGTCTCACCTGTCACGTGCCGGCCAGGAAAGATGACTGGGTTTATCTCAGAGGTTATCCGGGCCTGAAAAAATAGCCGAGCCATGTAACCGCAATTGGCCCGGCAAACCATCGAAACGAAGGAATGAAATATGTCTGTCAAATCTTTGTATGAACGCCTGGGTGGTTATGACGCCATCGCTGCAGTCGTAGCGGTCTTGATGGTGCGCATCAAGGATGATGACAAGTTACGCCGGTTCTATGACCACAGAGGCGCGGACGGCATCGCGCGCGAGGAACAATTGCTGGTCGATTATCTGTGCGCGTCATCGGGCGGAGCGATGGTTTACACCGGCCGTGACATGAAGACCTTACATGTTGGAATGCGCCTCGACGAAGAAGACTGGAAGCGCGCAATGGGCCACCTGATCGCGACTCTGGAGTCGTTTGAAGTGCCGGAGCAGGTAAAAGCCGAGGTAATGAGCTTTCACGAAAACCTGAAGCCGGAGATTGTCGAAATCACTTGAGAGAATTGGAGTGGTGCGCCCCGTCAAGCCGGTCTCGAATTCGGGCCGGGGAAGGGGACAATCAGATGCCAACCCCACCACGCCAGACCCAACTTGGTTGGCATTTGTCAAAATTATTTGACGCAAACAGCACTGGAGACCGTTATGAATATCCGCTTTCTTACCCCCAAACTGCACGGCCTGATTGATTATGCAGCTGCTGCCGGCCTTATCGTTTTCCCGTTCGTACTCGGGATTGGTGCCTCATCGCCTATCGCATTCTGGTTGTCGGTCGCAGCCGGCGTAGCTGTGATTTGCTACAGCATGCTCACCGGGTACACCTACAGCGCAGCACCGGTCGTTCCTTTCAAGATACACCTTGTTATAGATTTCGTGGCCGCAATCGCCTTCGCCTTGGCACCTTTTATATTCGGCTTTGCAGGCCTTGACGCAGTTTATTACTGGGTGCTTTCAGCGGCTGTGTTCCTGATCGTAGCCGTCAGCCAAACTGAAGACCAAACATTGGCGGCCACTGCCACAGCAACCTGATCGTCAATTAAAGTGAGCGAACACAAACGGCGGCCTCTGGAGGCCGCCGTTTTAATTATTGAACACAGGAAAAGAGGCGGGCTTATCAAACCTGCAACAGGTCCTGAAAATCTATCCCATCACCGGGCGTGCCTCACGGGGCATTGGCACATTGAGACCCTCGTCCGTGTACTGCTTCAGCTTGTTCCTGAGCGTGCGGATGGAAATGCCGAGAATATTGGCAGCGTGGGTGCGGTTGCCAAGGCAATGGCCGAGCGTTTCGATAATCAGATCCCGTTCCACTTCCGCGACCGTCTTGCCAACCAGGTTGCGGGCAACAGCTTCCGCCGTTTGCGCTGCCTGCGCCGCCGGGTCGGCAAACCCGCCAGTGGCAGAAACGGCCGCCCCGTCGGGTGCGCGGATGGCTTCGGCTTCAATCTCCGCACCGCTGGAAAGCAGCACCGCGCGGTGAATGGCGTTTTCCAGCTCGCGCACATTGCCGGGCCAGGGGTTGGCGAGCAGGGCACGCCGGGCTTCAGCCGAAACCGGGCGATGGGTCACGCCATTGGCCTGCGAGTATTTCTTCGCAAAATGATCAGCCAGTTCCAGAATGTCCGTCGGGCGCTCGCGCAGGGGCGGAACGCGCAGGTTCACCACGTTCAGCCGGTACAGCAAATCTTCGCGGAAGGTGCCCTCTCGCACGGCCGCCGCAAGGTCGCGGTTCGATGTGGCGAGGATGCGGATATCAACGGGGATTGGCTTGGTGCCGCCAACCCTGTCAATCACTCGCTCCTGGATTGCACGCAGCAGCTTGGCCTGCAGCCGGACATCCATCTCGCTGATTTCATCCAGCAGGAGTGTGCCGCCATTGGCTTCCTCGAATTTGCCGATCCTGCGCCCCACAGCACCCGTAAAGGCGCCTTTTTCATGGCCGAATAATTCGGATTCGAGCAGGTTTTCAGGAATGGCGGCGCAGTTGACGGGAATGAATGTCTTGGAGGCGCGCGTGGATTTGGAGTGCACATGGCGGGCCATGACTTCCTTGCCGGTGCCCGATTCACCCGTGATCAGGACGCTGGCGTCCGATGCGGCGATCTGGTCGGCGAGGGCGATGACCTGCGCCATCTTCTCGTCACGATAAATGAGTGCGTGCGCATCGGCCACGACCGCTTCCAGAATGGCGGCGATAAGCTCGGGGTCGGGCGGCAGCGGGATATATTCCTTGGCGCCAGCCTGGATCGCGGCGACGGCAGCCTTGGCGTCATGCTCGATACCGCAGGCGACAACAGGCACGTGAATATGTTCCGCATCGAGCCGCTCGATCAGTTCGGAGATGTCATGATGAACCTCGATCATGACTAGGTCCGACCCGCGCCCCGCGCGAAGGTCTTTCATGGCGGTGTCGATTGTGGGTGCATGGGTCACCTGTGCACCACGGTCCATGGCGATCTTGGTCGCGGTTGTCAGCTCCCCGTTCAGGGTGCCGATGATCATCAGTCTCATTGTGTCTCTCCTATCGCGTCTGGTGCGCCTTGGCGCTGCCATCGCAGACTCTAGTATGCGTTACCTTTGATGATTTCTGTCATGGTCACGCCAAGCCGGTCTTCAACCAGCACAACTTCGCCGCGCGCCACCAGCCGGTTGTTTACGAAGATGTCGATGGCTTCACCGACCTTGCGGTCAAGTTCCACCACGTCTCCTGCATCCAGCTTCAGCAAATCCGCGACTTCCATATTGGTTCGTCCAAGCACCGCGGTGATGTTGACGGGCACGTCGAATACAGCTTCCAGGTCGCCGGCAGTCCGATTTTCATCGTCGACGTGCGCTGGCGCATCCTCCGGTGTTGCGTTGTTTTCCGCAGCAGGTTCGCTCGGCTTTTCCTGTTGCGAAAAGTCGGTGAGATCGACGTCTTCGACGTCTGTCTCTTCACTCATCTCGTCTCTCCTGGTCCGGTTACAGTCTCGGATACGGGTTCAGTTTCTGATTTGCTTTGAGGCGTCGGCGCCAATACGGCCTTGTCCTCCGGCAGTGGCGCCGGGACGGGCTTACTTGTGCTGGTACTCAGCCTGTCGAGGTGACGTCGCACGAGCCGGGAAATCTCATTGCTGGTTTTTTCAAAATTGAGAGAGATACCACCATCTGCCCATTGCAGTGAGCAGTCGCCCTTTTTGGTTTCAGGGTCGCCGAGTACGACGATTTTCCCTGTGAAACCGCGATCCGCTGCAATCGTTGTCACATTTTTCTGTACGCCCTCGGCGAGCGTGTCATTTACGGTGAGGGCGATATGCGGGGCGTCGTCCAGATGTTCCAGGGCCTCGGTAAAAAGCTTTTCAAGATTGAGAGAAGGCGTTCGCGCAATCAGCTCTTCGGCCAGCAGGTTGGCGGTCATCGCTGCCAGTTTTATTGCGTCCTGGCGGATGTGGTTGCACTCTTGCTCCACGCTTCCCAGCAACCTTTGCGCGCTTTCCAGCAGCCCGCCGGTTTCTGCCCGGGTCGCCTCTTCGATGCCCTTGAGCGTTTCCGCCTGGCCTTCAGCCTGGCCTTCTTCGAAGGCGGAGCAGCAGGCTTCGGCCATCTTGCGATCCCACTCTTCCTTCAATTTGCGGGCGGCAACGACCTCTTCCGGTTCGGAGCCCTTTACGGGAGCATCGAACGAGCGGTCGAACATATATGGTGCAGCTTCAGCCATCTGTTTCCTAGTAAACCAGTTCGTCGTCGCCACCGGTCTTGGTGATGACGATTTCACCCTTTGCGGCCAGGTCTTTAGCCGCACCGGTCATTTTCGATTGTGCCTCGTCCACGTCCTTCAGGCGCACAGGGCCCATGACTTCAAGATCATCACGCAACATCTTGCCGGCGCGCTCTGACATGTTCGAGAAGAAGAATTCGCGGGCGTCGTCGTTTGCACCCTTCATGGCGAGCAACAGGACGTCCTGCTCGACATTGCGCAGCAATATCTGCGCGCCTCCCTTGTCCAGCTTGGTCAGGTCCTCGAAGGTGAACATCAGTGTTTTGATGCGTTCGGCTGAATCCCAGTCAGTTTCTTCCAATGATGACAGAATACGGCCTTCGGTCTGCCGGTCGAAACTGTTGAAAATCTCTGCCATCATTTCGTGGGCATCACGCTGGCGCGTCTGCGAAAGATTGGAAATGAATTCACTGCGAAGGGTATGCTCGATTTTCTCCAGAACATCGCGCTGGACCGAGCCCATTCCGAGTATCCTGTGCACCACCTCCATGGAAAATTCCTCCGGCAGCAAGGACAAAACACCGGCGGCGTGATCGCAGGATATTTTCGACAACACTACGGCCACTGTTTGCGGGTATTCATTCTTCAGGTAGTTGGCTAGGACGGTCGGTTGCACGTTGGAGAGCTTTTCCCACATGTTGCGCCCTGCCGGGCCGCGAATTTCTTCCATGATGCTGGTCAGCCGGTCCGGCGGGAGATATTCGGCCAGCAAGCGCTCCGTTGACGATGCTGTGCCAAGCAACGCTCCGGCCAGCGACATTTGCGAGATAAAATCCATCAGCAGGGCTTGGGTCTGTTCGTTGGTCACGTTGCCAAGATCAGACATGGCAACAGATACCGAAACGACCTCGTCATCGCTCAATTCCTTCCAGATGGGCGCTCCCCATTCCGAACCAAGCGCCAGCAGCAGGGCAGCGGCTTTTTGTGGACCAGAAAGGACGCTGACATCAGCTTGTGTCTCAGAGCTCTCGGCCTGTTGTGATCGGCCCTGTTCCAGGACTTCTTCAATGTTTACTGCCGGCGTTGCCATGTTTTCTTACTGCCTTAAGCTGTTTTCTGAATCCAGTCGCGAACGATCGAAACCGCCTCTTCCGGATTGTTTTTTACGGTCTCGCCCACGTCTTCCACGGCCTTGGCCTGAACATCGCCAACAGCGCGTGCACTATCGAGAGCTTCTGACGTCTGGTTGCGCGGTGCAGGAAGCGCCAGCTCTTCGCCATTAGGCCCGGTGAGAAGGGGCGTGCCGTCAGCAGCGATAGTGCCCTCGGCCGTCAATGCCCCCATTTGAGGGGCTGTGCCTTCCGGTGAGAGGATTCGCCGCACCAGTGGGCGAACCACCAGCAACAGGACAAGAAGCGACATGAGGCCGATCACCGTCAGTTCGGCGATGGTGAAAATATCGGCTTTCGACATCGACATTATCGAGTCGAGCCACCCCTGCGAGCTGCCATCGGCGAGCGCTGGCTCCTGAACTTCGGCAAACCGCAGATTGACAACCTGCACCTGATCTCCACGATCTTTGCTGAAGCCAATAGCCGAGCTCACAAGCGCCTTGATCTGATCGATTTGTGCTTTTGGCCGTGGGCTGTACTTTATCGCGCCACCGGCATTCTTCTGGTAGATGCCATCGACAAGAACCGCAACGGAGAGACGCTTGACGCGACCGCCTTCCGCGACCTCGGTCTTGGTTGTGCGGGAAATTTCGTAATTGACGACTTCTTCGTTCTTGTTGGAATTTTCCTGCTGACTGCCCGCGCCGCCAGATTCACCATTGGCCGCAGGCAATTCGTTTCCAACCGAAACGCTTTCATCACCAGTTGGCGTAGAGGCGTTGGAACTTTCCTCACGCGTTTGTGTTGAGCGGACCACTCTACCCTCCGGATCGAAAACATCCGTTGTTTCAGTGATCTTGGAGTAATCCATCTCTGCTGATACGCGCACGCGCACGCGTCCTTCGCCGACGATGCTGGCGACGATTTCCTCGACCTCATTACGCATCCTACGCTCAACCACCCGGTTGCGTTCTTCGAGTTCTCCCCCGCCGGCCTGGGGTCCATCTCCGCGTCCAGAGGCTAGCAAGCGTCCCGATTCATCAACTATTGATACCCGGCTGGGTTTGAGTCCGTCGACGGCAGAGGCCGCCAAGTGCTGAATGGCCTTGATCTGTCCTCCATCCAGTTTTCCGCGCGATTTGATGACTATGGAAGCTGATGGTTCGCGCGCATCGCGTGAGAACAATTCGCGCTTGGGCAGCACAAGATGAACGCGCGCCATGATGACCTTTTGCAGCGAACGTATGGTGCGTACCAGTTCACCTTCGATGGCGCGCACTCGATTGATATTCTGAACAAAACTCGTTGCGCCCAGGGTGTCTGACTTGTCGAAAATTTCATAACCCACCGATCCGCCAGCTGGCAGGCCGCTTTCCGCCATCTCCATTCTGAGGCGCAACACCTGTTCCTTCGGCGCCATGATAATGGATCCGTCCTGGCGAATCTCATGAGGGATGTTCATGCCTTCCAGCTTCTTTACGACCTGAAGCGAGTCATCGAAGGTGAGCTCAGTAAACAGCACCGCGAGCTGTGGCTGGGTAAAGCGCAGCATCAGGAAGACGAAGAAGCCGATCAGTCCCGCAGCGACTGCTCCCATGGCTGCCAATCTGGCGGGTCCGAGAGCTTTCACGAATTCTGTAACGCTGTTCACCCTTGCTCATTCCTTATTGCTGGCAGTGAACCGGGTGGCGGAGTGCCCAATCGAGGCACATGCCTTAACCCGCCGTTCACCATGTTTCGTGCGAGTAGGCAAAAATTACCCAGTTAGTCCTAAACAGATGATTAACCGGAGAAGTTTTTACGAACATAAATTATCGGAACGAGACGCCCGAACATGCGGGAACGGCAAGAATGTGTGCATGCAGGCCGGGGCGGGCCACACGCCAAACGCAATTTCACCGCTAGCGTGAGCAAGCGGCGATTGAGTTTAAGACATTGTAATGCAATGATTTATTGACGGTAGTCCTGGATGCGTGTGGCGCGAAGCCCCGCCAGGCCATGCCTGTCGATTGAGCGTTGCCAACTCAGGAACTCATCCACCGTGAGCGTATATCGCTCGCAGGCTTCATCAAGGCTCAATAATCCACCCCTTACCGCGGCAACGACCTCAGCCTTGCGGCGGATAACCCAACGCTTGGTATTTTGAGGAGGAAGATCGGCAATCGTCAACGGACTGCCATCTGGCCCAATTACATATCTTACGCGCGGCCTGTAATGCTCTGTCATGATACTCTTACACGTGACCCAATTCCACGTGAGAGTACCCGAGCACGTTTAAGATTTGCCTAAGGTGGAGGGTTAATGGGAAGTAAGATTCTAGATCGAGGAAATGCACCCAATTTGTTCGGTCAAGTCAGGTTGAGGAGTTCAGATGCTTTATTCTCAGATTTTATATTTGTATCGAGTGCTTTAGGAGGCATTGGAATCGGTTCCTGTCTCTTTACGTATCATCTGACGATTTGTCTGAAGCGGTCGAGGGTGTATTCGGCAGCTTCACAGATGTGATCTCGTCCAAGCCAAATTCATGATTGCCAATCATTAGTTTCGGCTCATCGCCGTCGAAATTGATCCCATCAACAAGGCCAACGATTTCCGTTTTAACTCCGATGGCCGTTCCAGTGTTATCGACTGCGGAGATGGAGATTGTGTAGTTGCCTTCTTTTGCCGGTACTCCATTCGTGGTGGCGCCGTCCCAAATAAAGGTATTGTTGCCAGCCGGGGTAGGACCGCTGTTGGTGAAGACAGGTACGCCATTTGAATCGCTGATAGTGATAGTGGCGTTGTCAGCCGCCTGGGCGAGATCGAAATTCCAGGTTGCAGAGCCGTTCTTGAATTCAGCACTGTTCCCGGCCAGGGTGACTTCACCGCCAAGGAAACCCACAATATTGGTGATGGTGTTGGCAGCTGAAAGCTGAATGAGTTTTTCAAGGCTTTCATTCTGCTTGACGGTCTGTTCAACCTCGGTGAACTGCACGAGTTGTTGGGTAAACTCGCTGGTGTCCAGCGGGTCCAGCGGACTCTGGTTTTTCAGCTGTGTTGTTAGCAGACTCAGGAACGTATCAAAATCTTCTGCAATGGACTGGCGGTCGGTGCTTGAGCGCCCGAGGTTTGAAAGTGCGGAATATGGGCTGATTTCAACCATATCGGTCGGGTCTCCCTAAATTCGAATGTCGAGGCCGGACGTGGCCATGTATCGGGTTGGAGGCGGCATAGCGTCGTCGGGAATTAGCGAGGGGTCGTCTTCGCCGCCTCCAGCCTGTTTGCCTGTTTCGTCACCATTGTTGAAGTCATCGTCTCCACCCTCGGCCAGGCCCTGATCCTTAAGCGAGAACTTCATGCCGTCTTCTGACATATCGAGGCCGGCATTCTGAAGGGCGCGTTCAAGCTGGCGTGCATCACGCTGCAGCAGATCAAGTGTTTCGGAACGCTCCACGACCAGATGGGTCATGACTTGACCCTCACGCGATACGTCAAGGCGTACCTCGATACGGCCGAGTTCCGGCGGATTGAGGCTGATATCGAAACGTCTGGCGCCATTGCTCGCCTGTTGGGCAATATGGACCGCCAATGCGCTTACGGGAACGTGAGGCGTGGCCGAAGCCGGGCCGGGGGAAGCCACTGGCGCCTGCACGCTCACCGTAAGCGTTGGGGGACTGGAAACGCCGGCGGTCTCGCCGACCGTGCGCTCTTGAATTTGGATGGTGGACTGTCCGTTACCGGTCTTGATCAGCCGCTGGATGATTTCGGTGTTCTTCGGGGCAAATTCGGACCGGGAGGTCTCTGGTTTGATGGCCGTGGTCTCATCACTGGCGCGGGAAGCCTCGCTGCGCGGTGCATCCGTGTTGTTTCCACCTTGTGCTGCTGCGGACTGTCCCTTCTCGCCCTGGCCACGAGCCTGGGCCGCCTGGCTCAGCGCAGCTTGCAAACCGTTTTCCTGGCCCTTTTGGCCAGCTTTCCCTAAAGCGTTTTCAAGCCCTGTGCTGCTTTGCCGTCCTTCACCCGGGGTCTGATTAATCTGCTGCCTTGCTTCAAACGAAGCGGCTTCCTTTTGGAGCACGGGCACAGCAATTGCTTCTTCCTGGGGCTCGGACAAGTCTCTTTGTCCAGTCGATTGGGTGTTCTGAAGTTCGAGATCTTCACCTGTGATCTGGTTTTCAGGCAGATGCAACTCGGCTTGCGCCGCGTCGCCCTCAATAATTTCTGCCTCGATATCCGCACCAGCCTGGGGCAGGTCCAAGCCCTGTGTCAGGGCTTCACTTAGTGCCGCGCCGTCGTTTTCTGATTGTCCAATTTCTGCAACGATCGGCAATCCGTTTGTGTCGAGAAGAAGTGCGGTTTCGCCCTCAATTCCCTGTGTGGCGTCTGACGATTCAATCAATGCCGCAAACAGACCAACTCCGCCCGTCGCATTCGCCAGGGTGGCCGTTTGGCCTTCTTGTGGAGCTGCGCCAGTCAGAGAGGCGAGATATGTAGCAATTGAAGTCATATGATTACGCCTGGTACTTGAACTTCGTACCCTTTACGAGCAAGACGCGGGCCAAACTGCCGGATTGGAATAAAATAAAATATATCAATGTGTTAGATAAATTCAAACGGTGGCGAGAACGAGTTTGGAATGCAATAGACCGGCAGATTTTGCCGGGATGCGGCGAGTTTTGCCGGGAAAAATTGATGCAGTTCCAATGGACGCACCGGGTTGATATGGGACGCGTGCGGTAATAAATTGATCAAACCAGCAATTGAGTGCGTGGCGGATGTGATTGTCGCATCAGGCTCGCGGCGGGTTCTGATAGTAATGCGGCGGGCTGGCATGGTGCCGGTATTTAACAGTGGCGTTCCGATAACGGCGGGCTTGGGATTTTCATGTCCAGTTTGAACACTTTGTCCCTACCGGGGCGTCCACAGGACACCCGAGTCGTCGTTGCCATGTCCGGCGGCGTCGATTCTTCTGTTGTCGCGGCCCTGCTTAAGGAGCAGGGCTATGATGTTATTGGCATTACATTGCAGTTATATGATCATGGCGAAGCCGTTCAGGCCAAGGGCAGTTGCTGCGCGGGGCAGGACATCCACGATGCCCGCCGGGTGGCTGAGGAACTGAACATTCCCCATTACGTCCTCGATTACGAGAAGCGCTTTGCATCCACGGTTATGGAGGAGTTCGCCGACAGTTATCTCGCGGGTGAAACCCCGGTGCCATGCGTGTCCTGCAACCAGAATATCAAGTTTCACGATTTGCTGAAGACAGCCAGGGAGCTTGGCGCGGCGGCACTCGCAACCGGACATTATATCTCCTCGAAGCTGGGACCAGGCGGCTGGGAGCTGCACGGCGCCGCCGACTCGGAGCGCGACCAGAGTTATTTCTTGTTTGCCACCACGCGCAAGCAGCTTGAACTGCTGAGATTTCCTCTCGGGTCCCTGAAGAAGTCCGAGACCCGTGCGCTGGCGCACAAATTCGGCCTCAAGGTTGCGGAGAAATCCGACAGCCAGGACATCTGTTTTGTGCCCACCGGGCGTTACTCCCAGGTGATCCAACGTTTGCGCCCTGATGCTGTGCTTCCCGGCGATATTGTCGCATTGGATGGTGAAGTCCTCGGCCGTCATGACGGGATTATCAATTACACGATTGGCCAGCGCCGCGGTCTCGGCATTGCCGCATCCGAGCCACTTTTTGTTGTCAGGCTGGACGCTGAACACAGCCGGGTAGTTGTGGGACCACGTGAAAGCCTGCGTTCTTCCAAGGTCTGGCTGAGAGACCTCAATTGGCTGGGCGAGGGTGATTTTGAAAAAATTCCTCAAAAAGGACTTGAATTGAAGGCAAAAATCCGCTCAACCGGTGCACCTCAGGCAGCAACCTTGCGGAATCAGGATGGCGTTGCTTTTGTACATCTGCATGAGGGAGAAGATGGCGTATCCCCCGGTCAGGCCTGTGTGTTCTATGATGGAACCCGCATTCTGGGAGGAGGATGGATTACCAGGGCGGAGCCGGTGAACCAGCTCTCGCCTGATATTGCGGAGCACAGAGCAGGCGATCTCGAGGCGGCAACGCCGGTCAGTTAGTAACAGGGTCAGATATTAGGCATGTGGGTGCAGGGGGCCAACTCCGTTAACCCCGACGACACATTTGCCGTATGTACCGGAGCGGAAGAAATATGCAGGAAATGACTTCAAAGATCGGCAGTTCGGTTATCGACCTGTTTGACGTGCAGCGGGCATACCGGCGTTGGGCGCCCGTCTACGACATTACATTCGGCCGGCTGGTCGAGGCAGGCCGCCGCAACGCGGTTGAGCTCATCAACCGGCACAAGGGCTCCGTGCTCGAAGTTGGTGTGGGTACCGGCTTGTCGCTTCCCCGCTATGGAAGCCACTTGCAGATTACCGGTATCGATATTTCTCCCGATATGCTGAAAAAAGCGCGCGACCGCGTTGCCGAGCATGACCTGACAAACGTCACCGCACTGTACGAGATGGATGCCGGCAAGCTTGAATTCCCTGATGAGGAATTTGACACGGTTGTCGCCATGTATGTGTTGACGGTGGTGCCCGATCCGGAACAGGTTATGAGGGAGTTGGAGCGGGTATGCGCACCGGGCGGAGAAGTTGTCCTGGTCAACCATTTCAGCCAGGAAGAGGGCTTTCGCGGGTTTATCGAGCGTCTTTTTGCGCCCTTGGCCAGCACGCTTGGGTGGCGGCCTGTGTTCCCCGTCGAGCGGGTTTTGGGCAATAGTGGTTTGCGGCTGACAGATACGCGTTCGCTGCGTCCACTGGGGATGTTCACGATGATGCGATTTATCAAGCAGCCTGACTTTGCCACCGACCACAAGCTGCAGAGTGACAAGGTGTCCGGACGCGCCGGCTTCAAGCCGGTACAGGCGTAAGGTGCGGCACAGGGATTAACCCGGCATTTTCTTGCATTCTTGACAGGAGCGAAAACCGCTCCTTATATCGCTCTGGCCGCGATGCGGCCAGGTCTGGTTTAGCGGAGTAGCTCAGCTGGTTAGAGCAGCGGAATCATAATCCGCGTGTCGGGGGTTCGAGTCCCTCCTCCGCTACCAAGTCTTTCATTGAATTCATGATGGGTGCCCCGATCCATTCAAACGGGACGAGTGATGCTGACTGTCTCAGGCGGCCTTCTCACTTGGAGACGGGCCATCGACGGGGAGGCGTACAGTGAAGGTACTGCCTTTGTCTTTCTTGCTTTCGATCGACACCGTACCGCCATGCATCTCGACCAGGGTCTTCACCAGGTTGAGACCGATGCCGGTGCCGACTATGCCGGTTGAGGTCTTGGCTCTGAAAAAGCGCTCGAACATGTTCGGCAGGTCTTCATCATCGATGCCGAGCCCGTTGTCTTGCACCTGAATGACTACATGGTCATTCTCGCCAAAAGCCTTCACCTGGATATCGGGCGCATCGGGTGAATATTTGGTGGCGTTCGAGAGCAGATTTGAGAGGATTTGATCCAGCGCGCTGTCGTCGGCCATGATTGTCCCGGGCAGGCCGTTCAACTCAATCGAAATGACATGGTTTCTGGTAATTTCCTGAAGGCGCTGGCAAACGTCAGTGATAACCTGACCGACATCGCAGGATTGCATATGGACGGCGACTTTACCCTCATCCAGGCGAGCTGCTGTCAACGTACTTTCCATCAACCGCGTCATTCGCACAACCGCGTCCCTGATCTTGTCGACACGCTTCAACACGTCTTCTGAAGACAATTGGTCGGCACTCTTTCTAAGGCGCTGCGCGGTCGAATCTATGATTGCCAGCGGGGTACGGAATTCATGGCTCGCCATGGAAACGAACTGGCGTTGCAATTCGTTGAGTTCCTTTTCCTTGGCCAGGGCGCATTCGAGTTCCTGCGCCTTAGTCTTCAAATCCACCGTTGCCTCGTTGACAAGTTCCTGGAGCATGTCCCGGTCTTCCAGCAGTTGACGTTCTGTCGCCTTGCGCTCCGTGACATCGTGGGAAATATTGAACAGGCGCGGTTCACCCCGAACCATAACCCGTTCGCCAGACACCATCATGTCGCGCAGTTCACCACTCTTGGTGCGGTATTTAGTCTCGTATTCGTTGACACTGCCCCTTTCCTGGAGCAGTTCAACAAAGCGTGCGCGCTGTTTCGGGTCAGCCCACACACCGAGTTTCAGAGACGAATTTCCTATGGCCTCCTCGCGGGTGTAACCCATGGTCGTCAGCCACGCTTCGTTCAAATCGTAGATGGCGCCATCAGGACCGGAAATTGAGAAGGGAACCGGGTTCGACATGAACGCCTTCGAGAACAATTCTTCGCTCTGTTTGAGTTCATGTTCGACCGCCTTGCGATCGGTGACGTCTTCGATGATGGCAGTGAACACCTGCTGATTTTGAGACCGTATCTGCTGCAATGTTATCTTTACATCATACAGTGAGCCATCTTTCCTGCGATGGACGGTGTTGATCTGGATGTGGGACTTCTCGCCAGTACGCAGAGGCGCGATACAATCCTCGAAAGTCTTGCGCGTGAACTCGGGTTTGAGATCCAGAGGCGTAAGCTGGCACAACTCATTCTTGGAATATCCAAGGTTCTCACAGGCGCTGGCATTGACCTGAATAAACTTGAGACTATCGGCATCGAACACATAGATCTCGTTGATCGCGTGTTCGACAATGCTCGCCAATCTTTGATTCATGGTTTCGGCTTTTGCCAGTTCCGAAATATCTTCATGTGTCGCGACCCAGCCACCATCCGTCAGTGGTTTGTGTGCGATAACGAAGACACGTCCATCTGAAAGGAGCTGAATTTTCTTGGAAGCTTCGTCTTCAGAGACGGCTGCTAGTCGTTCCTCGATATATTTCCCGGAGTCATCCCCCACGAAAATTTTGTGCCTGACCCTGTGTTCCAGAATCTGGCGGAATGTCGTGCCGGGTTCAACCAGGTCGTTTGAGAGGCCGTACATCGAGGCATAGAGCTCGTTACACACAATGAGGCGTTGATCGCTGTCAAACATGCACAGGCCCTGGGACATATTTTCCAGCGCAGCATGGAAACGTTTATTCTGGTCTGTGAGTTCAGCTTCGCTCTGGTTCAGTTTTGACAGCGCAGCTATGGCTTCCTGACCCATTTGCTGGGAGTGTCCCTCATTCTCCCTGAGCCTTTCCGTTACGCTGGAAGCCTGCAATACACCTCGACAAAATCCGCTGACTATAAAAATAAGTCCGACCGGCAGAATGAACCACTCGAAACTGATATGGAGCTGCTTCATAAGGTGCATGGAATCCTGCATCGGCATGAAATACGGCAGCACAAACATGCAGATGAGATCGATGAGATAGTAGAGACTGATGCTTCCCATCCCGAGTGAGATCAGGAACAAGCCGGAGCGCATTTTCTTCGCAAACAATATTTTTTTATGTTTTTGAAAAACCCAGAAAGCACAGGCAAAAGCCCCGATGACTGCGAGGTCTATGACCGTCATCAAATATATAGAATTTTCGATCATATTTGCCCCGGAGGTTGAGCCGCTCGTAAAAGAGCTCAATTAACCTGCTCCTAGGGACCGTACTTTAGGTGGGAAATCTAAATATTTCGAAAAAATGGGAGGAGATAGTCAGCTCACCCGGGCACGTCATACGCTGGATTGATCAGGCATGATCGGCATGTGCGGGCTAGGCAGGGGGGCGTGCCGATTGCAGTTTGGGCAAGCAGGACCTAGTAGCAGACCCGCGCCTTCGCTTTGCAATTCCTGTGTGGAAGCATGTATTTGACGAACCATCCGCCACATTTGATACGCATCTTGCCAATGCGTACGCGCTTGATGCCGTTCTCCTGCTGCCATTGTTCGACATACCACAGAAGCTTGTTTTTAACGGTACCCTCTGTGCCGCTGTCATAAAACATGTCGGTGCCGTTATGGCTCGCGTTGAACATTTTGCACCGGGCTTCAGCGCGCTCGGATGTTGCAATGGCAAGCACAAGGAAAACCGTCAATGAGACGGCTGATAAGATAAGAAAACTGCGCATGGCAGTGCCTCCCTAGAACATATCCCAGGCCGCTTCTGGCAGGTGATGCTCAATAGCAAACCCGGCCTTTTGCAATGCAGTGTTTGTGCGGCAATGCATATTTGATGAACCAGTCACCGCATTTCGTCTTCGACATGCGGATCTTGTATCGCTTGATCCCTTTTGCCGCCGTCCACTGGGTAATCGCGCTTTTGACCTTCCATTCCGCCGTTCCGGCCGCGCCATCAGAGTAAAAGAAGTCGGTGCCATTATGAGTGTATTTGAACCACCTGCACTTGGCCTCCGCCGGTTCAGGCATCATCACCGAACCCACGGAGATCGAACCCGCCAATAACAAGAACCCAACACGTATCGCGCGCATCACAGTTGCCCCCTGAGAAATTACGAGAGGGAATTTTACATTTTACTTCGCATGAGGACCATATTCAGGAAGCCAACTCACAATATTTTGTTCCCGCCTGTGGCCTTTCAACAACAGGTATAGTTAACCCCTTTCAACAACAGGTATAGTTAACCCTCTGGATTCAATTATTTTTTCACAAGAAAATCAAAATCGCAGCCCTTGTCAGCTTGCAGGATTGACTCATCAAAAAGTTTGGCATAGCCCCGGCTCGGGGCGGTCCGGCGAGGTTTATGATCCCGTATATTTGCCCGCTCCTTGAGCGTTTCATCGCTCAGCTCAACATTGAGGCTTCTGCCCGGGATATCGAGGGTAATGATATCGCCCGTCTCGATTAGGGAGAGCGGCCCGCCGATGGCGGCTTCCGGGGTGACATGTAGGACGATCGAGCCGAATGCCGTTCCGCTCATCCTCGCATCTGAAATCCGCACCATATCCTTGACGCCGGCCTGCGCCAGTTTCTTTGGAATGGGCAAATAACCCGCTTCCGGCATTCCCGGTGCACCGATGGGCCCGGCGTTGCGCATCACCAGGATATCGTCCTTGTTGACATCGAGATCAGGATCATCAATGCGTGCTGCCAAGTCTTCAACCGATTCAAATACGATTGCGCGTCCAGTATGTGTGCGCAACGCATCAGATGCAGCGCTTTGCTTGATGACGGCACCACCGGGGGCCAGATTTCCCCTCAGCACTGACAGGCCTCCTTCGGGTGAAAGTGGATTGTCCAACGGGCGCACGACCGTTTGTGGCCACTCGGTCGCGGTATCGAGATGCTGTCGAAGGCTTTTGCCCGTTACGGTCTTTTGCTCCAGGTCGAGCAGGGGCGCGAGGATCCGCATGATGGTCGCAAACCCGCCCGCCTCGTGCAGTTCCTGCATGTAATGTTCGCCTGAAGGTTTCAGGTCCACGATCACCGGTGTTTCGCGCGCCAGCTGATCCACCCGATCCAGCGAAACCTCGATGCCAAGCCGCCCTGCCATGGCGGTGATGTGGATGAGCCCGTTGGTCGACCCGCCGATGGCGAGAAGGACGCGGATAGCGTTTTCAACCGCTTCGGGAGTGATAATTTTATCCAGTGTGAGCCCCGAGCCTGCCATGGCGACTGCTTGTGTCCCCGTTTGCTCGGCGTGACGCAGGCGCTGCGACTGGACCGCGGGAATAGTTCCGCCACCTGGTAGCATTACGCCGAGCGCTTCGGTCATGAGCGCCATGGTGCTGGCCGTTCCCATGACCATGCAGGTGCCTGGTGTGGGGCCGAGCTGGTCGGTGATTTCAGGCAATTGTTCTTCCTGAATTTCTCCAGCACGGAATTTACCCCAGAAATTACGGCAGTCGGTGCAGGCACCGACACGCTGCCCTTGATATGAGCCGGTCAGCATCGGGCCGGTTACCTCAAGTATGGCTGGCGTGCCTGCGCTAGCAGCACCCATGAGGAGAGCGGGTACAGTCTTGTCACAACCGCCGATGAGCACTACCGCGTCCATCGGTTGCGCGCGGATCATTTCTTCGGTGTCGATAGACATCAGGTTCCGTAAATACATCGAGGTCGGGTAGGAGAAGGACTCGTGCAGGGAGATGACAGGGAACTCGAATGGCAATCCACCCGCCAGCATGACACCACGCTTGATCGCTTCCACAAGCGTCGGCACAGTGGCATGACAAGAATTGTATGCGGAAAAAGTGTTGGCAATTCCGATGATAGGTCTCTCCAGGGCATCGTCGGTATAGCCCATGGATTTCAGAAACACGGTCCTGAGATATTTGGAGAATTCAGTATCACCGTATGCCGTGAGCTTGTCGTAAAGCCCTCCGTTTTTCGAGGCCTTCTTCTGGGCCATGTGTTTCGCCTTTCAGGGATTGGTCTCGTCAGGTTGTGTCATGATAGCGTGCTGGTCTGCTGATGCCCAATGCCGTAATGACAAATTTCACAACGGGGCAGTTATTAAATTGAGGAGATGTTCATGCTCGCCATCATCGTTGATTTTGAATCTTTGCCGGGGAAGGGGGACGAAGTGCGCGAGGTGCTCCAGACCCAGGCCCGAAATGCGCTCGATAAAGAACCCGGCTGCCGCCATTTCGATGTCTGTTCGGACCCGGATGATCCGCACAAGTTTTTCCTGTATGAATTGTATGATGACCAGGCTGCCATCGAGGCCCATGGCCAGTATGATCACTATGCATCGTTTCGCGCCAGCATCGACCCCCTGCTCAAAAGCCGTAACAGGCGGGAAATGGTCAAGCTGTAGCCTGTCCAATTAACTGACTGAGAAAATTAAGGATTTGTGCCAAAATACGGGCCGGATGCTTGTGTTATGCTTATGCTGTAGCCATATGATTTGTGGCAGGAATTTCGAGGTGACATGACCGCGAAAAGCAGGAAAATAGCCAAATCCGTGACTGGTGGCATTGCGGTCGCCCATGAGCAGTTACCTGCGCGGGGCAACAAAACCGTCCACGTGAAAGTGCGCAAATATGGTCCGGTGGGCGCGTTCCTTCGTCCCGTCGGAATTTCGATCGCATTGCTGCTAGCCGCCTATGGCCTGGCGTCACTTGGTTCTACATTCTGGCGCTCCTGGCAGCGCCACCAGGATTATTCGGTGGCGGCACACCCTGACAAAAGCATCTTCGATATTTTTGTCAAATCATCAGTTCCTGAAGATGCGGTTGATCTCGTGGTGCGCGATGTAGAAGGCAAACTGCGCCGGGTCACCGCCGCGAAAACACAAACTGACTTATTCGTCAATGAAACCATAGGGATGCTTGATGACGAGCGCGATCATATCAAGCAGGCAGCGGGGGCCGATATCGACCGTGTTTTCGAGCAAGCCTTCGCCGACAAGGAACAGGTGCTGGAGGCCTATGCCGACTGGTTCTTTGAGTGGAAGCGCTCCTATATCGTGCTTAAGGAAACCCTCACCTCGGCCGCCAACCGTTTCGTGCAGACCGGCGAGTATGAAAGTTTGAGCGAGGCTGTGGAGCGCGACCTCAAGGATTATTTCATGCGCCACTATAAAGACCAGGTTCTCAAGCCCGAGGTGCGCGACCAGAAAATCACTCAAGGGCTCGAAACGCTGGTCCGCCGGGGACATGAGAATTACCGCCGGGTGATTGCCAATGGAGATATGCGATTGCAGCTATTTCTCGCACAGCACACGCGACACCTGGCTGATATCCCCGCGGATGGAAAACTCACAGACGCAAAACTGGATTGGGATGCGCAGAAATGGAAGGCGCCGGTCTATCTCATGGAAGATCGTGCCTTTGACGGGATTGCCGGGCTTGGTGTTGCGGCAGGCAGCGGTACCGCAGGCGCCCTGGTGCTGGGCCCTGTCATGAACCGGGTTATGGCGCGAAGTTTCGGCATGCTTTCACGCCGTTTCGTGACCGCCTTCGGCTCCCGGTTGGCTCTGGCCGAGTCAGGTGCCGTCGCCGGTACCGTGGTGCAGCCGGCTGGCGGTCAGATTGTCGGCGCCATAGCTGGTGTGCTGATCGGTGTTGCGGCGGACTATTTCATCAACGAGGCACAGGAAGAATTCAACCGCGACAAGTTCATTGCCGCCAACCGTGAAGCGCTCGAGGCCACTGTGGATGCGTGGAAGACGAAACTCAGAACCAATGTGGAGGCCGCCATTGACCGCTGGTTTGACGATGCGCGAAATGGCGTAGTTCTGGCGCAGAAATAGCGCAGTTTCGATAGACCCGGAGCGGGTGTTTTGGAAAACTTAGAATACGTCCTGGCACCAGATAGACAAATATTCTCAACACTATTCCCGCCTGGCGGCCCAAAGTGCTACACTTACTCTGAAGGCCGTGGGATCATCGCATAGGCGCATCCAGTATGAAGAAAACGGGCAAGAAGCTTGACCAGCCGGCAACGGCGACATCGCTGCGCGAAGCCATTCATATGGCCCGGGTTCAGGAGGCGGAAGAGCTCGATAATTCCGTTGATCGCAGAAGCACCGAAATGGCCCGCCTGGAAGTGCTCCATGCGGCTATCGAGCATGTGTTTGAGGACATTCCGTTTGAGGATGACCGCTTCGCCCTCGCATTGGTGCCCAGTCGGCCTGCGCGGCTCTGGATTGACATCATGACCTATGTTTCCATGGACAATTCGGGTGAGATCTACCGGATGATCCGCAATCAGGGTACCGGCCGAAAGGTCATGGTCGAGACCGAAGATGTGGGTGTTATGGCGGGCCGGATTACTGAATTTGTCGCCAGGGAGATCGTGGCGCGGGAGCGCTACACATCCGGGTTCGAATATGAACGGGCGCCCGCACGACGCCAGCACAAGGGCCGTACCGGTCTTATCATTTCTGCTTTCATTATCGGCATCCTCACCGGCGTTGCCGGTTTGCTGGCAATGGGGTGGAAATTTATCCAATAAGCATCCGTTGCTCAATTTCGCTGACTTGCCCTTCGGCTGTGTGCAGGCCCCGTCCGGTCATTTCGCAACGCCAGCGGCCATGTTCATGCCAGATGCGGAACAGGTTGTAGCGTGCCAGGCGGCCTGGCTTCTCCTGGCATGACGAAGCTGACGGCACACCGACAATATGCAGATTTCCCGATCTGCCGGGTAAGACATTCATGGTGTGGTCGTGGTTGTGCCCGTAAAGCACCAGCTCCGCCCCCATGGACACCAGCACTTCCTGCAATTGGGGGGCCTCGCGCAAGGCGCGCCGCCACTTGGTAAGTCCGATCAGTGGAGGGTGATGGATCAGCACAATCCGGAATTGGTCCTCTTCGCCAAGGTTATTCAAGATGCGCTTGAGTGCATCCAATTGTCCCGTATCAAGGCTTCCCCAGGCGGCGAAAGGCGGCGTGGGCATCGCGCTCGATAATCCTATGAGAGCAATATCGCCGAACCGGCGCACGGTGGGAAATCCACTTGGGCCGGCGGCAAGTTTTTTCGAGCGTCCTGCATGAGTGCGCATGTAGGGCTTCCAGCGGCCAAGCCCGTCACGCATTTTTACATTTACATAAGCATCGTGATTGCCGGGTACGACGCTCACCTGATCGGGCGTGCCAAGGGTCTCCAGCCATGCGTGTGCCGCAATGAATTCTTTTGGAAGCGAGATGTTTACGAGGTCTCCCCCCACCGCAATGTGGTCGGGAGCGTGGGACAGCATATCGGCAACGATGGCGTCGAGCACGTCACGCGAATGGATGGTCTTGCGGGAGCGCAGCCAATTGAGGTACCCGAGGAGGCGCTTGCCGGCCAGCTCGCGTGCCGTGGGTTGCGGCAGGGGCGCCAGGTGGGGGTCGGAAAGATGTGCGAGCGTGAACATGGGCTTGCCAGGTTAAGGGATTTCCAACGCACATTTATCCTTTGCAGTGCAGTCATTACAAGCTGGACGAATTGAAGTGGTGAACATGGATATGTCCAAACTCATAAATTCAACTCTCAGGACCTGGTGGCGGATTTCCCGGGGTCTCACGCTGGGGGCCCAGGGCGTGGTGATCAACAAGGAGTCGCAGGTGCTTCTGGTCAGGCACGGTTACAGGCCGGGGTGGCATTTTCCCGGCGGTGGGGTTGAGCGCAATGAAACGCTGCTCGTTGCGCTTGCGCGTGAACTTGAGGAAGAAGCAGGTGTTTCTATGAACGAACAGCCCTTGTTGCATGGGCTGTTTTCCAACGGAGATAATTTTCCCGGTGACCATATCGCCCTCTTCATCGTGCGCGAATGGGAACAGCCACGGGTACCACAACCCAATGCGGAAATTGCCGAGCAGGGCTTTTTCACCGTGGAGAATGTGCCTGCCGACACGGACGCCGGAGCTCGGCGGCGGCTGGCGGAGCTTTTTGATGGGAAATGCGTGAGCGACAAGTGGTGAAGGAGGCGGCCTGGTTTCAGATCAGACTGCCTGGTCCATAATCTGGATCGCGCGCACGTCCACATTTACGTTCATCTCAATGAAATCCTCAGCTGCGCCTTCATAGGAACCAGAGACCGGCATGGCCTGTATGGGTTCACGGGCGACGGCAACCGGAATGAGATTTTGTCCGCCGTAAGAGGCGTTAGTAGGGTCGAATTCAACCCAGCCGGCGCCGGGCAGATAGACTTGAACCCAGGCATGGGTTGATCCCGCACCGGAAATATCACTCTGGGTGCCGTCAATCGCCGGGTCGTAGAGATATCCACTGACGAAACGCGCCGCCAATCCAACCGTTCGAACCGCCTCCATCATCAATAACGCAAAATCGCGGCAAGTGCCGGCACCGCGCTGCAGAGTTTCCACCGGGGACTGGACGCCTGGCTTATAGCGTTCCTCGTAGCGCAACTCGTCACGGATTGCCGAATTCAGGGCGCGGAGAAACGGTTCCGTCTCATGTGAGCCTGCCGGCGGCAGGAGGAAACGCCGAGCCCATTCGGTCACCAGCCTGTCGGGGTCCGAGTAGTGACGTTCGATGGTGCGGCCAAGATCAGGGATTTCCGCCAGCGGATAACTGAAAGGGATCGTCCGGGCAAAAGCTTCAATTGGAAATTCCACAGCCGGGAACGGATACCGGTCGATCACGATCTGCGATTTGAAATAGAGCCTGTCCGATGGCTGTTCGAATGAGGCAATGGTAACGGAATTGCCGAACACGTCATGGAGCCAGCGCAGCTTTGCCTGTGGCTCGATCGTGAGGGTGGCGTTCAGTAAACGGCTGTCATGGCTGTCGCGTGGGCGGAACATCAGGTAATGGTCCCCCGGCAGGACCGGCTGCTGATATTTGTAGGTCGTTTCGTGATTGACGGTCAGCCGTTGCAGCATTGCATACACATCCATCGAATCGCAGTTGGTTCAAAAATCGATACGTTATTTAGTGGCTCAGTCCGGTGTTGCCTAGTGGCTTCTGCCGGTGGCATTTGTTCATCCGAAATAGGTTTGGCTCACGGCATTCGTCACGTTGCCCAGATGGATCTGAACCCGATCGAGAAAGGCGTGCAGCCGTTCCGGAGTGAGGTCATTCCCAGGGCCTGTTTCCAGAGCAAACTCAAGTTGCCGTCTTGTGCGTTCCACCTCCGAATGCCGCTCGGTGCCATGGCGCTTTTCCAGGTCGCGAACCCTGTCTGTGATGCGGCTGACGCAGAGCATCAGTGCGCGGGGGAACTCGTTATCATACAGCAGAAATCGCTCAATATCTTCCACCCGAGTGCCTGATGGGTAGCGGCTGCGATAGGCATGATAGCCTGACACCGAACGTAGCAGCACATTCCACTGAACTGAAGTCACAGCATCGCCTTCACCAAGCGGCAGCAGGGCATATCCAATGTCGAGGATGCGTGTCGTCTGGTCCGCGCGTTCGATATATTTGCCAAGGTGGTAGAAGCAGGACGGTTCGCCGCGCAGGAATGTTCCCTCCGCAATACCCTCGAATGTCTGACAGCTAAGTATGATGTCATTGGCGGTGTTGGCGAGCGTTGAGGGCAGGATTTCGCGCGCTTTCATTTTCAACAATTGGCTGTAAAAAATATTCAGATGCGTCCACATTTCGGTGGAGATGAGGTGGCGCACAGAACGCGCATTCTCCCGTGCATTGACGATTGAAGAGACAATAGAGGATGGGTTGTTGCGGTCGCGAATATAGAATTGCAGGACCGATTGCGCGCTCGCGTCTTCATGGGCTTCGTGGAAGCGCTCGGAGTCCGAATATAAATCCAGGACGCGCTGCCAGTCGGGTCCTTCGGGTTTGTCCCGCGCATAGGTTTCGTTGATGTGCAGGATCCGCGCAACATTTTCCACTCGCTCCAGATAACGGCCCAGCCAGAAGGTGTTGGCGGCAAAACGTGAAACCAGACTAAACAAGGACCCAGGTATCCTTCGATCCACCGCCTTGCGATGAGTTGACGATCAGCGATCCGCGTTTCATGGCGACGCGAGTCAGTCCGCCGGGCAGAACCCATGTGTCTTCGCCGGTGAGCGCAAATGGACGCAGGTCTACATGGCGTGGTTCTATGGCGCGGCCGATCAACGTGGGTGAAACAGAAAGTCCGACCATCGGCTGTGAGATGTAATTGCCCGGATCGGCTTTTATCAGGGATCTTAGATTGGCAAGCTCCCGCTTGCTGGCACGAGGGCCGACTACAACGCCATAGCCGCCAGCCTCACCAACGGGTTTGCTCACAAGCTCGTCCAGATTGTCGAGTGTTTTTTTAAGGCCTTCCTCCTCACCACAGATATTGGTCGGAACATTCGGCAGAATCGGGTCTTCATCAAGATAGTAACGGATAATACGCGGCATATAGGCATAGACTGCCTTGTCATCGGCAACGCCGGTACCGACCGCGTTGGCGAGGTTCACATTTCCCTTGCGGTAAGCTTCGAACATACCGGGCACGCCAAGCTGGCTGTCAGGTCTGAAGGCTTTAGGGTCCAGAAACGCGTCATCAATGCGCCTGTAGATCACATCCACCCGCTGCTTGCCGCTGGTGGTGCGCATGAATACCCTGTCGTCATCCACCAGCAGATCCCGCCCCTCGACAAGTTGAACACCCATTTCGCGTGCCAGAAAGACATGCTCGAAATAAGCGGAGTTGTAGATGCCGGGCGAGAGCAGGGCGATTGTCGGGTTCGACATATTTTGCGGGGCGACTTTTGACATGGCGCGGGCCAGACGCGATCCGTATGCATCAACATCGGCAATGGGCACACCATCAGCGAGATCCGGGAAAGCGCGCATCATCAGGTGACGATTCTCAAGGACATAGGACACACCAGACGGGCAGCGTCCATTGTCCTCCAGTACGCAGAATGTACCCTTCTGGTCGCGCACAAGGTCGGTGCCGCAAATATGCACATAGGTGCCCTTCGGCACATCAACCCCTTTCATTTCCGGGCGGTAGTGCTTGTTACCAGTGACCAACGCTTCAGGGATTATGCCGTCTTTGAGGATATGCCCGTCATGATAGATGTCATGGAGGAACAGGTTGAGCGCCGCCACGCGCTGTTTCACACCTGTCTCAATCGTTGCCCAGTCCTGTTTTGAAAGGACCCTCGGAATGACATCAAAAGGGAGGATACGATCGATGGCCTCCCGGTCCGTATAGACGGTGAAGGTAATGCCGAGATTAAACAATTCACGCTCGGCGTCGCGCGAGCGCCTCCGCAATGCGCTGATATCGAGCCCGTTGAGCCGTTGTGTAATTCTTGTGAGATGTGGTTGGTCCTGCTGCGATTGCATCTCGCAATAGAACTCTCCCCAATCATAACCTGACATCAAGCCCGCCGAAGGAGCGCGGGTCTTCGTGTTTGCTGATGTGCCGATGCAAGCCACCCACTTAGTACAAGATCACCGATCAAATGACTATAGAACAACAGCGCTGTGGCGACAAAGGCTGGAAGAAATTCCTGCTCTCAACAAGGATCCCGGCGACGATGTGCAGGCGCCGCCGGGTATGGGCTGACCAGGCAGTGGGTGTGTATCAGCGCCGTCGTATGGCCTTCGCGCGGTGGGGGAGTCGCCGGTATTGGGACGGGCGCACCGGATGCTGTGCGTTATGAATTCTCCTCAACGCTTTTGGCCGCCAAGGCTTAGGGTCGGGTGACGCACCTGGTCCACCACGGGGGCCAGGTGGGTTCTCCCAGTTTGTTCCACGTCCGCCGCGCGGTCCGGGCGGATTGTTGTCATTGTCAAACAGCTTGCGCCAAACCCAGGGTCTCCACGGTTTGGCGTCTGGTGATGCGCCGGGCCCGCCGCGTGGTCCAGGAGGGTTCTCCCAATTTGTGCCGGGACCGCCGCGCGGTCCGGGGGGATTATTGTCCGGATCGGGGGCCGCGAGTGCAATCGTTGCGGTGCCCAGGACAAGCCCGGTCATCAGCGCCACCAGCGCCAGGACACGGCTGGACGCATGAGTGGATTTCCCAAATGCCGTTTCATCTGTCTCCTGTCTGTTCCACATAATTTGCTCTCCTCATTTTCTGGCGGCTCCGGTGCAGGGGCTGCTGGGGGCTCGAAGCCGTCAGATACGTGGGAATAATTCCCACAATAATGAGATTATTATGTGGGAAAATTTCCCATGTCAAGAATTATGTGTTATCAAACAAGAACTAAAATGGATGGGAAAACATCCCACACAGTAGATTTTTAGAAAGTGAAACTTTGACGCCAGGCGAACCACATCCGGCATTGACGCTGGCGCTGCACCGGCTTTTACGCCCTCTCGTGCGCGTTCTCATCGCAAAGGGGGTCACTTTTCCAGCGCTCTCGCGTCTGCTGAAGCAAACCTATGTCGAGGTAGCGCAGGATGACTTTCCTGTTCCCGGCAAGTCTCAGACCGACAGCCGTATCAACCTCCTTACAGGTGTACACCGCAAGGACATCAAGGCGCTGCGCGAGCGCAGGAGGGGCAGCGATGCACCATCACCGGTGCTATCGCGAAATGCACATCTGATCTCCTTGTGGACCGGCGCGCCGGATTATCTTGATACGCGCGGGCAGCCCCGGCCCTTGCCCCGTCAGGGCGGTAAAGAGGGCGATCCGTCTTTCGACAGCCTTGTTGAGTCAGTCTCTACCGATATCCGCCCCAGGGCTGTTCTTGATGAATGGGTGCGTCAGGGCCTGGCGCGCGTGGATGATGAGGAATTCGTGCATCTGGATATGGCTGCATTCGTGCCGAGCGAGGATTTTGCCGATCTGGCTTATTATTTTGGACGCAATCTACGCGACCATATTGCTGCCAGCAGCCATAACCTTTTAGGCAGTGAGCCTTCCATGCTCGAGCGTGCGGTCTATTACGAAGAGCTCAGCCCTTGCTCTGTCGAGGAATTGGCCGGGCTGTCGCGTGATTTGGGCTCTGACGCTCTGGTGAAGGTAAATCAGAAGGCCTTCGAGCTAGCTGAAAAGGACAAGGGTTTGCCGGGTGCCAACCAGCGTATGACCTTCGGCATCTATTTCTATACCGGTCCGGATGAAGAAGGGCAGGGCGATGTATAATCACTCTGCTAGCTCCCAAACGCGCGTTTTGCTCGGCAGATGGATGGTGGCGCTTGTTCTACTTCTGCTCAGTGGGTGTGCGTCTGGCCTAGGAAGCGGCGGGGCTCCTGCTATCCCGATTGCTCCGGACGCGGTGGCTACCGGGCCGGGCAGTTCAAACATCACAGTTGCCCAAAACAGCCCGGGCATTGGCGGCACGGGCAAACAGGATGGCAAGTCACCAGGTATCGGTGGCACGGGACAGGCCGCGGGCACGCCCGGTATTGGTGGCACCGGGATCATTGGCACCATCACTGGCTTTGGCAGCATATTCGTCAACGGCTTTGAGGTGGACTATGCGCCCGACCTTGCTGTTGCCTTCAAGGATCGCACCATGCGGCCCGACGCTTTACGTATCGGTCAGGTGGTCGAAGTGGTTGCTGAGGGTAGTGGCAATCGTCTGAGGGCACGCCGTCTTTCCGTTCGCCACGAGGTGGCCGGGCCAATCGAGAAGGTCGATCTTGCACGTCGCACGGCATATGTGTTCGGGCAGCGCATTGAAATTCCATCAGGCGTTATTTCCGCTGTGAATGGATCGCGGGTGATCTCGATCAATGACCTGGCGGTTGGCGATCATATCGACGTCAGCGGTTTGAGGCGGACCAATGGCGTCATCGCCGCCTCGCGCATTGATAAAACCGGACCCGGTGAGACGGCGGTCTTGCGGGGAAGGGTGACGGCTTCAGGCCCCAACGGCTTCTCCGTCAATGGCATGCATATCGATGTGCTCCCTGGTGGCAGGCCGGCCACACTCGGTTCGGGACAGGATGTCCAGATTATTGGTACGGCCAGTGGTGGCAGGTTGCGAGCACGGCGCATTTCTCAACTTGCAGCACGGCCATTTGCCGGGCAGGTGAAGCGTCTGTCTGTTGAGGGTTATGTGGGTCGCGCCATTTCCGGAGGGGTGGCCATTGGGCGTATTCCAATTACCCAACTGCCGGCGCGTGCGCGCATCCAGGCTGGAGAGCGGATCATTCTTGATGGTTCGGTCAATACGCGAGGAAGCTTCGCACCGACACGTTTGCGTGCACCGCAGGTTAAATTGCATTTCCGTGGGGAGCCGCGCCGGAACCTGAATTTACTGCCAGCGCCTCCACGCCGCCAAGTCGCACCGGCGCCACGGCCGCCCGTGATCCGTCGCACACCCCCGCCAGTCTATCGGGCTCCGCCGAGACGGCCGGTGAGGTAAGGCTCAGCTTGCCTGTTCGGTCAGCAGTTTCTCGGTCACGCCGAGAAGGATCGCCAGGGAAATCCCTTCACCTGCCAGCTTGATTTCAGAGAGTTCCGGATAAGTGGGCGCGACACGGATATTGCGGTCACGCGGGTCCTTGCCATAGGGGTATGTCGCCCCGGCTGGCACGAGGGCAACCCCGGCCTGTTTTGCCAGCTCTATGACACGGGCAGCACAGCCGTCGAGCACATTGACATTGATAAAATAACCACCCTCGGGTTTGCTCCATGTGGCGACGCCAGTGCCCTGGAGATGCTCATCAAAGGCCGCGTAGAAAGTCTCGAATTTGGGAAGGATGACAGCGCGGTGAAGTTCCATCAGCTGATCCATACCGGCCATGTCTTTCAGATATCGCACATGGCGCAACTGGTTGAGCTTGTCAGCGCCGATCGTTCTCTTTTGCATGCTGGTCAACAACCACGAGATATTGGCAGGCGATGAAGCGAACAACGCCAGTCCGCCGCCCCCAAAAGTGATTTTCGAGGTGGAACCAAAAACGAATGCGCGGTCGGAATTTCCCGCTTCTTCACAAATCTCAAGGATGTTCATGATTTCACGGCGAGGGACCGTCAGGTTGTGCAATGCATAGGCATTGTCCCAGAACAACCGGAACTCCGGCGCACCCGTCTTCATGGCGGCGAGCCGGCGAACCGTCTCATCACTGTAAGTGTCACCAGAAGGGTTTGAATATTTCGGTACGCACCACATGCCCTTGACGCAAGGGTCTTCGGCAAGACGCTCAACCTCGTCCATGTCCGGCCCATCACCGGTCATTTCCACCGGGATCATCTCAATACCGTATTCCTCGCAGATGGCGAAATGCCGGTCATAGCCCGGTACCGGACAGATAAAGGAAATCTTGGGAGCTTTACCCCAGGGCTTATTGCTACCCGCCACGCCCTTCAGAAGCGCGAAGACAATGCAGTCATGCATCAGGGCAAGACTTGCATTATTGCCGACAATGATTTGTTCCGCCGGTGCCCCGAGAACGCCTGAGAACAATTCTCTTGCTTCCATGATCCCCTGCAGGGAGCCGCCATAGTTCCGCGCATCGCTGCCGTCCTTCAGCTGGTGATCAATATTGTCGGGCAAGCGCAGAAGTGCGTTTGACAAGTCAAGTTGCTCGGACGATGGCTTGCCGCGCGTCATGTCGAGCTTGAGGCCCCGGGCGCAGAAAGCGTCATAGTCATTGCGAATACGTTCATGGAACGCGCGTAATTCAGAGACGGATAACGCTGTCAGGAGGGGCATAGAATTGGTCTTGTGAGTGAGATCATCCGTTGATGAGTTTCTGAGCGATAGAAGCCACGTGATGACCCTGGAAACTCGCGAGATTGAGTTCTTTCTGGGAGGGTTGGCGAGAGCCGTCCGGCCCGGCAATGGTTGCAGCCCCATAGGGCGAGCCGCCGCGCACCTCGGAGATATCGGCAAGATCAGGTGCGGAGTAGGGCAGGCCGACAATGACCATGCCGTGATGCAACAGGGTGTTGTGGAACGAGGTAATTGTGGTCTCGTTGCCACCGCCGGTGCCAGTGGAGGTGAATACGGAGCCGACTTTGCCGATCAACGCGCCTGCCGCCCACAACCCGCCGGTCTGGTCGAGGAAATTTCGCATCTGCGACGACATGTTGCCGAACCGCGTTGGCGTGCCGAAAATGATGGCGTCGTTGTCTGCCAGATCATTTGGCGAAATCACTTGCGCCGGTTGTTCAACCTTCATGCCCGACGCCCGCATGGTATCGTCAGGCATGAGTTCAGGAACACGCCGGACCTGCACCTCCGCGCCTTCCACGGCGCGCGCGCCGGTGGCCATGGCATAGGCCATGGTCTCCACATGCCCGTAGGAGCTGTGATAAACGATCATGATTTTGGGTGCCGTGGCCATGTGCTGTTCCTGTGGGCTTTGTGTTCTTGTTAACGCAGAGCCACCAGAGTTCCCTCATGTAGAATCGCAGAACAACATAAACCACGCAAGCCCTGTGCGGAAAACACCAAAGTTGTATGTTGGGCCGGACCGCGCGATTAAAACTTCCTGCTGTTGAAAGAAAAATCAAGTAAGTGCTGGCCCATGACCAACCCTGAATTCCTTATGCGCCCTGAGGGCCGCGAAGATGTTCAAGCTTTAAACGACCTTGCTGCACGCGCCTTTGGCCCGGGCCGGTTTGCCCGCACGGCGCACAGGGTCCGTGAAAGTGCTGCAGTGGTAAAGGCGCTGAGCCATACCGCATGGGTTGGAGATGAACTGGCCGGGTCGATCCGGTTTGCCGCAATAAATGTTGGTGAACACTCTGATGCCCTTCTGCTCGGGCCGTTGATGGTCGACCCCAAATGGGCCGGTCAGGGATGCGGGCGGGCGCTGATTGAAAAAGGGCTGGAGCTGGCCAAGGCTCAAGGCTTTGCGCTGGTGTTGCTTGTTGGTGACCTTCCCTATTACGAGCGCTTTGGTTTCCAGCGCGTGCCGCCCGGGCAGATCATGTTGCCCGGACCTGTTGATCCAGCACGACTGCTTGGCGTCGAGTTCATTCCCGGTGCTTTGAAGAAATTTGAGGGAATGGTGCAGGGGGAGGCCTAGCGCCCTTCGCGGAACCATGTGAGGGACAAGGCACCAAGCAGTATGGCCAGCGCGAGAAGACCAGAGAAAAGAGGGATCAAACGCACGCCGCGCGTGACATAGGCATCGCGCTTTTTGAAGCCCATCCAGTCAGACCCGTGCATCAGTCTTCCTGATCGCAGCATTGCCAGTCTTGGCAACTTGACGGCAGTTGCGTCAGTTCCTGCCCAGAACGCTCCGCCCCCGGTTTCATCCAGGATAGGCTGAACCAGTTTGGCGGTTGCGTTCAGCGTGGACAGTTCCTTGGAGTTCATCTGACCCACATGGGCAACCGCGTTCAGGGCGCCTGACTTCAGCCGGTAGACACCGTGATTGCGCACCTCCAGCACCTTGCGCCAATGGCCGGGCCCAGCGTTCTCCAACTTCACGGATTGCGTTTCGCCGTTTGGCAGGGTGACTTCCACCGGTGCCACACTGTCCTTCATGGAACGGCGCTCGATCCTGAGCGACCCTTCCTGGCCGGATGCGCGCAGGACATCTTCTTCCAGGTCTGGTTCCTTCATGAGCCAGTGAGCGAGGCGGCGCAGCAGCACCGTGTAGGGTCCGCCGCCTTCATAGCCACGTGCCCACAGCCAGGCATGGTCAGACAACAGCAGCGCAACGCGGCCTTTTTTCAAACGATTGAGAATCAGCAATGGCTTGTCCTCTGGACCGTGCATCAACACATCACCGGCTGGCGCTTCGGTTTCGATCAGCCGGAACCAGCGGCCCCATTTGGGCGGGCCTGTAATGTCCTCGCGCAGGCCACGTGTCACCGGGTGCCGCAACCCGGTCTTGCTAACCGCGGGCCGATAGGGGCGCTCAATCAGCCGCCCTGTTGGTGCTGCGGGAAGAACATGGGAAAGTGGCGTGCGGAACAGGCTGGTAGGCGATGCGTAACGCTGGCCTGCTGCCACCAGGACCGCGCCGCCATTTTCCACATACTGCGCCACGTTATCCAGATAGAGCAGCGGCAGGACGCCGCGGCGGTGATAACGGTCGAAGATAATGAGATTGAACTCTTCCAGTTTTTCCGAGAACAGCTCACGCGTCGGGAATGCGATCAACGACAGCTGGTTGATCGGCGTGCCGTCCTGTTTTTCCGGCGGGCGCAAAATGGTGAAGTGCACCAGGTCCACCGCGGCATCGGACTTGAGCAGGTTGCGCCAGGTGCGTTCGCCCGCGTGAGGTTCACCAGAAACCAGCAGCACGCGCAAATTCTCGCGCACGCCTTCTGCCGCCAGAACCGCATTGTTGTTGGCAGTTGTCAGCTCGCCCGGTGCGGCCTCCACTTCAAGCTCAACGATATTCAGCCCGGCATGGGGAAAGCGGATGGGGACACGAACGATTTCGCCGGGCAGGACACGCAGGACTTCCTTGCTCTGGTCCTCGCGGCGGATGGTCAGTCTGATACTTTTACGCCCCCCCTTTGAGGGTACATCGACCACGCGGACCTCGGCCTCCTGTACGCCATCGACAATGCCGAAACGCGGCGCACGTACAACCTCCAGCCGCCGGTCAAACTCACCCTTTCTGCCGGTGATCACACTATGGACCGGGACCTGAAGCCCGAATTCCCCGGCATTGGCCGGCACATCGTGAATCTGGCCGTCGGTCACAAGGACAACGCCGGCAAGACGATCAGGTGGGATGTCCGCCAACGCCTTCCCGAGATCGGCAAACAGCAAGGTGCCGTCGCGACCCTTCCCGCGTCCCAGTGGAGAGGCGACCCAGCGCACGTCCAGGTTGGGGATGGCCGCTAGCTTGTCTCCCAATTGTTCACGTACAGCTTCACTGGCGTCATCGCGTCCTGCAAAGCGCTGGCTGGCGCTCTGGTCCATGACGACGACCGCGATGTTCGAGAGTGGTTCACGGTCTTCCTGGCGCAGGTAAGGATTGGCGAGCGCGAGCAGCAGCAATGCCAATGCGCCCGTACGCAGCAATGCGCCCCGCGTACGCGTCCACAACAGGAGGGCAGCGAGCACCAGCCCTGCGCATGCCATGGCGATGAGTACATCGCGGGACAGAAGGGGTGAAAATTCGACAATCCAGTTCATTGTCCGAGCCGCTCCAGAAGGGCAGGGACATGCACCTGGTCGGCCTTGTAGTTTCCGGTAAGCGCATACATGACGATGTTGACGCCGACGCGGAATGCCATCTCGCGTTGCACTTCTCCGCCCGGAACAACGGGGAAAAGAGCGCGGTTGCTGTCATCGAGAGCCCATGCAGCGGCAAAGTCATTGGATGTAATCATCAACGAAGAGACGCCATCGGTTCGTCTTGCTCTGCGCGACTTGTCGGCCTCATTCGTGGGTGTGGCTTCGACCCATAACGCCCCGCCATCCCAGCGGCCGGGGAAGGACTTGAGCAGGTAGAACGCCTTGGTCAGAACGTGGTTTTCAGGCACTGGCTCAAGCGCTGGTATGTCGAGCTCGCCGACAAGCCGTGACAGCGCCGTACCACCGGGGCCTTGCGCACCCGAGGGCAGGGATGTCTGATAGTCGCGAGTGTCGAAAATGATCATACCACCCTGCTTCATATAGGCATCGATCTTGGCGAGAATTTTTTCAGGGAGCTTTTCGGCATCTTCGGGAACAGGCCAATAGAGCAGCGGGTAGAAGGCGAGTTCGTCACTGTCTATTTGAATGCCAACCGGCTCCGCCGGCTCGATTGCCGTGCGGGCCTTGAGAACGCGGCTGAGACCGGCAAGCCCTGTCAGTGAGATACGGTCGATTTCCGCATCTCCGGTCACCACGTAGGCAAGCCTGGTATTGAGTGTTGCTTCCAGCGCCTGCTTGTCGGTCGCGCCTGTAGATTGCTGGGCATGAACTGTTTGGGCGAAAAGCAGAAAGATTAGCAATGCCGGTGCGGTAGCCGCTGTTGCTTTCCGGCCCATGGCCAGCATGCGTGCACCGGACGAGAACAAGAGTACGGCAATCATATCGGCCAGGAAAATGAGGAACGCACCACCCAGCAGCCAGGGTTTGAGCTGCACGGCTTCCTGAACCTCGTAACTGATCTGCTTGCCCAGGCCAGTCAGCGGCGGCAAGGGATTGAGCGTTGTGCGGGGCCCAAGGGTATTAAGCGCACGTGCCGAGCCGGCCGGACCGTAATATCCAGGGGGCTGTGTGGGACCGGGTTTAATTTTATCGATCTTGCTCGCCTCAATCGGCGTAACGGCAGAGAGCGGCGAGACCAGATGGCCAAACCCGTCAAGTACCTGGCGCGGAGCGAGCAGACCGGTTTGCTGCGCGGTGGAATTCGCGGCCGCTATTGCGTTACCTGAGGCATTGACGCTACCCGATGTGATCACCGAGCGTTCTGTAATACGACGCAGCATTTCCACGAACAGACCGGACATGGGCACATTGGACCAGTCGGAATTGGCGGTGATGTGGAACAACGCCATCCAGCCTTCGCCACGACGCGCGGCGCTCACCAATGGCGTGCCATCCTTGAGTCGCGCCCACACATTTGAGCGGGGGCCCGCAGCCGGGTCGGTCAGCACTTGGCGGCGCACCGTGACATCGGCAGGTGGTCTCAGCCCGTGAAACGGGCTTGTGTCCTCAAAAGGCGCAAGCGGTTGCGGGGTGCTCCAGGAAAGTGAACCACCAAGCGTGCGCCCGCCCCGTCGCAATGTTGTTGGCAGCAGCCGGTCGGCATTTTTCTCTAGTCTTGGTCCGGCGAAACGAACCAGCGTTCCTCCGCGCTTCACCCAGGATTCGATGGCATCAATCGAGCCGGATCCGAGCTTGCCAATATCCGCCAGCACCAGCACCGAAAGATCCCGTTGCAGCAATTCGGTGACGGTGGAAGCAATATTGCTGCCCTTTGCCGTGACAACTTCAGCGTAAGGAGAGAGGGCGCGTTCCACATAGTAGAGCGGGGAAAGCAGCGGCTGTGCCAACTCCCGTGCCTCGCCCGAGATCACGCCGACCCGGCGCCACTGGGAGCGCGCATCAAGCAGATGAACGGCGCCGGCGGATGTTTCTCCGGTGATTTCAATTCGGGCAATCTGATTGCGGATTTCCAGCGGCAGGCTGATTTGAGCGTCTTCCGTTTTCGCACCCGCAGATAATGAGAAGCCAACCTCGCCGAGTTGCTCGCCTTGCGCCGTGAAAGCACGGACTGTTCCACCCCTCACGCCACCTTCTGCACGGACTATTTGTGCAACCAGCACGCCTTTCTTGCCGGTCCCGGCCCGAACCGCAAGAGCGCCGGTACCCCCTTCAGGAGTGGCAATGGCAAATGAGGCCTCGCCCTTGCTTAGCCCGGACAAGCTCTTGGCGAATGCTTCAGCGCCGCCATAATCAAGGCCATCGGTCAGCCAGACTATGGAGAGTGAATCCTGGTCCTTGAGTTCATTTTCGAGCTTTTCCGAGAGCCGCGTACGGTCAGGATTGAATGGTTGCGGCTGCAGGCTTGCAGTAGCCTCGCGGGCCTTTTGCGGGCTGAGGGTGCTGAGCCGGGCCTCGTGCGAACCGGCGGTGCCAGTCAGTATGATCGCACGGTTGTCACGTTCAGCTCGCGAAATATAGGTGTTGATGAGGCCCATGCGCGCGCGCCACTGGCTGGCTGATGCCCAGCCATTGTCAACGACGATGAGCACGGGGCCTGATCCCGGCAGGGCGTCGCGGTCAGGGTGCAGGACCGGCCCGGCGAGTGCGCCAATCAGCATCGCCGCCATGATGATGCGCAGTGCTGTAAGCCACCAGGGGCTGTAAGCGGAAGTTTTTTTAGAATCTTCCAGTCCCTTGAGCAGGCGCGTGGGCGGGAAGATGACGCTTTTCGGGCGCGGCGGCGTCAGGCGCAGCAGCCACCAGATCGCGGGAAGCGCAATCATCGCGGTGAGCACCCATGGTTCAAGAAAACCGATTGGACCAAGTGCCATCATTCGGCAGACCCCCTGTGGTCTGTCGATGTTCTTTCCGCCGGCGGTCGGTAGCGATAGTCCTGCTCCAGCCCGGCCAGCCGTCCATGAAGTGCTAGCAGGGCTTCTTCTGGGCGGTGATCTGTATGGTGTACGAGAAGTGACCATTCCAGGCGCCGCAAGAGTTCCAATAATTGCTGACGATGTTCTCCCATCCTGTCCTGGTAGCGCTCCCGCAGGCTTTCAGCGCGACCGGCAGTCATACGCTCACCTGTCTCGGCGGCAGTGAATTCGGTGCGGCCCTGGTAGGGGAGTGTTTCTTCGGCCGGATCAAGCACCTGGATAAGATGACCGCGTACGCCCTGCACGGCAAGTTGCTCCAGCCGGGGCGCCAGGTCCTCGACGGGTTCGAGAAAATCAGAAAACAGTAGGCACTCGGAAAAAGCACCGAGCGCGGCAGCGGGTGGCAGGGAACCACCGCCAATCTCCGGATCTTTGAGCCTGCGGGCAATTGACAATGCGAGCTTGGTAACGGCGGTTCTTCCGGTGCGCGCCCGCCCGCCCATGATCCCGATGCGCTCGCCGCCCTGAACCAGAAGCTCCCCCATGGACAGCGCCAGCACGACGGCGCGGTCGATCTTGGAGATTTCAGAGAGATGCGAGCGGAATGCCATGGAGAGAGAAAGGTCGACCCACATCCACGCCGTGTGCGCTGCTTCCCATTCGCGTTCGCGCACATACAGATGGTCAGAACTCGCCGAGCGGCGCCAGTCGATGGTCTCGGCCGCGTCGCTATCCTCGAAATGGCGGAATTGCCAGAAGGTTTCGCCGGGGCCGCGCCGGTGACGCCCATGTATGCCATGGGCAACTGTGTGCGAGACGCGCCTTGCAGCCACAAGCAGCGAGGGCATGCGCGCAGCCAGGCCATGGGCATGTGTTTCCAGCTCATGAAGTGGCGAGGTGGTTTCTCTTTCAACGAGCGGCGCCACGGGGGACGACTATTCCAGCCGCTGAGTGAGCGTTTCGATGACTGACCGAATGGTTGTGCCTTCCGCACGCGCGGCGAAAGTGAGCGCCATGCGGTGCTTCAGAATAGGCTCGGCGAGAGAGATCACGTCATCCACGGAGGGTGCCAGCCTGCCATCGATCATCGCTTTGGCACGAACCGCCAGCATGAGAGCCTGGCTTGCCCGTGGCCCGGGGCCCCATGCGATCTGTTCGTTGATAGCCTCTGTTGCATCAGGTCCAGGGCGGGCCGAACGCACGAGTTTCAAAATCGCATCGACGACTTTCTCACCAACCGGTATTTGCCGCACCAGTCTCTGCGCAGCCAGAAGGGCACTCTCGTTGAGAACTGCCTTGAGCTTGGTTTCCTTGGTGCCCGTTGTCGCGAACAGCATGCGCCGTTCCGCAGCCTCATCGGGATAGTCGATATCGACCTGCAACAGGAAACGGTCAAGCTGGGCTTCGGGAAGCGGGTAGGTGCCTTCCTGCTCCAGAGGGTTTTGCGTGGCCAGAACGTGGAACGGGCGTGGCACAGCGTGATTGACGCCCGCGACCGTGACATGATGCTCCTGCATCGCCTGCAGCAGGGCCGACTGGGTTTTCGGGCTGGCGCGGTTGATCTCGTCCGCCATCAGTAGCTGGGTGAAGACCGGACCCTTGAGGAATCGAAAGGAACGCTTGCCTGTTGCATTTTCCTCAAGCACTTCCGAGCCGACAATATCGGAGGGCATCAGGTCCGGAGTGAATTGGATCCGTTTGTTGTCCAGGCCAAGAACTGTGCCGAGTGTTTCAACCAAGGACGTCTTGGCCAAGCCTGGTACGCCGATCAACAGTGCATGGCCGCCGGACAGCAGGGTTATCAATGTCAGCTCGATAACCCGATCCTGGCCGAAGATAACGGATGCCGCAGCCTCATGTACGCGGCGGGCCTTATCGCCTGCTTCTTCGAGGTGTTCTGCGAGTTTTTCGTCGGTTTGACTTACTGTGCTCATGGTGATGAATATAATGTCGAATTGATTGAAGCGGAATAGCTTGCAGCCAAATTAGGTCACAATATTGTCAGGGCTATAACCTTCACTGCTACAAGGAATGTGGCGTCTTGGCCGACAAGATGAGGCGGCATCACGCGATGACAGGACGTTAGGCGATGGCGCTGGTGGAAGACAAGGCGGTTGAGGCGTTTACCACAGCCGATTTGCGTCGCCGTGCACAGGGTGTCCTGGCGCCCCTGGCATCACGGATCAGCACAGAATCTGAAGTTCCTGCCGGACGCAGTGATTTCGAACTCAATCCTGAAATGAAAATCCTTGATGTTTCTGAACGCAAACAACCCGCGGCCGTGCTCATCCCGGTCATCGAACATGAAAACAAGGCCTCAATTTTGTTCACGCAAAGGGCTGACGAGATGCCCACCCATGCCGGGCAGATTTCCTTTCCCGGCGGCAAAATGGATGCCAGCGACTCCAATGTGGCGGAGACCGCGCTCAGGGAAGCACGCGAGGAAATCGGCCTTGAAGCCGAGTTCATTGATTCAATTGGGTTCCTTGACGATTACATCACCTCCACGGGCTACCGGATTTCGCCACTCGTGGCCGTTATCCGGCAGGGCTATTCCATCACGCCGGACCAGAGCGAGGTAGCGGACGTGTTCGATGTGCCGCTTTCATTTCTGATGAATGCGCAAAACCATGAAATGCATACGCGCGAGTGGCGCGGCACACAGCGGAAATTCTATGCTATGCCCTATGAGACACGCTTTATATGGGGCGCCACAGCAGGCATGCTGCGAAATCTTTATGATTGGCTCTACAAAATGGATTTAAGCAAATGATCCGCGTTTTCCTTGCCGTGCTGGCCATGTTCTTTCTGCCCTTCTTCGCCTACGCGGCTTTCAAGTTCGTGAAGGACCGCGGTGATGTTCAGGATGGTTTCCTGGACGGTGCGCCGGTGAACTGGCTGCTCGTCATAGGCACTATTCTGGCCGTGGGTACGTTGGCAAAGTTGGTCTCGACGGACATCCTCGAATATGAGGCGCAGCAGCGTGCTCCTGCTGAAAACACTGGCGCTCAGACACCAGGCCGCAGCCCTTAGCCTGCACACTCCGCAGCCAAAACCGGAGGACCATCGCTCCCTTGTCCCCCACTCGAACAGCGCCTTTACCCTCGCTAGGCAATGCCGGCTGGCTGAAATGGCCCGAAACCTGTGACGTCTTCTCGGCCCTTGGTGCGCAAGGCCATGAAGTGCGCGCGGTTGGTGGTGCGGTGCGTGATACGTTGCTTGAACGCCCCGTAAAGGACGTGGATGTTGCGACCACGGCTCTTCCCGAGGTGGTTATGGAACTTGCCGCTGCGGCAGGCCTCAAAGCCATACCCACCGGCATTGACCATGGGACGGTGACGGTAGTCGCCGGGAATCGTGCCTTCGAGGTCACAACGCTGCGCAAGGATGTGGAGAACTATGGAAGACACGCCAGTGTCTCTTATACGGACGACTGGGCGGCGGATGCCGGCCGGCGCGATTTCACCATCAATGCGCTCTACGCGGACGCTGACGGCCAGCTGTTCGATCCGTTAGGCAGCTATGGGGACTTGGTTGCGCGCCATGTCAGGTTCATTGGCGATGCGCGTATGCGGGTGCTTGAGGATTATTTGCGCATATTACGGTTCTTCCGCTTCAACGCCGAGTTGGAATTCGGGGAATTCGATGCGCAAGGCCTGGAGGCCTGCGTGCGCGAACAGGCTGGCCTCCAGAAGTTATCGGGAGAGCGCGTGCGTTCTGAACTCCTGCGGCTGGTGAGCGCGGAAGGTGCATACAGGGCAATTGTTAAAATGTTCGAATATGGGCTGCTTGTGCAGCTTCTTGGTGGTGTGCCCTATCTTGCTCGTCTGGAGCGTCTGATTGATATCGAAGCAGGGCTTGGCGTTGAACCGGACGCAGTTCTGAGACTTGCAGGGCTGAGTGTCGCGGTACCGGAAGACGCCGGGCGGCTGAGCGACCGGCTGCGATTGTCCAAAGCCGAGCGGTCACATCTGGAGCAAGCATCCGGTCATCGCGTCATGAGTGTGGCTATGGATGAGGCCCAAGTGAAGCGGGAACTCTATATACAGGGCCGCGCAGGATGCAGAACCGCCGCTCTCATTGCATGGGCGGCATCAGGAGAAGCAGTCTCGGATGCTTCCTGGTGCGGGCTTGTTGCTCGCATTCAGGATTTGCCCATCCCGGAGTTACCGCTTCAAGGTTCCGATATCGTGAAACTGGGTGTACCGGAAGGACCGGGGGTCGGTGATATTCTCAAACATGCCGAGGAGCGCTGGATACAGGGAGGGTTTGAGGCTGGCAAGAAGGAGCTTCTGGAGATAACGGGCCAGTTGGTAAAGGCGAAATTCGGGAAGGGATGACAAGGAGGCTGGTGATGAGAGAGGGCAACGGGCAGGGGGAGCGCAATCTCCGCATGGTGAAGCGCGCACTGGAACTCACGTCGCTATTGTGCCTGGCAACAGCACTCTTCGTTTATCTGTTTTCAGAAAAAATAGGCTTTTCCGAAGATACCGCGTTCATTGTGGGACTGGCTTTTCTGGCCGCAGGTATCGGGGATTTCATCATTTTGAAGCTCTGGGACCGGATCACTTCGCGACGTTAGCAGTCACTCTGAAATGCTGCTAACATTATGAAATTCAATACAAAATATTGCTTCATCAATAAAATATGCTAGGATTCGCCTGTCTTGAGCTCAAGTCAACGGAAAGGGTGGGTCCGATATGGCAGACAGGGATTTTCTCAGCCAGTTACAGGGGCACAGCCTGACCACGGCAGAAATTCTGTACCGGTTGCCGGATCATCCCGCACTCATCCAGTC
>JAJFHP010000072.1 GCA_021775555.1 Hyphomicrobiales bacterium | reverse complement strand
ACTGGGCTTTGGCATTGATACAGCAGACACGCCTGCTGATGACCTTTCAGGTGGTGAAAAGGCGCGCCTTCTGTTTGCATTAGCGACCTTTCATGCACCTCATCTGCTCATTCTGGACGAACCGACCAACCATCTCGATGTTGATTCCCGCGAAGCGCTGATCCATGCGTTGAATGCCTATGAGGGCGCGGTCATCCTCATCTCGCATGATCGTCATTTGCTTGAAGCCTGCGCTGACCGGCTTTGGCTGGTTAAGGACGGTTCTGTAAAATCCTATGACGGCGATATGGTCAGCTACCGCGATGAGTGCCTTAGCGAACGCGGCTCCGGGCGGGCATCCAGATCTCAACCCGGCGAGACAGGAAAAGAAAACCGGGGCTCACGTAAAGAACAACGCCGCGAAAGTGCTGCGCACCGCGCACAACGCACACCGCTCAAAAAAGCAATGACAAAGAAAGAACAGAAAGTTGGCGCCATATCAGCTGAGATTGCCGCGCTTGATGAAAAATTGGGAGATATGTCGCTTTATGAAAGTGACCCTGATAAGGCCAACCAGTTGTCCAGACAGCGCGGCGAACTGGCCAAGGCGCTTGAGCATGCCGAAGCTGATTGGATTAAGGCAAGTGAGGCCTATGAGGCCGCGCATCTGTAATTTTACCAGTCAAAGCTATCTGCTATAAGGCACAGGTTTCTCGCCAAGCTGATTCTGCACATCAATGGAGTACTCTATGCTTGTAACTGTCACCTTACGCGTCCTGCGCATTTTACTCATGCCAGCATTGCTTCTCATGGCAGCCGTTACCGACCATGCGTTCGCCAGCGCAGATACCGATTATCTCTCGACCAACAAGACCAAAGAGGATGTTAAAGTTACAGCAACGGGGTTGCAATACCGGGTTCTGAAAGCGGGCACTGGCCGCAAGCCCAGTTCAAGCGACGCAGTTGAAGTTCACTACAAGGGCTCGCTTATCAACGGTACGGTGTTCGACAGTTCCTACAAGCGCGGACAGTCCATTTCATTTCCTCTTAACCGCGTCATCGCCGGCTGGACCGAAGGCCTGCAACTTATGAAGGAAGGCGCGAAATACGAGCTCGTTATTCCAGCCAGCCTGGGCTATGGCGCAAAAGGCGCAGGCCGCGCAATCCCGCCAAACGCCACCCTTGTCTTCGTCGTGGAGCTTCTCAAGATTCACTGAGCCGGATTTTCAAGCCTGTCCAGCCGCAGCCGGTGACGCTCGTCAGTCAGCAACCTTGCCCCGCCAATCACGGCGAGGAAAACACCAAGCGCCGTCCCGCCAGCGATGAGAAACGTTATCAGCACCTGGTACTTGGTGGCCTCAACGGGATCGATGCCAGCCAGAATCTGACCCGTCATCATTCCGGGTAAAGCCACAATACCGGTCGCCGCCATTGAATTTATTATGGGCATCATGCCTGTCTTGAGCGCCTGGCGGGTAGTAACGGACATGGCGACAAACCGTGTGGCGCCAAGTGAAATACGCGCTTCAATTGCGGCGCGCTCACGCAGGGCCGAGGTCGTCAGCGTTTCAAGGCCAAGGCTAATTCCATTGAGCGTGTTGCCAAGAACCATACCCAAGATAGGCAACACGAAACGCGGCGTGTACCAGGGATCGGGCCCAATAATGACACCGACCCCGAACAAAATTGCGAGCAGGCCGACGAACAACAGCGTGCCCGTTCCCAGTCCATATGCCCACCATCCCTTGTAGCGCCGTGTCTGACGCGCCATCGCTTCACGTGCCGCGAACAGCACCATGCAAAGCCCCAGCCCCAACGTCCAAAGTCCCGAAGTCTGGGTGAAGATGAATTTGAGGACAAAACCAACGGCCATGAGCTGCACGGCCATTCGTACGGCCGCGATTAAAAGGGTGCGCTCAATCCCCAGACGAAACGCAACCGACAAACCGCCATTGATTAGGATGAGCGATGCGGCCATCGCCAGATCCCAGTAAGTGAGCGTGATATAGCTTGCCTGGGTCATACGCGGCCTATCCTGACCCTGCCACCGCGAATGACGAGTTTGCGATCAGCAAGGCGTCTGACCTGCTCGGGGTCATGGCTGACGAGAATAACTGCATGCCCCGCCTTGAGGTGCCGTTTGATCAGTTTTTCGGCTTGCGTGGTTGCTTTTACATCCAATGCTCCCGTTGGCTCATCCAGAAGCAGAATATCCGGCTCGTCGATGAGCGCGCGAACCAGCGCCATACGCTGGCGTTCCCCGGTGGATAGCCGGGAGATGCTCTGGTCAAGTTGTCCGGTCTTCAGTCCAAGGGCCGCAATCATTTTTTCCAAACCCCTGTCTGTAGCGAAATGTTCGCGCGGGGTCTCCCCCCACCAGCCGGGCTCTGCCGCTGCATAGCGCACCTTATTTCGCCATTCAGGACCGGAAATTGAATTGCGATTGGTCCCATCCAGGGAAATCTCTCCCTCTGCAGGATCAAGATCGGCCAGGGCCCGCAACAATACCGTTTTACCGGAACCTGACGGCCCCTGAACAGCAAGGCATTCACCACCGGCAACCTCAAAAGAAACCGGGGCCAGTCCATGGACGTGAACATTTTCAAGTTTCAGCAAGTAATCCCCCCATCATTTGCCACACTGTCCTTTCGTCTGAACATGGTCAACAACACCCGCAGTCTCAGCTAACGTGCGTGCAACAAGGATTACAAGAATCGAGAAAGGATAAGCACATGTCCGTGAGGATTGATAAAAATGATGCCGTCTGGACCATTATTCACGACAGGCCCGAAGCCCGTAACGCGATGGACCCTGCCAGCGCCGACGCACTGACCGAAGTCTTTCTGGAATTTGATGCCGATGACAGTGCATCTGTGGCGGTTTTTTATGGTGAAGGCGGCGCCTTCTGCGCAGGATGGGATCTGAAATTTGTAAGCACGCTCAAGAGTGACTACCCGCTCGGTGAGCTTGATATCCCTCCAGCCGGTTCCCGCGCCAATGGCGGTGAAATACCACGTGGACCGCTCGGTCCCTCCCGGCTTGAACTCGACAAACCTGTAATCGGAGCGATCGAAGGCCCGGCGGTCGCTGGCGGCATGGAACTCGGACTATGGTGCGATTTCCGTGTCATGGCGCAGGATGCCTATTTCGGCGTTTATTGCAGACGATGGGGTGTACCATTGATCGATGGCGGTACAGTGCGATTGCCTCGCATTGTGGGGCAGGGCCGCGCTCTTGAGATCATCCTGACAGGCCGCAAAGTGCCGGCGGAGGAATGTTTGGCAATCGGGCTATGTGAATATGTAACGCCATCTGGAGGAGCTCGGGGAAAAGCCGAAGAGCTGGCGCATCAGATCGCCCGCTTCCCGCAGGTCTGCGTGCGAGTCGACAGACGCTCGGCCATTAAGAGCCAGGGACTGTCAATTCGGGAAGGGCTGATTCAGGAATGGTATAACGGCCGCGAGGCGCTGACCAGCGACGGTGTTGCCGGTGCAGCGCGTTTCAAAGACGGCCTCGGGCGCCATGGCGATTTTGAAAAGATTTGGTGACATGACCAGCAATCTCAGGATCGCTGATATTCAATGCGGAAATGGCGAACAGGCCGCCCTTTACGCTCGGTGTGGAAGTCATCAAACCCGACCTGCGTCAGCCCCGCTACTGTGAGGCAGTCCAGTTCCGAGCAGACAATTGGCCAAGGTGGCGGATTTTCCGGCTCGTCCGCATGGCGGCCCCGGCCAACAATCAGGAGTGTGCCGCCCGGTCTTACAAAACGCGCCAGAGAGTTAATTGCCATCTCACGAAAGGGCGGACGCAACGCCTGCAATGTGTAGGTCTCGTTGACGAGATCGAACGCCTCGAGAAAGTCGTCCGGTGGGTCTATGAGGTCGGCCACGCGCCAATCAATATTCAAATCCGGGAAACGTTCTTTCGCCCACCTGATTGCAGTTTGCGAGAGATCGAATGCCGTAACGCTGAAGCCAGCTTGCGCCAAGCGTACCGCGTTGTCTCCCAGACCGCAGCCAATATCGAGTGCCCTGCCCCTTTTTCTGTCATCGGGAAGCGCCTCAAGCCACTCGACAAATTCCGGACGCGCAATCTCATGTCCCCAGGGAATGAGTTCTGCTTCTCCACCTGCCTGTTCGTAACAGGCCTCGAACCAGTCCATGACATTGCCGCTCTCCTCGAACTGACTCCGGAGTGCATCTGCGCGACGGCGTCCCTCCTCCTTAAGATCATCAGATTCATCTGTGCTACCCTTGGTCATGCCTTTTGTTCCCATTTGCCCTGCTCGGATTGCTGCCAGTAAGTGACCTCGTGGCCCGCGTCTTTTGCGATGGACCATTGGGTGCGGGCATTCGCCACCGCTGCTTCATCACGCCCATCGAAGAGGTAGATGGCGCGTTCATAAGCAGACAGATCATCCGCATCCGATCCATCAACAAAAAAGCGAATGGTCGCTCCATTCAGCGTTTCCGGTCCGGTTGTGAGGAGTATCGGCTGCTCTTCAGGGTGCCCATCGCCAACGCTACCATGGGGCAGAAAGCTGCTGTCGCGATAGGTCCAGAGAGCGGTATCGAGCGCCTCCAGACGTTCCTGAGATCCGGCCTGGACAACGGCACGCCAGCCGCGCTCCAGCGTCTTTTCCAGCAATCCGGGCAGCACGCGTTCAAGCGGCGTGCGCTCAAGATGATAGAACAGGACCTCGGTGGGCTTGGTTTTTGTCATTGCAAACCAATACTAGTCCGCCCGGGCGCGCCACGGAAGCAAACTGTTACTTGCGTCCCCGCTTCGCTGCGTAAGGGTTTTTCCCTTTTTTGAACGTCAGGCGAATTGGCACCGCTGGCAAGTCAAATTGAGACCGCAACCCCTGCACCAAATATCGGCGATAGGATTCAGGCAGCTTTTCCGCGCGCGAAGCAAAGACAACAAATGTCGGCGGGCGCGCATTGGGCTGGGTCATGTAGCGCATGCGTATGCGCTTTCCACTGACTGCAGGTGGCGGGTGCCGCTCCTGCGCCTCGCCAAGCCAGCGATTGAGAGCTGCCGTAGGGAGACGCCTGTTCCATGTTTCATTAACATCAAAAACCGCCGTCATGAGCTTGATCAGTCCGCTTTCTTTCAGGGCTGAAAGGGGCACCAGGCGCACTCCCTTCACCTGGGGCACGAGCCGTTCGATCTCGAACTGTAATTCTTTGAGACGCTCCTTCTTGTCACTCACCAGGTCCCACTTGTTCACGGCAATCACCAGGGCGCGGCCCTCCTGGGCCACAAGATCCGCAATTTGCAAATCCTGCTTCTCGAATGGCGCCTGTGAATCAATGAGCAGTATGACAATTTCGGCAAACCGGATAGCGCGCAACGCATCGCCAACGGACAAATGTTCTGGACCCGATTCGACGTTTTTCTTGCGGCGCAGGCCGGCGGTATCGAACAGGCGTATTTCACGCCCTTTCCAGTTCAGTTCAACGGCAATGGAGTCGCGTGTGATCCCGGCTTCTGGTCCGGTAATCAGCCGCTCTTCACCTAATATAGCGTTCACGAGAGTAGATTTCCCGGCATTAGGTCTACCAACGATGGCCACCCGCAAAGGGCGCGTCTCGTCGCCCTCACCCTCATCTTCATGTGCTGAAACCTCATCTTCAGGATGTTTTGTAATGAGCAATTCCAACACATTGACAAGATCGCCAAGTCCTGTCCCGTGCTCTGCAGATATGGCTATCGGGTCGCCCATCCCGAGGGAGTAAGCGTCATACAGTCCACTCTGGGTGGCATGGCCTTCACACTTGTTCGCGGCCAGGACCACGGGCTTGCCGGAAGAGCGGGCCATATCGGCAAAGACTTCATCGGGAGGAAGAATCCCCGCGCGCGCATCGATGACAAACAATAGTATATCGGCATCTGCAAGCGCGGCTTCGGTTTGCCCGCGCATTCGCGCTTGTATGCTTCCATCTGAGGTCTCTTCCAGTCCTGCAGTATCGACGAGCTGGACCTTGGTGGACCTTATCACGGCATCCGCCTCGCGCCTGTCGCGGGTCAGCCCGGGTTTCTCATGCACCAGTGCCAACCGCTTGCCGGTCAACCGGTTAAACAGCGTGGATTTGCCCACATTGGGCCGCCCCACAATGGCTATCTTCATGACCATCGGTCTAGATCCGTAATTTGGTTAGTTCAGAGCAAGAAGGCGGGCTTTGTCAGTGAGAACAAACATTCGCCCTGAAGCCACAATGGGAGCGATGTAAACAGGCTGACCAAGATCTCGCTTTGACATGATGCTGCCGGTCTTGGCGTCTACGGAGATCATGATTCCGTTCACAGAGGCCAGCCACAAGCGTCCTCCGGCAAGAACAGGCCCGTTCCACCGCGTCGCCTGGGGGAGTTCTGTCAGCCAGCGCACTTTGCCCTCCTTGCGCGTCAGCGCCATCAGCACACCGTTGATATCGACCACGAACACCAGGTCGCCTGCCGGCCATGGCGTTTGCGTGCCATGAATTCGCTTGGTCCAGATCCGCTCGCCGGTTTTCTGCGCCGTTGCAAACATGCGCCCGGAATGGCCGACAGCATAGACCACACCCCGGTCAATGGCCGGGCGTGCTGGATCTGATAGCCCGGCGAGAGATGATCCGCCACGCGTCCGCGATAGCGTGTCCACCCATGCGGGCCGGCCGGCCGATATATTGTAGGCTATCACCTCACCTGAAGGATACGGAACGACTACGGTATCACCCTCTACCGCCGGACTGACATTGCTCAGCAAGGTTGCAGGCTCCGGCAATCCCCTGAATGTCCACAACTCGACGCCATCCACCGTCGAGAGGCAATAAAGTTTGCTCTCGGAGGAAACGAAGAACAACTTACCGTCGATCGCTGTCGGAGAAGAGCGCAATGGAACACCGATCTTTCGGGTCCATTCCACCGCGCCATTGCTCTCATTGAGAGCAACGACAATACCAAAACCCGTGGTCACAAACAGACGCCCTCCACTGGCCGCAATGCCCCCGCCGTAACCTTCGTTCCCGCGTTCTTTCTCCGGTGCGAGTGAGACGCGCCAAAGACGTGATCCGCTGGAGGCGGAGAAAGCTGAGATAACACCTTCTGTATCAAGCGTGAAAATTTTTCCCTGATATACGATAGGGCTGGCAGTCAAGCGGCCTTCATCACTTGATCCTTCACCGATGTCCGCACCCCATACCGTACCCAGTCCACCACCAAATTCCAGGTGTCCCGGCGCATTGGAGGCCACACCTCCGGGCTGGTCCCAGTCGGCATTTCTGCGTACCTGGGGCAAAGTGACGGGCTTCTTGGCAACTGCTGCGTCGACCTGGAAACCTTTTTGCGCCTTGAGCACCGAAATACGTTCTCCGGGCAGCTTCGGTACTTCCTTCTTAAATGGATTGAGTTTATTCGGCATTGAGCTGCAGCCAGCCAGTATGACCGCCAGTGCAATCATCAGCGCTTTGGCTGTGGGGCGCAGGCTCTTGGGGGCCATAGGAATTACCGTTACTTAGCCGCAGGAGCAGTAGTGCTGCCGGACTGTACAAGGAGTGACAGCATCATTTCTGCACGGCGGCGCATGTTCACTGGTGACTGCTGATCTGAAAGAATCGTGTTGAAATAGCGTTCCGCGACAGATGTATTTCCAGAACGATAGGCGGAAAGTCCGAGCAACTCACGGGCTGAATGACGCCATGTATTGCCGGTCACCGCCAGATCATCGAGGCGTTTGCGCATTTCTTCGAATGGTGCTTCGTCAAGCCTGAGAGTTGCTGCCTGGATTCTTGCAAAATTTTTCTGGACGGTGCCAACACCGGTCTGAGATGCCAGTTCGTCGTATATTTTGACAGCCTCTGCCCGCTTGTCACCCTTGGCGTAAAGCGATGCCAGCTGGAACCTGGACAAGGTCCGATAACCGCGCGGGCCGTCTTCGGCCAGTGACTTGAAGACGTCAACTGCCTCGCTGTTCTTGCCGTCCTCGATATGGGTAATGCCACCGACAAACCGCGCTCCGGCTGCCTTGGCCTGTTCCGCTGTCCAATAGACCCAGAATTTGTAACCGCTGACACCGGCAATGATGAGCACCGCACCGGCAACAATCCAGAGGCCGTACTTGTCCCATAATGACTTGAGCTGGTCTTGCCGGACCGCCTCGTTAACTTCACGGAATAAACTATCGTCGCTCATGGTGCGGCCTGTTTCTCCTTGACAGTGAAATGTGGTTGTTCCCTGCCCGTTACATGCTCAAAATGAGCCTGGGGCATCAGCCATAAGTGATAGCGCGCCGCGCGCCGCGAAGCAAACGGACACATGGAACGCGTGATCTATGGTTAACCGGCATATTTCAGGCGTTTAACTGCCTGCCATTTTGGTCTTTTTCGTGGCCGGGGAGGCTTTGCCCTTCATCGCGTAAGTGTGTTCCTGGGCAGGGAATTTACGTGCTCGCACATCATCCGCATAGGATTGCACGGCGCTCTCAATCGCATTGCCGATTTGTGCAAATTCCTTCACGAATTTGGGAACACGCGGCGACAGGCCCAGCATATCCTCAAGCACGAGTATCTGACCGTCGCATTCCGCTGATGCGCCAATGCCGATTGTAGGGATCGGGCACACCTTTGTGATGCGCGCAGCGAGCAATTCAGCCATGCCTTCCATCACAACGGAAAATGCACCAGCCTCGGCAATCACCCTGGCATCTTCTTCAATCGAAGCCCATTCGTCTCGCTCACGCCCCTGAGTCTTGAAGCCACCCATGACATGCACCGATTGCGGCGTGAGTCCGATATGCGCCATCACGGGTATGCCACGTTCGGTCAGGTAATGAATGGTCTCGCCCATGCGTTGCCCGCCCTCAAGCTTTACCGCGCCGCAGCCGGTTTCCTTCATGATCCGAGCGGCATTGCGAAATGCGATGTTCGGGCTTTCCTCGTAAGAGCCAAAAGGCATATCGACGACAATAAGGGATTGCTCAGACCCCCGCACCACCGCCGCACCATGCATAATCATCAAATCGAGAGGCACCGGCACGGTACTCTCATAACCATGCATCACCATACCGAGAGAGTCCCCGACCAGGAGAAAGTCCACATAAGGGTCCAGTATCCTGGCGGTATGCGCATGGTACGCCGTCAGCGAGACAATTGGCTCACCCCCCTTGCGCACAAGAATGTCGGGAGCAGTGATGCGTTTGGCTGACTTTTGTATCGACATGGGGTCAATTGCCTCCGGTTTGGCGATGTGAATTCCGGGCGCACCGCACATCACAGCGGCGCATCTCATCAGGATATAGGCTTTTTTTGCACTGCAATAAAGGGGGCCTCACCTTGTGAACTGATGCTGCAATATTTGCCACCTGCCCTCTCCTGTCTGCTAGCCTCGCTTCATGCCACATCAGATTGTAGAGAGATGACAGTGACATTGGATGACAAACAGGCGCGTGAAAGGCTGATCGCACGCCGCGAGGAGCTGGTAAGCCTCAGTGAGGACTCTGCCGAGGCGCGCGAGACCGTGACACTGGATCAGCAAAGCGTGGGGCGGCTGTCACGCATGGACGCCATGCAACAACAGGCCATGGCACAGGCCACCGAGCGCCAGCGAGGCGTTGAAATCTCACGCATCAAGAATGCGCTGAAGCGGCTTGATGAAGACGAATATGGCTCATGCGTCGAATGCGGCGAAGACATCAGCGAAAAGCGTCTGGAAATAGACCCGGCAGCCACGCACTGCATCAAATGCGCTGGGCGTTAGGAAAACCGATCTAACTCATTGGTTTTTTGATCTTGCTCTGTAATATAGTTCACCCTCACAAACTGAATGCTGCTTCCATCCAACAAAACAAAGCCGCAGAGATCCGCACATGGCATGCATCAAAACAGCCGATCAATTAAGGCAAATATATAAACTCCCAAAAGGACGCGCGGTTGAAAAAGTCATCAATCGATTTGAGGAGCATTCGCGTAATTTTATCGTCCATTCCCCCTTTTTGATTATTGGTTCAGTCAGAAATGACGGGCTGGGAGATGTGACACCACGCGGTGAAGAGCCCGGCTTTGTCAAAATCATTAACGACACCACTCTGGCCATACCGGACCGGCCAGGAAACAACCGACTGGATACAATGATCAACATATTGGAACGGCCCGGGGTCGGGTTGATCTTCTTAATTCCCGGAATGAACGAAACTTTACGCATTAACGGCACTGCTGAAATTCGCGATGATGAGCACCTGCGTGAATTATTCAGGGTCAACAATCATCTGCCTGCCACTGTTTTGATAGTGAAAGTCAACGAACTCTATTTTCACTGTGCGAAGGCGTTGATGCGCTCCAGGCTATGGGATGAAGACACAAAAATTGAACGCTCTTCATTCCCCTCAACGGGAAAAATGATTAACGATCAAATCAACGCTGATAGAGAAATCGAGTCTCAGGAAGACATGATCCAGCGCTACAAACAGATGCTATATTAGTTATCATTACTTACATAAATCACTGTTTTATATATGCTTTCATCCCTGACAGTGCATAGCAGAACTTGAACTATTCCCACTCGATCGTACCGGGCGGTTTCGACGTAATGTCATAGACAACGCGGTTGATGCCCTTCACCTCATTGATGATGCGGGTTGCTGTGCGGCCGAGAAACTCATGGTCGAATCCATAATAATCCGCCGTCATACCGTCTGAGGATGTCACCGCGCGCAGAGCGCAAACGGATTCATATGTCCGCGCATCACCCATGACGCCAACTGTCTGCACTGGCAGCAACACCGCAAAGGCTTGCCAGATGACGTCATAGAGGCCGCTTTGACGGATTTCATCCAGATAGATGGCGTCAGCCTTGCGCAGGATATCAAGTTTGTCACGGGTTATGGCACCGGGCACCCTTATGGCGAGGCCCGGTCCCGGGAAGGGGTGCCTGCCAACAAATTTTTGGGGCAAGCCCAGTTCTTGCCCAAGTTCCCTCACCTCATCCTTGAAAAGTTCACGCAAGGGCTCAACCAGTTTCAAATCCATCCGCTCAGGCAATCCGCCCACATTGTGGTGCGACTTGATGGTAACGGATGGCCCGCCCGTGAATGAGACGCTTTCGATAACATCAGGATAGAGAGTGCCTTGAGCCAGAAACTCGGCGCCACCTAGCTTGCCCGCCTCGGCGTCGAACACATCGATGAACAGCCCGCCGATGATCTTGCGTTTTTTTTCCGGGTCATCCACGCCTTCAAGCGCACCAATAAATTGCTCGCTGGCATCCACATGCACCAGAGGGATGTTATAGGCGCCACGGAACATGGAGACGACTTCCTTGCCCTCATCGAGACGCATCAGGCCGTGGTCGACAAAGATACAGGTGAGCTGGTCGCCGATGGCTTCATGGATGAGCACCGCCGCCACGGCGGAATCGACACCGCCTGACAAGCCGCAGACCACCCTGCCATCTCCAACCTGATCCCGGATTTTAGAAACAGCCTCACTGCGGAAATGCGCCATGGTCCAGTCACCCGAACAATCGGCAATTTTCAGCGCAAAATTGGAGAGCAGTTTTGCCCCATCCGGCGTGTGCATGACTTCGGGGTGAAACTGGACGCCGTATATACGGCGCTGCTCATCGGCGATAGCCGCGAATGGAGCATTGTCTGATGTAGCAACCACATCAAAACCATCCGGTATTGCAGAGATTTTATCACCGTGGCTCATCCACACCTGGTGCCTCTCGCCAGTGGCCCAGATACCGTCAAACAGAGCATTTTCTTTTTTTACGTCGACAAAGGCGCGGCCGAATTCGCGCTCGCTTGAAGGTTCGACCTGCCCGCCAAGCTGTCCGCAGATGGCCTGCTCGCCATAGCAGATGCCGAGCACCGGGAGACCGGCGTCAAAAACCATGTCGGGCACGCGAGGAGTGTCGGCCTCATGCACGCTGGCGGGTCCGCCGGAGAGAATGACCGCCTTCGGTGCGAAGCTTTCGAATACATCCTCCGCTTTCTGGAAGGGCACGATTTCACAATAGACGCCAGACTCGCGCACGCGGCGTGCGATCAATTGGGTCACCTGGGAACCGAAATCGATGATGAGGATACGGTCGGTCATGAGCGGTTGTTACCGGATGTGTCTTGAGTCGGCAATGGCTCCATATCCCCGCCTGTCCGCCGCCCCATGACGGCAAAGAAAAACCCATCAGTGCCCGTGGAAGATGGCGTCAGCGTGATGGTGCAACTGTCCGATGACCAGGGTTTTGAGTCCGTGCCCGGGAACAGCTCTTCCCAGACCTCGCCTGCTGAGAGAAGTTCAAACTCCTCCTGATCCTCGAGAAAACTGTAGACCTGAGCTTCATTTTCCTGCGCCAGCACGGAACAGGTGATGTAACAGAGATACCCCCCGGGTCGGACATAACGGCTGGCCTCTTCCAGAATCTGAGATTGTTCGCCAAGACGTTGTCCCAGTGCATCCGGTGTCAGCCGCCATTTGGCATCGGGTCTGCGCCGCCACACTCCCGAACCGGTACAGGGCGCATCGACCACCACGCGGTCCATCTTGCCTACAAGATCTTCCAGGGAGTCGCCTGGTGCCCTCACCTGCACATTACGAGTGCCCGCACGCTTCAGGCGCTCATAGATGGGTTTGAGGCGATTGCGATCAGAATCATAGGCAAATATCTGGCCCTTGTTTTCCATGGCCGCAGCCATGGCCAGCGTCTTGCCGCCGGCCCCGGCACAAAAATCAAGCACCTGTTCTCCGGGACGTGCGTACACGAGAAGCGAACTCACCTGGCTACCTTCGTCTTGCACCTCAACCCAGCCCTTTTGGTAGGCAGCTTCAGGTTGAAGATTTGCCGTGCGCGCCGCCCCTTCAGATGGCGGGATACGCAGGCCGTTGGGTGAGAGTTCGGTGGGCTCAAGATTAAAGCGCTTCAGTGCCTTCATAACCTTGTCACGATCAGCTTTCAGAGTGTTGATGCGGAAATCCGTTGACGGGCGATTTGAAAGCGCCTGACCTTCGGTGATGAACTCATCGGCAAAATTGTCCTCAAACGCTTCTTCCAGCCATTCGGGAATGTCAGCCTGAACCCAGCCCGGCGCATCTTCCAGAGTGCCTGACGTTAGCGCCTTGATCTCTGCGTCGCTCAAAGCCTCCGGTGCGTGGGCATCCCCCTCGAACATTTCGCCGAGACTTTTAGCCGTTTCACCCCAATGAAACACCATGACGCCAAGCGCCAGGGCCCTCGCCGTCTCGTTTCCCATGCACCACGCAATGGAGGCGCGATGTCTCAGCGCGTCATAGACGATATTGCCGATGGCAGCGCGATCACCTGACCCGGCAAAGCGGTGCCCCCGGCCCCATTCGGCAAGAGCCAGTGAAGCCGGGCGGTGGCGCTGTTCAATATCCTCGAGAACTTCTATAGCGGCCTGGAGCCGGCCTGCGGACTTCACGACTGTCCGGGATAATTGGGCGATTCACGCGTGATGGTCACATCGTGTGCATGGCTTTCACGCAGAGCGGCTGCGGAAATACGGACAAATTGTGCCTTTTCCTGGAGCTCTTTAAGATCACACGCCCCGACATATCCCATGGAAGAGCGCACGCCGCCGACCAGCTGGTGCAACACGCTTGCCAGAGGTCCCTTGTATGGCACCTGGCCCTCGATACCTTCGGGTACTAGTTTGAGTGCGTCCTGAATATCCTGCTGGAAATAGCGGTCCGCAGACCCACGCGCCATAGCGCCAACGGACCCCATACCCCGGTAGGCCTTGTAGGAGCGTCCCTGGTAAAGGAACACCTCACCCGGACTTTCATCGGTACCGGCAAACAGCGAGCCAATCATGGCACAGTCCGCACCTGCTGCGAGCGCCTTGGCCACATCGCCGGAATATTTGATGCCGCCGTCGGCGATCACCGGGATACCCGATTTCCTCGCCTCTTCTGCAGACTCCATCACGGCCGTCAATTGCGGCACGCCAACTCCCGCCACGATTCTAGTCGTGCAGATAGAGCCTGGACCGATGCCCACCTTGATGGCATCAGCGCCGGCATCAATCAGCGCCTTGGTGCCCTCGCGCGTCGCCACGTTGCCTGCCATCACCTGCACCGAATTTGACATTTTCTTGATGCGGCTGACGGCCTCCAGCACGCGGGAAGAATGTCCATGCGCGGTATCGACAACAACGAGATCCACGCCCGCAGCCATGAGCCGTTCGCTGCGTGCATACCCCGCATCGCCCACGGTGGTCGCCGCAGCCACCCGCAACCGCCCCTGCTCATCCTTGGCGGCATCGGGGTGCAGGCGGGCCTTCTCGATGTCCTTCACGGTGATGAGGCCAACGCAGCTATAGTCGTCGTCCACCACGAGTAATTTCTCGATCCGGTGGTGATGGAGAAGCTTCTTGGCTTCGTCCATGCCGACATTCTCTTTCACCGTTATAAGGTTTTCACGCGTCATCAACTCAGCCACCGGCTGGGCGGTATTGGTTGCGAAGCGCACATCCCGGTTGGTGAGGATACCGACCAGCTTTCCTTCACTCGTTCCCTTTTTAGGAGGCTCGACAACGGGGATACCGGATATCTGGTAATTGGCCATGAGTTCGAGTGCGTCCGCAAGGCTTGATGTCGGTGCAATCGTCACTGGGTTGACCACCATGCCGGATTCGAATTTCTTCACCTGTTCAACTTGGCTGGCTTGTTCATCCGGTGTCAGGTTGCGGTGAATCACGCCAATGCCACCGGCTTGCGCCATCGCGATGGCCAGAAGCCCCTCGGTGACTGTATCCATTGCGGAGGAAACAATCGGGATATTCAGCGACAGGCTTTTGGTCAGCCGCGCGGTGGTGTTCACCTCGTTGGGTAAAACTTCGGAGGGTCCGGGTCGCAACAGGACATCATCGAATGTCAGCGCGGCCTGGGTTCCGAATTTCTCTAAATCTATGGACATGCGCCAACCTCCTGGATCGGGCAGTGCGCATTACATAAGAATCGCTGCGCATCACTCCCGGTTGGCGCCCCTCTTTATCACCGCTCATCAAGCATGGGAAGCGGCAGAAACGCGAAAGGTTTAACGTATCAACAGCCTGTGCCGCTCAACGCGGTGCCTAAGTACCGCTGAGCGCAGCATGAGCTTCATCAAGCGACTTGTGGAGCCGGACACCGATTTCGCCGATTTCATCTTCAGAGGTGATATATGCAGGCGCGAACGAAATCCTGTTACCGGCATAGCGGTGCAGCAAACCGTGCCGTCTGGAAATATCGGCAACCTTTGTGCCCAAATTCATATTTGCGGGGAACGCCTCACCAGTTTCTTTGTCTTTTACCAGTTCGATGCCCGCCATGAGACCGGTCAGATCGAGAGGGCCAACAAGCGGGTGGTCCTGAAGACCATCCAGCATTTCTGCAAAGCAGAGACTCAGCCTGCCGATATGCGGGATCAAATCCATCTCCTCGTAGATTTTGAGAGTTTCGAGCGCAACTGCAGCGCAGGCAGGATGGCCTGCATATGTGTGACCATGGGCAAAATTACCCAGGCTCTCACTTTGTGACAGCATGGCCTGGTAAACCTTGTCCGAGAGCATGAGGGCCGATACCGGCAAGGCACCTGATGAAAGTGCCTTGGCGCAACTCATGAGATCGGGCTCAATGGCAAATGTCTCGCAGCCCCACATTTTACCCGTCCGTCCAAACCCGGTAATGACTTCATCCGCAACGAACAAGACGTCGTGCTTCTTCAGGACTGCCTGCACTTTCTGGAAGTACGTTCTGGGAGGCAAAATTACGCCACTTGATCCAATCACGGGCTCGGCAAAAAACCCGCCAATCGTTTCAGGACCTTGCTCCTCGATAAGGCTTTCCAGATCATTCGCGAGGCGTGTTGCATAGTCCTCCTCGCTCTCGCCTTCCTGCCCGTTGCGGAAATAATGGGGACACTCCACGTGCAGGAACCCGTCAAGCGGTAGGTTGAATTGTGCGTGCATATCGGGCTTGCCCGTCAGGGAGACCGCCGCAACCGTCGATCCGTGATAAGCGTAATGCCGGGAGATGATCTTGCGTTTTTCCGGGCGCCCAAGGGCATTGTGGTAGTACCAGATGAGTTTGATGGCGACATCATTCGCCTCGGAGCCAGTGGATTGAAAATGCACCTTCGACATGGAGGGTGGTGCAATCGAAAGAAGCTTTTCAGCCAATTCGATAGCTGGCTCATGCGAGTTGTGGCGATAGAGATGTGAATAGGAGAACTTGCACATCTGATCGTAGGCCGCTTTTGCCAACCGCTCTGGTGCAAAGCCCAGAGACGCACACCACAAACCAGACACACCATCGAGAAGTGCATTGCCGTCATCGTCGTGGGTCCAGACACCGTTTGCATCCTTGATGACAATCGGCCCGTCCTGTAGATGACGCTGCAAATTCGTTTGCGGATGCACGAGATGCGCAATGTCGCGTGCGCCTAGTGAGTTTGCTCCAATGCTCACGGTGAGATCCCTTCATGTTCGTTGCCGCGAAAGCCCTGTGCCAGGACATACAATTCTGCTGAATCTGACCGGCTGGCCTCCGGCTTGACGTGACGTACCGTATTAAAGCCCCGTTTGAGCTTGTCCAGCAGTGTCTTCTCCGTACCACCCTGTAACACCTTGGCGAGGAACGTGCCGCCCGGAACCAGAACGTTTTCGGCAAAATCAAGCGCAGTCTCACACAGGGAAATTATGCGGATGTGATCGGTCTGTTTATGGCCCGTCGCCGACGCCGCCATATCCGAGAGCACCACGTCCACCTTGCGTGGCCCAAGAAGGCCATCAATGCGCTCCAGGGTCTCATGGTCCATGAAATCTGCCTTCAACAATGTGACATCAGGCAATGGATCAACATCAAGCAGGTCCACACCGAGTACAAACCCCATATTCTTTCGGGTGCAAACACGAGCCGCGGCAATCTGGCTCCAGCCGCCGGGTGCAGCCCCCAAATCGACAATCACGCTGCCGGGCTTCAGGAAGGCATATTTATCGTCGATTTCCATCAGTTTGAAAGCCGCCCGCGAGCGAAACCCCTCCCGCTTGGCTGCTTCCACATATGGATCATTGAGCTGACGCTCCAGCCAGCGTTTGGAAGATATCTTGCGGCCCTTGGCTGTTTTCACCCTCACCCCAAGGGAGCGCGAACCACGGCCAGCTCCCGCACCGCTTCCAGATTTTCGTTGTGGTGGTCTGCTCATGGTCAAGCTGCGATTACTCGCCCGAAGAAGAGGACTGACCGGACGGGCGCCGGCGCCTGCGATGGCGCTGGGTGGCACGGTAACCGTCTTCCGCCATCATCGTGGCAAGCATTCCTTCGCGTAATCCCCGGTCCGCCACGCGCAATCTCTCGCAGGGCCATAATCGCATGACAGCTTCCAGAATTGCGCATCCCGCAAGAACGAGATCGGCACGGTCGGCTCCGATACAGGGCTGTGCTACCCGGTCCTCGAAAGACATTTCGACAAGAGCGCCTGATACATCCCGCACCTCACTATCCTTGAGCCAGCAACCATCTACCCTTTTGCGGTCATAGGCGGGGAGTTCTAGCTTGATCCCAGCGATTGTGGTTACCGTACCCGAAGTGCCAAGCAAATGGGTGTTGCCATTTGTCACCTTGTCCCGCAGGCCGTTGGCTTTCTCGAACGGTGCCAGTTGAGCGGATACATCGGAAACCATCGCCTCGTAGAGGTCGGGCGTCACATGGCGTCCGCCATATTTCTCTGCCAGGGTCACCACGCCCAGTGGCAGTGAGGTCCAGGCACCGATGCAGTTCTGCGCCTCCAGCCTGTCGAAAACCGAAGAGCGCCAATTGTGCGAACGCTCGGAAAGATCGAGCCAGATAAGCTCCGATGACCCACCGCCGATATCAAAAATAAGTGCGCCATCGCAGGCCGGATCCAATAGCGATGCACACCCCGAAACTGCAAGCCGGGCTTCAGTTTCCTGGGTGATAATTTCAAGCTCAAGACCTGTCTGATCCAGTACCCGCTCGATAAATTCATCACTGTTTTCTGCGGCACGGCAGGCTTCGGTGGAAATGAGCCGGGAGCGCTTTACGCCGCGACGGTGCATCTTGTCACGGCACACTTTAAGGGCGCGAATGGTCCGGTCCATGGCCAGTTCAGAAAGACGTCCAGACTGGCTCACCCCCTCGCCAAGGCGAATGATCCTTGAAAATGCATCAATGACGACAAATCCACGCCGGGAGGGACGTGCGACAAGCAAACGGCAATTGTTGGTGCCAAGATCAAGTGCGCCATAAGCAGGTGCCTTGCCCCGCCGGCGCCGGCGCGCGGTGGCATTTTTTCCTCCGGCTGCCTTTCCCCGACCTGTGCGCTCGGGGCGCACCGGTTCGGCAGAAACCGCCTTGGTCCGATCATCGGCCTCGTGCCGATTCTCAGCACCGTCGCGCAAACCCTCAGGCCCGCGCGGTTCCCTGGCAGCCGTGCGCGCTTCATCGCTCGGCCCAGTCACAACTCTTGCCCCTCAGCTCGCATTGCTGAGCGCCAGATGTCCGGAAGGACTTGTCGCTCGCAAGCATGTTGCCGGAAGTTAAGTTGCCTTCAGTGTATCAGTCGGGGCGCAACCACGGAAGTCAGATAAGAGCCCGTGCCATATCGATTATGTAAGGATACGAGAGACCTGGTATCAGGATTTTTTATCGCCCGATGGAGCTGTATTCGAAGCCAGCGGCCTTAACGGTCTCAGCACTGTAGACATTGCGCAAATCAACGAATGCGGAGCCCTTCATGTTCTTTTTCAGGGCATTCAGATCGAGACCGCGAAACTCGTTCCACTCGGTCAGGACGAGTGCCGCGTCCGCCCCCTTGCTGGCTTCCAAGGCGCTATCACACCAGTCAACACCTTCCAGTAGCTCTTGTGCATTCTTTTGTCCTTGCGGATCATACGCTCTCACGGATGCACCCCGAGACAACAGCATGGGGATCAGCACCAGGCTCGGAGCGTCGCGCATATCATCTGTATTGGGTTTGAATGTGACCCCGAAGACGGCAATTGTCTTTCCGTTCAAATCACCACCAACGGCAGTTTCAACACGCTTTGCCATGGCGATCTTGCGCTCGTTATTCACCTTTTCGACCTGCTCAATCAGCGATAACGGTGCTTTTGCTTCTCGCGCGGTACGAATGAGTGCCGCGACATCCTTGGGAAAACAGGACCCACCATAACCTGGGCCAGGATGAAGGAATTTACCACCGATACGCCCGTCCGACCCGATGGCGCTGGCCACTTCCTGCACATCCGCGCCCACATGCTCGCACAAATCTGCAATTTCGTTGATGTAGCTAATCTTCATGGCAAGGAAGGCATTTGCGGCATATTTGGCCAGCTCCGCAGACTCCCTGCTGGTGAACATCAGCGGGGCGTTGCGCAAGGTGAGCGGCTCATAAACACGCTCCATTACCTCACGCGCTCTTTCATCATCACACCCCACCAAGACTCGGTCGGGATGTGTGAAATCCTGAATGGCGGATCCTTCGCGGAGAAATTCTGGGTTGGAGCACACTGCAATGTCGACATCTTTTCGCAATTTGCGGATCCGCCGTTCAATTTCACGGCTGGTCCCCACGGGTACGGTCGACTTGGTGGTGATCACGGTAAAACCACTGAGATGCGGGGTGAGCTCTTCCACCGCCTTGTATACGTAGCTCAAATCGGCAAAACCGTCGCCGCGGCGCATCGGCGTGCCGACAGCAAGGAAAATCAGATCCGCATCGGACACAGCTGTTGCAAGATCGGTCGAAAAGTTAAGACGCCCATCCTTCTGGTTGCGCTCTAGTATGTCATCGAGACCCGGCTCATAAATTGGCACAATCCCGTTGCGCAACTGCTCGACCCTGGATTCATCCTGGTCGACACACTCCACCGTCCAGCCGAACTCCGAGAAACAGGCGGCAGATACGAGGCCGACATAACCGGCGCCGATCATTCCGATTTTCAAACCAACTCTCCTACTCGTTGAAAAGACTACTTTTTGAAATTGATGCTCTAGCCCTTGGCCTTGATTTTGGCCCAGCTGTCACGCAAAGCCACGACCCGATTGAAAATATGGTTGTCACCGTCAGAGTCACGATCAAGACAGAAATAGCCTAAACGCTCAAACTGGACTGGTTCGCCCGCCTCAGCATCCGCTAGCGATGGCTCAAGTTGGCAATCTGTCAGCACCTTGAGTGAATCAGGGTTCAGGGCATCGGCAAGCGATCCCCCGATACGGGGTTCTTCCTCGTTGAACAGAGGCTCATATTGCCTGATCTCAGCGGAAATCGCATGCTCGGCGGATACCCAGTGGATTGTCGCCTTGACCTTGCGCCCATCGGGTGCATTGCCGCCCCTGGTTTCAGGATCATAGGTGCAACGCAATTCCACCACGTCACCGGCGTCGTTCTTGATCACATCTGTGCATGTGACAAAGAAAGCATAGCGGAGCCGAACTTCGCGTCCCGGCGCCAGACGGAAGAATTTTTTCGGCGGGTCCTCCATAAAATCGTCCCGCTCGATATAAAGCTCACGCGAGAAGGGAACTGCGCGTGTGCCGGCGGTCTCATCGCCTGGATTATTGACGGCCTGCAGCTCTTCTGTCTTACCCTCCGGATAGTTTTCAATAACCACCTTTAGGGGATTGAGAACCGCCATGCGGCGCGGCGCCCGAGCATTCAGCAGCTCGCGCACGCAGAATTCGAGCAGTGCCATCTCGATCACATTGTCCTGTTTGGTGACACCGACACGCGCGCAAAACTCACGGATGGCTTCTGCCGGATAACCGCGACGCCTCAGACCTGAAATTGTTGGCATTCGCGGATCGTCCCATCCGCTCACATGTCCCTCGTCCACCAGTTGAACAAGGGCACGCTTTGACAAAACCGTATGGGTCAGGTTCAGCCGGGAAAATTCATACTGCTTTGGCTCGGCTGGAACAGGCAGATTTTCGATGAACCACTCATACAGAGGGCGATGATCAGCGAATTCAAGCGTGCAGACAGAATGGGTCACACCCTCAATAGCGTCGGACTGGCCATGGGCAAAATCGTAATTTGGATAGATACACCATTCATCCCCTGTGCGTGGATGTGGCGCGTGGATAATGCGGTAGAGCGCCGGGTCGCGCAGATTGATGTTTCCGGACGCCATATCGATTTTCGCACGCAGAACCTTTTCGCCTTCCTTGAAAGTGCCGCTGCGCATCTTTCGGAACAGATCAAGATTTTCCTCCACTGACCGATCGCGATGAGGGCTGTTTTTTCCAGGCTCCGTCAGCGTACCGCGATATTCGCGCATCTCCTCTGCCGAGAGGTCATCCACATAGGCCAGTCCCTCACCTATCAGATGCTCCGCCCATTCATAAAGCTGCTCGAAATAATCAGATGCATAATAAAGATGCTCGCCCCAGTCGAAACCAAGCCAGCGCACATCCTGCTGGATAGAGTCGATATATTCCTGCTCTTCTCTGGCCGGATTGGTGTCGTCGTAACGCAGGTTGCAGCGCCCACCAAACTCCCTCGCCAAACCGAAGTTCAGACAAATGGATTTTGCATGGCCAATATGGAGATAGCCGTTGGGTTCTGGCGGAAAGCGGGTGATGGGCGCGCCAACGCGGCCGCTCTCAAGATCGTCCCGAACGATGTCTCTAATAAAATTACTCGGGGATTCGTTTCCCGCGTTCTCGTCATGGCTCATCAGCGAATGCTATTTCTCAAGATCTGTGTGAAGTTGCAGAACCGCAGTCTGTCATAAAGATGCAAACCATCGGAATGACGGCTGGCTGGGGCGCAGGGATTCGAACCCCGATATCTTGGACCAGAACCAAGCGTAATGCCGTTATACGACGCCCCAATACGCGCCCGGCTTATATATCGGGCCAACTTGTATGACACCAGTGCCAGTTGGGAACAGATTCAATTGCATTAAACAGATGTTTTTAATTAACCCGGTACATCAGGTATCTGTTTTTTCTAGATAAAACCCTTTTTTTCCAAGTTAGATATCAACTCGGATACCAGCTCATCGGGTGTGCGCTTGCTCGCTTCCAGGCGAATGTCTGCGCTTTCGGGCTGCTCATAGGCTGAGTCGATTCCTGTGAAATTCTTGATTTCGCCAGCGCGGGCTTTCTTGTAGAGCCCCTTCGGATCGCGCTGCTCGCATACTTCCAGCGGTGCATCGACAAAGACTTCCAGGAACTCATTTTCCTGGAACAGATCACGCGCCATGCGCCGCTCAGACCGGAACGGCGAGATGAACGACACCATGACAATAAGCCCGGCATCGACGAACAATTTGGCAGTTTCTGCAACGCGGCGGATGTTTTCCACCCTGTCCGCATCGGTGAAACCCAGATCCTTGTTCAGGCCGTGGCGCACATTATCGCCGTCGAGCAGGTAGGTGTGCTGGCCACGCGTGTGAAGCTGCTTCTCAAGCATGCTGGCAACGGTCGATTTGCCCGACCCTGAAAGTCCTGTGAACCAGAGCGCACATGGTTTCTGCGCTTTCATTTGCGCACGTACGCTCTTGTCGATGTCCAAAGCCTGCCAATGGATATTGGTTGCCCGGCGCAATCCAAATTCGATCATGCCCGCGCCAACCGTCGCGTTGGTCAGGCGGTCAATCAGGATAAACCCGCCCAAATCGCGGTCCTGGGCATAGGGATCGAAAACAAGCGCCCGGCTCATGGACAGGTTGCAATAGCCAACCTCATTGAGCTCAAGTTTCGTTCCCGCCTGGTGCTCCAGATTGTCCACATTGAGCTTATGTTTGAGGGTGGAAATGGAAGCGGTTGCACTCTGGTTGCCCATCTTGAGGATGTAATCCCTGCCCGGCAGCATCGGATTTTGATCCATCCAGATGACATTGGCGGCGATTTGATCAGAAACTTCTGCTTCCGCATCCGGCGCAGCAAGAATATCACCGCGTGAAATGTCGAATTCATCGACCAGCGTCAACGTCACCGAATCCCCGGCCCGCGCCTCTTCCAGATCCCCGTCATAGGTGACGATACGTTCGATGGTTGTCCGCTTGCCTGCAGGAAGCGCGACCACTTCATCACCAGGGCGCAAAACGCCAGCGCTGACAGTGCCTGCAAAACCCCGGAAGTCTGAATCCGGCCTGTTGACCCACTGGACGGGCATGCGGAATGGCGACGCGGCCCTGTCAGACACTACATCCACCGTCTCGAGATGCGCCATCAGGGTCGGTCCGTGATACCAGCGCATATGCGCGCTGGGATTGAGGATATTGTCGCCCTTGACGGCAGCCACTGGAATGGCAACGACTTCCTCAAAGTTGAGTGATTTCGTAAAAGCTTCGAATTCAGAAACAATCTCGTCAAATCGGTCGCTGGAAAAGTCCACCAGGTCCATTTTGTTGACTGCCAGAGCAATCTTTTTGATGCCGAGCAAATTCAAAATACAGCAATGGCGCCGCGTCTGGGTCAGCACACCCTTGCGCGCATCCACCAGCAGTACGGCGAAATCGCAGTTGGATGCGCCCGTTGCCATGTTGCGCGTATATTGCTCGTGACCCGGTGTATCGGCGACAATGAATTTGCGTTTCGGACTGGCGAAATAGCGATAGGCGACATCAATCGTGATGCCCTGCTCACGTTCGGCCTGCAACCCGTCCACCAACATGGCCAGGTCAACTTCGCCAGATGCGCCCTTCCCCTTTTTGGCATCTGCCTCGAGCGCGGCAATCTGATCGTCATAGACAAGCTGGGAGTCATACAGAAGCCGGCCGATAAGGGTACTCTTGCCATCGTCAACGCTGCCGCATGTCAAAAAGCGCAGCAGATCCTTATTTGACTCTTCGGCAAGCATGGCTTCAAAAACCTCTGAGTCCGGCCCGGTATCGGGTTGAACAAGGGTGAGTTTGGGCATCTAAAAATACCCCTCTTGTTTTTTACGCTCCATGGAGCCCGCCTGGTCGCGGTCAATCACCCGCCCCTGACGCTCCGAGAGCCGGGAGGCCATCAACTCACCGATAATCCCGGGCAATGTCGTTGCCTCGGCTGTAATGGCACCTGTCAACGGGTAACAGCCAAGTGTGCGGAAGCGCACCTGGCGCATTTCGGGCTTTTCGCCTTTATCGAGCGGCAAGCGTTCATCATCAACCATGATCAGCACACCATCACGCTCGACCACCGGTCTTGGGGCAGCAAAATAAAGCGGAACAATTGGAATCTCTTCCATGTGGATGTAGCTCCAGATATCGAGCTCGGTCCAGTTGGAGAGTGGAAATACCCGGATGCTTTCACCCTTACGCACGCGCGTATTGTAAGTGTGCCAGAGTTCCGGGCGCTGATTTTTCGGGTCCCAGGCATGAGCCTCGTTACGGAATGAAAACACCCGCTCCTTGGCCCGCGAGCCTTCTTCGTCACGGCGTGCGCCTCCAAAAGCCGCATCGAAACCATGCGCATCAAGCGCCTGTTTCAGCGCTTGGGTTTTCATCACGTCGGTATACAGCGCACTGCCATGAGTGAAGGGGCTGATTTTTTCGCGTACCCCCTCTTCATTGACATGAACGATGAGATCAAGACCAAGACGTTTTACGGTCTCATCCCTGAAGGAAATCATTTCCTTGAATTTCCAGGTCGTATCCACATGAAGGAGCGGAAAAGGCGGCTTTGCAGGAAAAAATGCCTTCATTGCGAGGTGCAGCATCACGGCGCTGTCCTTGCCGATAGAATAGAGCATAACCGGATTGGTGAACTCGGACACGACCTCGCGAAGGATGTGAATACTCTCGGCCTCAAGCTGCCGGAGATAGCTGGATGCAGTTGTTTTCATGAGATGCTGTGTTTTTTGCGTAAAACTCACCAAACATCCTACTGCCCGCCGCCGCGCGCCCGCAGGTGTAAACTTGAAACTGCCTTAACAGCTTGGCGTCTCTAGCACAAATATATCGAGAAATACGACTGTCAAAGTGGCGATGCGGCAAAGAGACCCTATATGAACCGGAACAACTCATCACAATGCTGATTATTTCTTGTCTTGAAACTGCCCTGAAGGCGCCAGAATTCATATATAGAAAGCATCACTATGCGAGCCTATACCCCTGTACTTCTTGCCAGTTTGGCCCTTGCCATTCCCGCTTCATCTGCGACAGAGAAGCCTGAAATTGGCCGTGCTGAAGTCATAACAAAAGACGTGACGGGAACACTGTCAACAGCCTCCAGAAAGCTCAAAACCGGGGACACTATCCATCAGAATGAAGTCATCGCCACCGCGAAAGAAAGCGAGGCGGAGATCATTCTGAATGACGACACCAAGCTGGCAGTTGGACCAGAGTCGGAGATTGTTCTCGACTCCTTCGTTTATGACCCCAAAAAGAAGGACGGCGAGGTCGTCATCAATGCCGCCAAGGGCGCATTCAGATTTATCACCGGCAAGAGCGCCAAAAGCGCCTACACCATCAAGACACCGGCATCGACCATCGGTGTGCGCGGCACGACCTTTGACGGCTTCATCGATGATAGTGGCGAGATCGCCCTTCTACTCGTCGATGGAGAGATCGATGTCTGCAACACGACACGAGCCTGCAAACGTCTAAAGCGCAAGGGGTATTTTCTGCACATTCGCCGCAATGGCCTGATATCCGACCCGCGCAAGTGGGACGGTACATTTCTGGGCCATCTCGATCTGGGGAGGGCATTTCCCTTCATCGGCAGGCGGTTGAGGATTTCACCCAAGGTGCGGTTCCGGCGTGCCGACCTTTATGGCGGAAGGCTATTGCGACGGGGAGTGGTCCCAAAAATACGCCCGTTACGCAAACCATTGCGGAGAGTCATACCACGGGGTCGCATTCGCAGGCCATTCTAACCCAATTCAGCATATAGCTCAGCCCGTGGTGCCAAAGGCCGCGCCCAACTCCCGCTCGTAGCCGAAGATGGCGGGCGTGCCTCCAGTATGAACAAACAGAAGGGTTTGCCCCTTCTCGGCAGCTTTGGCGCGCTCAAGAAAACCGCTCATGGCTTTTGCGGTATATACGGGATCGGTAATCAGCCCTTCGCACTCAGCTGCCTGGCGCATGGCATCAATCACCTGTTCATTCATGCGGCCATAGCCCGGCCCAAGATGCTCGTCGGAAAGTATGATATCTGCGTCCTCAACAACAGGGTCCATCGCCAGCAATTCAGCGATTTCCCGGCACCTGCTTGAGATACGCGCATGCTGCTGTTCGGCATCCCGACGAACACAAATGCCGGTAACACGCACGGGACATCCCAACGCGCGCAACCCGAAAAGCATACCGCCATGGGTGTGGCCACTGCCAGATGCCAGCACCACTTCATCCAGTTCAATTCCCTGTTCAGCACATTGCGAAAGCACCTCGCGCGCCGCGTCCACATATCCGAGCGCGCCAAGCGGCGCATGACCAGGAGAGAGGTGGATGATGTAAGGCTTGTTTCCCTTTTCTCTGAGCCCATTGGCGACTTCATTGAGATGTGCATCGGCCCCCACCTCGTCTTCACCATCAGGGTAGGAATAGAGGGTTGCACCGAGAATCTTGTCGATCAGCACATTGCCGGAATTTTTATAGATTGGATCGTTTTTTGGAACGCGGTCTTCGAGCTGAATGTGGCACCCCATGCCCTTTTTCCGAGCAGAAGCTGCAGCCAGTCGCACGAAGTTGGATTGTACCGCACCGGTTATCAGAATCGTGTCCGCACCTTGGACTACCGCCTCTCCAAGATAATATTCAAGCTGCCGCACCTTGTTGCCGCCAAAGGCAAGGCCGGTAAGATCGTCCCGTTTAACAAGCAGGCGCGCCGTCCCGACATGCTTCGTCAGGTTTGGCATCTCCTCGAGCGGTGTTTCGCCCGACATCAGACTTGTGCGCGGCAAGTCGTCCAGTTTTCCAACCGGCTTCATCCTGATCGTCATACGTGCACCTTTTCAATTGATGTCTTGAGCGTCCTGTCATGCTGTGGGGCGTTGCTCATCTGTTTTTGGAGTGTTTTTTCGCTTGCGCGATCCGTTCTGCGCACTCGCGCTGCGGGTGGCTTTGGTCTCGTGCCTGCGATAGCTCATGAAGCTGACCGGGATAACCGCAAGATAGGCCAATGTACCGAATGTGAGGGTAAGATACGGGTAGGTCAGCAACACCGCTACGAACAGGGCTCCCAGAACAAAAACCGGCAGGACATAAACCCGCGCCACCCTCTGACCGAAAAGCTTGCCTGAATAGGTGGGCACAAAACTCACCATTAGAAAGGCGATCAACAGCGTGTATCCCAGGATCACAGGAGCAAGAGCAGCAACATCCGGTATACCGATACCATCGAGATAAAGCGGTAGCATCACGATAAGCGCGGCGGCAGGCGCTGGAACCCCGACAAAATATTCACCCTTCCAGGCCGGCTGTTCTGAATCCAGCGCAACATTGAACCGGGCCAGACGCAGGGATGCGCAAATTGAGAATACCAGGACGACGATCCAGCCCATGGAGCGAAGACCATCAAGTGCCCATGTGAACACGATGATGGCGGGTGCGACACCAAAGTTTACGAAATCAGCCAATGAATCCAACTCTGCCCCGAAACGCGAAGTGGCCTTGAGGAGGCGCGCTACCCTGCCATCCAGCGCATCAAGAATGGCAGCAATGACAATGGCGGCGATTGCAATATCAAACCTGTGTTCAATGGCCATGCGAATTGCGGTAAGCCCGGCACACAGCGCCAGCAGTGTGAACATGCTGGGGATGAGGATGCGGATGGGGACTTCGCGGCCCCTGAACCCGATGGCGCGCCGCTTTTTTGGAACGCTCTTTTCCGGGTGAGCCTCTTTTTCAGGCTCAAAGGGTGGAAAAACATTGCTCATGGCATTGCCCTAAACAGTTGGAACGCGGCTCTGAGAGCGTGCATTACGCAACTCAGGATTTGCTCTTGCCCGGTCCGGTATCAGCAAGCACCGTTTCACCACCAATTGCCGTCTGCCCGATCCTCACAGCCGGTTTTGTGCCGGGCGGTAAGTAAATATCGGTCCGGCTGCCGAACCGGATCAGGCCAAAGCGATCACCGGCATCAAGCGTAACGCCCTGCTGGACAAAAGTCACGATACGCCGTGCGATGAGCCCGGCTATCTGGACGCAGCCGATCTTGGTCCCGTTGGCCATTTCGAGCGTCAGACTCTGGCGTTCATTTTCCTCGCTTGCCTTGTCGAGTTCGGCATTGAGAAACTTGCCCGGCACATAGACGATTTTTGTGATCTTGCCTGTCACCGGCGCACGGTTGATGTGAACGTCAAAGACGGAGAGAAATATTGATATACGAATGCGTTTCTCGCCATCGAGATCAAGCTCCTTAGGCGGCACGACCTCTTCAATAGCGCTGATGCGTCCATCGGCCGGCGCGATGACCAAATCCTTTCCTTCCGGTGGAAACCGCTCTGGATCACGGAAGAAATAGGCACACCAAAGAGTCGCGGCGGCCCCAACCCAGCCAAGAGGTTCAGATGCCCAGGACAGCAACAAGGCCCCTACCGCGAAAGCGGCAACAAACTTGTAGCCGTCCTTGTGGATGGGCACGAAGAACGAAGTAATGCTGTCCAGTAGGGTGTGATTTTCCTGCAAGTCCTGCCTCCTGAATTCTATAAATCTATTTTTTCATCGTCCGCATCAGCACTTTGGCTGGTTGCTGCCCGGGGGGTGCCGGTTGGCTCCGCTTTAATCAAATCATCTTCGCCAACCACGCTCGCCAGCTTCTCGCGTGCCTCGTCCGCTTCGCGCTGGCGCTCCCACATGCCAGCATACAGGCCGCCCTGCTGCAAAAGGGAAGCATGGGTGCCTTGTTCGACGATCTGACCTTTCTCAAGCACGATAATATTATCAGCCTGAACAACAGTCGACAGGCGGTGGGCGATCACCAGGGTTGTTCGGTTCTGGGCAACCCTTTCCAGAGATTCCTGTATTTCCTTCTCCGTATAGCTGTCCAGAGCCGAAGTCGCTTCATCCAGCATCAGGATCGGTGGGCCTTTAAGTATTGTTCGTGCTATCGCAACCCTTTGCTTTTCTCCACCTGAGAGCTTCAAACCACGCTCGCCAACCATGGTTTCATAACCCTGGGGCAAATCCATGATAAAGTCATGGATTTGGGCGAGCTTGGCCGCCACGCGCACCTTCTGTTCCGAAGCTTCAGGTTCGCCATACTGAATATTGTAAGCAATCGTATCGTTGAACAGCACTGTATCCTGGGGAACCATACCAATGGCTCGGCGCAGGGAAGCTTGCGTCACGTCTTTTATATCCTGGCCATCTATCAGCACATTTCCGCGACTGACATCGTAAAACCGGAACAGAATGCGGGAAATCGTGGATTTGCCTGCACCAGATGGACCGACAATCGCCACCATCTCGCCGGCCGGCACCTCGAAGCTGACATTCTTGAGGATAGGACGTTCCACATCATAGGCGAAAGAAACATTCTTGAACTCGATGCGGCCACTGGAAGCCTTGAGCGGCTTGGCGCCAGGGGCATCGAGAATCTCCGCCTCCTGATCAAGCAGGGCAAACATCGTTTCAAGGTCCACCAGCCCCTGCTTGATCTCGCGATAAACCATTCCCATGAAATTCAAGGGCTGATGCAGCTGGATCAGCAATGCATTGACCATGACGAAATCCCCGATGGTCAATGTGCCGGCGACGACACCCTTTGCTGCCAGATACATGCACGCAGTCAGGCCAATGCAGAAGATTAGCGCCTGTCCGGCATTGAGGATCCCCAGGGAATAAAACGTCTTTATGGC
>JAJFHP010000071.1 GCA_021775555.1 Hyphomicrobiales bacterium | reverse complement strand
GGCGTCGATGGCGAAGAAGCCGCCAGGGTTGGACGAGAGGCTGTAGGTGACCGTATCGGTCACATCGGCGTCTGTTGCCAAGGCCGTCACGCCAACCGCCGTGCCCACAGAAGCAGACTCAGAGACCTGGTCGGCGGAACCGTCATTATCGGTGGTGGTGGAGATGTTGAACTCGTCAACGTCATTGACGCCGACATTAAACGTCTGCGTGCTGGTCGTCCCGTCAGAACTCGTCGCCGTCACTTCAATGGAGTGGTTCTGGGCACTTTCCGCATCGAGCGCACCTGCAACCGTCACGACACCGGTATTGGCATCAATGGCGAACAACCCGCCCGCATCATCCGAGAGTGAGTAGGTGACCGTATCAGAACCATCAGGATCAGATGCCACAGCCGTGACACCTACAACCGTGCCAACGGAAGAGTTCTCGTCAACAGTGTCCGTGGACGCATTGCTGTCAGAGACCGCGCCGACACCGCCTTCATTCTGATCGCTCACATTGATTGTAAAGTCTTCTGTAGAGGTGGAGCCATCGGTACTGGTCGCCTGCACAGTGATGGTGTGAGAGGTCGCGGTTTCATAGTCGAAGCTACCCGCAACCGTCACGACGCCGGTGTTGGCATCAATGGCGAACAACCCACCTGCATCATCAGCAAGGCTATAGGTCACACTTGAATTGGTCGCATCAGCGTCTGAAGCGGAGGCCGTAATACCAACTGCATCACCGACATTCGCATCTTCCGCAACCGTGTTGGCGGAACCGTCATTATCCGTCGGCGTGGTCACGTCAAACTCGTCAACGTCGTTGACCGTTATCGTAAGTGTTTGGGTGAGCGTGTTTCCCGCGCTGTCTGTAACCTGAACGCTCACATCATGGCTGGTGGTGGTTTCGTAATCGATGCCGGCGCCTGGCGCGACGACAATCTGGTCACCAACCACCTGGAAGAAACCCGAAGGGTCGTTGACCAATGTATATGTGAAGCTGTCCCCGCCATCGGGATCCGTGGCAGAAAGCGTTGCGACTACCGTACCGCCAGAGGAATTTTCATCAACGCCGAGACCAGTCGCGGAAAGCTCAGTCGGGGCCTCATTGACGGGTCCTGTATCAGGTGCAGTTGGCTCGCTGCTGGTTGACTGAGGTGCAGCGGCACTCTGTGCTTCAGGGGTGCTGCGGGCCGGGGTGGTCCCGGCCGCAGGCTCAACGTTCAGCGGGGCAGCCGGCTCATTGCTGTCGCCGGCCAATGACGCACCACTATTGTTACCTTCGCCATTGCCGCTGCGCGCAGAAGAAGGGCGTGGACTCGCCTCTTCGTTGCCCGAATTGCCATTGGTAGTTTCAGCAGGAGCAGAAGTACCTTCGGCCTCTCCGCCACGCTCTGCCTGGGATTTATCTTCTCCCTGGTCGGAACGGGTCCCGGGTCCATCATTGTTCGGGTTCCCGGCAGCATCGATGCCGGTCTCATCAGATGCGCGTCCGCCCTGGCCAGGAAGCACAACATCATGACGGTCTACTGGCGCCTCACCACCTGAAATAGTGTCATAGGCAAGATCCGAATCCTCTTTGGATTTTGAGGACCCTCTTGAAATACGCTGCTCGTTTGACATAACGCCCCGTGATCTAGCGGTTCTTCCACATTGTTCGGGACGACATTTACCAGCCAAAGGCTTGCATAAAGATAATGGGGAGCCAAATATAGTTTGGTTTTAAATTTGCAGTTAACAAACACAATACTAAATTGTCATATTATTAACCTTATAGAATTCATTTAAAACATTTATTAAATATATTATAGCATATATATACTTAACATAACGAACACTGTTGCTTACATTTACAAGTATTTTATCAACCCGCGAACCAATGCCAGTTCGTCATGGTTAACGTAAGGCTAAGAAATTGGAGCTAGGAGGGAGGGTGCAACAAAGAATCTGTTAGGGGCCAGTAAAATCGAAACTAAGCCTATGCTGGACAAATCATTGGTCCATGAGGCGAAGGAGGTGGGTGATCGCCCAACCGTCCAGAGTTTGCGTAATCGTCTGAGGGCAGAATTTGAAACTGAAAAGGCGGTTGACCGGCGTCCCAAAAAGTCATGGCTGAAGCGCAAGAAGAAACCCCTGAAAACCGCCATAATCCCGGAAAACCTCAAGGCCGAAGTCGAAGAACCATTCAAACCTGATCCGGTAGAGCCCGAAGTAGAAAATCCTGATATATCGACCACGACTGGAGCGGCGCATCCACCTGCCACCAATGCTGAACCGCCGCCCGATATTCCAAAGGCGCATGCGCCACGCAATCCCGCGCCCAGAGTGAAGAGCAAAAACTCGCGGAAAACCAAGGGAAAAAGCCTGGCTTCCGATCACCTTTCACGTCTGGCGGCCAGGGCAAATGCCGCCGCGAAAAAGCGCAATCTCGATAGCCTGCTGGATATTTTCAAGGAAGGTCTGCGACTGCCGAAACCAATCATCGTGGCCTCGGTCGTGTCTTCATTCCTGGGCTTGGCCCTGCCGCTGGCAGTCTTGCAAATTTATGACCGCATTCTGCCAAACCAGTCTGTAGAAACTCTGGCGCTGTTGACGCTTGGCCTGTTCGGCGCATTTGCATTGGATGCCGTCTTGAAAATCCTGCGATCCTATTTGCTGGGGTGGAACGCCGTGCGCGCGGGCTTTGATGCGCAACTCTCAGCTGTGACCCGTCTGCTCAAAGCCCCGCATGCTCGCGTCGAGAAAGAGCCTCCCGGCATCTGGGTTGACGGCCTTGAAGCTGTTCGCGAACTGAGCGCATTCGAGGGCGGACAATCGCGCCTACTTACCCTGGATATCCCACTCGCGGGAATTTTCCTTATCGTACTGGGCCTGGTTGGTGGTCCGCTCATCATCGTACCGCTTCTGCTAATTGCCGGTTTCGGAGCCCTGGCGGCCTTTAACGGCAAGCGGCTGCAACAGGTGCTGGCGACCCGTTCAGAACAGGACAACCGGAAACATGATTTCCTCGTGGAATGTCTATCCGGAATTCATACCCTCAAGGGCCTGGCCATGGAGCCAATGATCCTGCGCCGCTTCGAGCGGTTGCAAAAGGGATCCGCAGTCGCCAGTTACGACACCATTCTGCTCGGCAACAAGCTTCAATCCATGGGCATCATGTTTGCCAACCTGATGATGATTTCCGTGGTTTCGGTAGGCGCGCTGTTCGTAATGGCCGGAGAGCTCTCCATCGGCGGACTGGCCTGTTGCTCGCTACTGTCGGGACGCCTCACCCAACCGGTACTGCGCGGCATCGGCATGTGGACCGAGTTTCAGAACATCCAGCTTGCCCAGGAGCGCGCCGCGAAATTCAGTACACTCGAAGCGAGCACCGAGTTGACCAATTCCCAGGCTGGGGAGTTAACCGGTTCCATCAAGCTGGACAAGGTGGGATTTGAATATCAGGGCGCGAAGACACGGTCCTGTCTTGCAGATATAAACCTGGAGGTCAGACCCGGCGAGTTTGTCGGCATAAAGGGAGAAGACGGCAGCGGCCGTTCGACGCTGGTTAAACTCATAACCGGCGAACTCAAACCAACCAGAGGCTCCGTACTAATAGGTGGACTTGAGTCCTGCCCGAACAGGGAACAGTTGCAGGTCAAGGACGTGGCTTATGTCTCTGCCCATTCGGCGACATTCAAAGGGACAATTCTGGAAAATATCACGATGTTCCGCACGGGGGTGGCGATCGAGGCGGCACAGCACGCGGCCAAGCTTATCGGGCTGGAAAACGAAATTCACTGCCTGCCGGATGGTTATGATACCCCGCTCGCACAAGGCGTGGCCCAAACGCTCTCTTCTGGATTACTTCAGCGCGTCGCCATTGCCCGGGCGCTGGCGCGCAACCCTAAAATCCTGATCTTCGACGAGGCCAATTCCCTGCTCGACTTTCAGAGCGATGCGGCACTGCGCAGGGGATTGGAAAGCCTCAAGGGACAGATGACGGCCATCATCATCTCCAACCGGCCCTCATTCCTGTCCATTGCCGAAAGGGTCTATGCCCTCCAGGACACCACATTGGTGCAGCAACAGACCGCCGCCACTCCAGCCTCAACACATGCACCCATGCAGGGATCAGCCGCATGAGTATGAGCGAAACACAAATAACAGGCACGCAAAGTAAGTCTGGTGCGGCTGAAACACCGCCTGCTGCCGCAGGAACAGGTGGCAATCCTGTACATGGGCTTCAGGAACAACTCGGGGCGACCTACGCTGGAAGTGGCGCCGGGCGCAAACTTGAGAAGCTCGATGATTCCACACCGGCAGCGGCCTGCCTGAAACCGCTTCTCCTGGCGCTGGAATGGACCGGCCAGGAACGTCATCTCATGGAGGCGCTGCCGCATCTTGAACCGCTTCATGATATTGACGACCTTCGCGCTCTTCTTTCGCGGATCAACTACCGCACCACGCACCGGGCTTTCAAACTGTCAGAACTGAGGCCCGGCATGCTGCCCTGCCTGTTCAGCCAGAACGACGGCGATAGCGTCTCGGTCGTGCTAAAAATTGAGTCAGATGGACGCCTGCTCATCTTTGACGGTACGAAGAAAGCTTTTGTCTACATAGCCGCAGATGAAACAGCTGGTGATGTCTTCCTGGTCTCCGCCATACTGGGCGACGAAATTTTTGAGACCATCCACAAACATGGCTGGGTGCAATATACCTTTGGCCGGTTCAGACGATCGATCTTCACCGTCTTCGCCCTGGCCTTCGTGGTGAACCTGCTGGCGCTGACCGTTCCGATCTACGTCATGAATGTTTACGACAAGGCGATTGGCGCCAAGTCTCCCATGACGCTGTTTTTTTTCCTGACGGGTATTCTCATACTGCTTGGCTGCGAGATGGGCCTGCGAACGGTCCGTGCGCGCGTTATCGCCTTTCTCGGGGCTCGATTTGAAAGCCTGGTGACCATTGCCGCCCTGCAGCAATTGCTTCATCTGCCGCTGGCCATGACGGAAGCGGCCCCCATTTCGGCCCAAATTTCGCGGCTGAAGCAATTCGGCTCAATCAGAGACCTGTTCGTGGGGCAATTGGGCAGCGCCCTCACAGACCTGCCGTTCGTATTCATCTTCCTCGGTGCGATATTCGCGATCAGCGGCCCGCTTGGTTTCATTCCTCTTGCGCTGTTCACCGTTTTCCTGGTCGTGGCCGGCGTAACGGTCCCTCTCACCCGGAGGCGTGTCAGGCTGGCAGGCGACGCCAACACGAAGGCACGCGACTTCGTCATGGAGCTTGCGGACAAACGCCGCTCGGTGCGCGAGAACGGCGCAGAGGATGTCTGGATTGAGCGCGGCAAGGCACTGTTCAGCACCTACCTGCTGCGCCAGTTCAAAGCTCAGCAATTCAACACCATCCTGCAAACCACCTCACAGATGCTTGTCATGGTGACTGGTGTCTCTACCGTCACCTACGGCGCGGTGAGGGCGCTTGATGGCAATTTGAGTATCGGCGCGCTGGTGGCAGTGATTGCGCTTGTCTGGCGCCTGCTCTCGCCCATCCAGGCCATCTTTTTAGGTTTCAACCAGTTGGGACAAAGCATCGACACCATGAAGCAGGTCAACAACCTCATGCGGATGCAGCCTGAACGCAGCCCACACCAGATGGCCACAGTGAGCCGAAAGTTCCGCGGTCATATCACGATCATCGAGGCCGGCTTCCGATACAACTCGGCAGCCGAGGCCGCCCTGCGCGGCGTAAGCCTCGACATCCCTCCCGGTCAGGTGGTTGCGATCACAGGCAATTCGGGGGCGGGCAAGTCGTCACTGTTAAAACTGGTCGCAGGCCTGCACCGCCCGCAGATGGGTTCGGTGCGCGCCGATGGGCTCGATTTGCGGCAAATCGATACAGCCGAGTACCGGCAATCGGTCGCCTATGTGCCTGAAGCACTGGATGTGTTTTACGGCACGGTCGCTCAGAACCTGAAGCTGGCCGACCCGGAAGTCACGCCGGAGGTGATGATGAAGGCCCTCAACGAAGCGGGCGCAGCTGAATTCATAAAATCCCTGCCTGAGGGCCTGGACACCCGAATCAAAACCGTTGACCAGCGGGCCTGGACCGATGGTGTACTGCAGCAACTCATTCTCGCGCGCGCCTATGTCAAGCACTGCCCCATTTTTCTTTTGGATGATCCTGGCAGCCGCCTCGACCGCGCCGGTGATGAAGCGTTTATCGCGAAACTCAAGAGCTTGTCTGGAAACGCCACGGTCTTACTGGTCACTCACCGCCCCAGCCACATGCGCTGCGCCGACCGCGTGGTGGTCCTTAACCGGGGTCAAGTCGCCGCCGACGGCACCCCCGATGAGATCGTTCCGGTAATTCTCGCACAGATGCAGGAAAAGAAAGTTAGCTAAATCTTAAACGCTGTCCCTAAAGCTGCGATTTGGGCCAGACGGAGTGTACTGCATGTGGCAGCCAGGCTGGAGTAGTGAGCCGGATATACGCGGCCAACGCTTCACATTGCCTGCTGAACTGGAGGACGGACGCATCCCGCATATGTTCGGGAAGCTCGCCAACCTGTTCAGCATGCTGTTTCTGGCTGCGCTCGTTTGGGCGTCTTTTGCGGAAATGCGCGAGTTGGCCATTGGCCACGGCGAAATCGCACCTTCGGGCCATGTCCAGACAATCCAGCATCTCGAAGGCGGACAGGTTGAAAGCATCAATGTGCGCGAGGGGCAGCAGGTTGAAGCAGGCACGGTGCTGGTGCATTTGAGTCCGGTTGCCGCTGCCAGTGACCTCAACCAGCTTCATGTCCGCGCGGCATCTCTCAGGTTACAGAAAGAAGCCCTCAGCGCGATCATCGAAGAGCGCAAACCCGAACTGATGACGGTGGAAAACAACTATCCTGACCTGGCGTCCGAACAGATGCAGGTCTACACTGCCAAACGCGACCAGATTTCCCAGGAACGACGGGCATTGGGGGCCAGGGTTTCGCAGCGTGAAGCCGAATATGAGGCGGCAAAGCTGGAAGCCGGAAGCCTCGAGACCCAAATCGAGATCAACGAAGAGCAGCTTGCCATCCGCGCCAAACTGCTCAAATCCGGCTACACCTCGCGGCGCGCTTTCCTGCAGACCAAGGCGTCCCTGGAAGAGGTCAAGGCCCGGTATTTTTCAACTATTGGACGCCGCGATGCCGCCAGGGAACATCTGAACGAGGCAAAAAGCGCACTTATCGGCGGAACAGCCGAAGCTCTCAAATTGCTCAACGAGGAACGCTCCAAGGTCTCCGCCGAACTTGCCGAACTTGACCAGCAGGTCGGCAAGCATGAAGACCGGGTGGACCGGCTGGTGGTGAAATCCCCCATCAAGGGCATCGTGCATGAACTGGCGCAGAAGACGCCGGGAGAAGTGGTGAAACCGGGTGACCTGGTTGCCAAGGTGGTTCCGCTCGACTCGAATGTTGTTGCTGAGGTCCGCGTCGATCCGAAAGATGTCGGCCATGTTAAGAAGGGCGATATCGTTGAGGTTAAACTCTCCACTTTCGACCCGAATGTGTTCGGCATCGTAAAGGGCAAGGTCAACGTAATCTCGGCTTCCACGTTCAAGAATGAAGAAGGTGAGCCCTATTACAAGGCAATAGTGAAACTTGACCAGCGCCATGTAGGCGAAGGCAACAGGCGGCGTCTTATCCAGCCGGGAATGGTGGTTCAGGCCGATATCATCACCGGCTCCAAATCGCTTGTGAAATATCTGCTGAAACCGGTCTACCGCTCGCTCGATATCGGCTTCTCGGAGCGCTAGATAAATCACGCATAAATTGCCGTCATTCCGGACAAGCGGCGGTCCGGACGATGGGTATGCCCGTGAGTTCAATCCGCTGCGCGATCCGGAATCCAGCTTTTATCTGCGGAGGATTTATCACGGCCCTAATGGATTCCGGCTTTCGCCGGAATGACGGTTCATGGTGAACCCGTCGCCCGCGATGCGCAAGGCGATTTCGCGCCGGCGTGACACTGCGGGCTACTGACCACCCAGAGCCTTCTTGTAAGCGCCGAAGAGGTTGAAACCGGCAAAGCCTGTGTTATCACTCGGATTATTGAAGAGACGTGTCTGATTTCCGTCATTGTTCACGGGACTTCCGATGTCCCCGGTGCCGCCCCACAGCTGTCCTTCCACGCCTACACCTAATGTGATGGCGGCGCCATTGGCCAGAATGCGCTCCCATTCCAGAGAGAGTTTCTGTTCCAGAGTGAACAGCAGACTATCCTCACTGCTGATCAGCCTTTCTTCATTATTGGGGACGACGACGGCATCGAGATCATTTCCACGTATATTCGTATCGCGCTTGCCATGGCCATAAAGCAGAGCGCCCCTGGTCTTCGACACCAGAGACAGGTTGGAGTTGCCGAGCCGCCGGCGCGCCGAGAGAGAACCCGTTGGGCCGAGCCCCCGGAATTCCCGCCTGTCGAACATGCCGACAGTTAATGGGGTGCCTCCATCCGACAATAACTGAAATTCTTCGGACTGGTCGAACTCGGCGTAGCGCAGACCGCCGGACAGGGTCATATCCCAGCCATCAAACTGCGCCAGCTTGGTGAGTTCGAGATCAAGGGCCATAGCCCGCAAATTTCCGACCGTCGGCGTGTAGGTATCGAATTCCGCACCGAGACCCGTCTTTATAAAGGGTGCGCTGAGATCGGCGTCCTGGTCGTATTCCCAGTAAGTCGCCTGAACGCCTTTGCCTGTTGCGGACTCATAACCCAGCCAGAGACGCGCCGCGGCTTCATAATCATACTCTGTCAGGGTAAACTGATCTGCCGCCGGGTTGGCTTGCTTGACGTGTGCAGCATTAAATGTTGGCGCTAGGACGGACCTCTCGGCGCCAAAGGGTTTGAGATAGGTCAGCTCGGACCCGGCGAAAGCCCCCCTGGCGCGGGGTTCCATCAGGCTCGTCCCGGGAGTGCTCTCAATCGGGGCCGCCGTCGTTGCCGCCACGCGAACATCGGCCACTGCGGCGTCGACGCGGGCAACGTCATTCTGCGTATTGGCGATCTGCTGCCGGGCTGCCGCCAGTTCGCTCTTGGCCCTTGCGGCCTCGGCCTTGGCGGCCTCGGCTTCGGCTTTCGCCTGCGTCACCTGGTTCACCAGGTTTGACTGCTGCGTTTGCAGCGCCTTGATCATTTTGAAGAGATCTGCGTTCGAGGGCGCATCCTGCGCCTGAGCCGAACTTGCGATCACAAAGTACAGCACGCACACAAACGCGGCACTGAAACCGGAAACAAACCGACTGACCATAACGTCCCCCCGACGCTTACTGACGCGCCTGCTTGATCGCAGGTCGCATTTGTTGAGTGTCTTCAGCACTATAAGGGACGAATTCCAGTCAACGTGACAGATGCTCGTCCAGTATTTGCACTATGAAATAGTGTCTTGGAGAAAAGGTAGCACAGGTTTCCCCCTCGGAGTCGCCCAGGCGCACCAAAAACCACACCTCTGACAAATTTGTCACAGTTTACGGATAATAGATTGAAATATATGGATAATATTCTGTTGAAAACCACTTCAAAAAAGCGAATTCACCACTCGACACACCAAATGCGTGTATTAGGGCCATGACCTCTGGTTTTAGTTACCTTAAGCCCTGTCTTTTTGTCATCCTCCAGCTTGACTGGAGGACCCGGTATCCGCTGGCGTCTCGATAAAAAACACAAGCCAAGGTTACTGGATCACCCGATCAAGTCGGGTGATGACAAGGTGGGCATTTGTCCCAAAATCGGCCACCGGTTAACCAATCCTCAACTGACGTAAACCATGCTGTGACCTAACAAAAACGGGCGATTTCCACTCTGCAGGAAACCGCCGGGGTCATCCACGGACGCAGCATATGCCAACCAGCCAACAGCCCGCGCATTTTCCCCGGCGGAGCATTTTGCCAAGAAGGGCCAATTTGTACCCACACGGGGTATGGACGGGCGCGCTTCTGGCAGGCTGCTCTCTCGCGCTGACCCTGATCGTTCTCGCTCCCGGCACGGCACGGGCTCAAAGCCTTAACGAAGCCCTCACATCGGCTTTTGCCGGCAATCCGGGGCTCGACGCGGAGCGCGCCCGCCAGCGCGCCGACCAGGAAACCATCAAGCAGGAACGGGCAAAAGGCATGCCCAACCTGTCACTGGATGCGTTCCAGGGCGGTGAGCGCACCAGGACGAATTCCTCGTCGAGCACCACCAAGCTCCAGCCAGAAGGCTATTCCCTGACGCTCACCCAACCGCTGTTCCAGGGCTTCCAGACCTATAACGGCACGCGTCGCGCAAAAGCGGAAGTGCGTGCAGGTGCGGCCCAGCTGCATGACCGCGAGCAGAGCATCCTGCTGGACACGGTCACCGCCTATATGGATGTGGTTCAGGACCGCAAGATTGCCAGGCTGAGGAAGAGCAATATTCGCTTCCTGCGCAACGAGCTCGCGGCGACCAAGGCGCGGCACAGGGCTGGCGATCTGTCGAAGACCGATGTCGCCCAGGCCCGCACCCGGCTGTTCGAAGGCGAGGCAGACCTGGCCCAGGCGCAAGCCAACGCCGAGGCCAGCGAAGCCAGTTTCGAGGCCATCATCGGCCGCAGCCCGGGCGCGCTCAAGGCGCCACGCGTGCCGGTTGAGTTGCTGCCGCCTTCGCTTTCGGAGGCGCTTGGCGTGGCAAGAAGTACAAACCCGACCATCATCTCGGCACTGCACAGCCAGGAGGCTGCCCGGCGAGCAAAAAACGAGGCCTATGGCGCACTGCTCCCCACTGTCTCGCTCGAGTTGAGCCATGGCGTCGACCACAACACCTCGAGCTCGATCGACAAGGAAGAAGAATCGTCACTGTTCGTGCGCATGAAGATGCCACTCTATCAGGGTGGTGACGTGCGCTCACGCATCCGCCAGTCGCGGGCAAGCGAGACCGGCGCCGCCTATGAAGTCACTGATTCACGCCGCCGGACCCGGGCGGGCGTTATCGATGCCTGGAAGCAACTCCATGCCGCGCGAGCACGGATCAAGGCCGCGCGACAACAGGTCAAGGCCGCCCGCCAGGCGCTGAAAGGCGTCCAGATCGAGGTGAAGGTCGGTGAACGCGCTCTTTTCGAGGTGCTGGATGCACAGCGTGAACTGGTCAATGGCGAAGTGGCGCTGGCGCGCGCGCAGCACGATCACGTGGTCTCCAGCTATACATTGCTGGCTGCAACAGGCCGGCTGACCGCGCGCTATCTGAGCCTGCCCGCGGCCTATCCTGATCTCGACAAGGCGGTACGCAAAAAAAATCCAAGGGTGATGTTCAAAGATCACCGCCAGAGCCACCGCAATTCATCCCTCCAGCGCCAGGTGCAGCCCCCGCCGACTGTTCACCCTGCGACCCCGGTCAAGGCCGTGCAGCAGAAATCGATGGCCAAACCTATGAAGCTGGCCCCGGGGCAGCCCCACTGGCAGACGACCATCAGCGAGGTGGCCGTTGTAAACCCCGCTCAACTGGCGTCGCAAACGAGAACCATCAGGCTCTCATCTGTAAAACCCGCGCGCAAGCGCGTCAGGCGGCGGGCCGTCCGGCAAGGGCAAAACCCACTCTCAAGCCTGCGCACCAGCCTTCCGGCCGAGTAGCGCATCATTCGAACTATTCCAACCCACATCAGGAAGCCCGCAGCTCACCTTCGGCAAGGGTGGCGAAAACTTCACCCGCCTGCACCACTTCCTCGGCCGTGACATCGAGATGGGTCAACGCCCGTAGCTTTTGCGGACCGATGGGCGCCAACCGCACCCCTTCTTCACCAAGGCGCTTGCTCCATGTGGCAGCATCCGCGCTCGAGGCGGAAACGTCGATAATGATGATATTCGTCTCAACATGATCCGGCTCGACATGAAGACCGGGCAATGATGCCAGTTTTTGCGCCAGCACTTTCGCATTAGCATGATCTTCCGCCATCCGCTCCACATTGTGATCAAGGGCATAAATCCCGGCGGCGGCGATAATGCCGGCCTGTCGCATGGAGCCGCCAATACGCTGCTTCCAGCGCCATGCCTTGTCTATGAATTCGCTTGAACCCGCCAGCACCGCGCCGACCGGGCAGCCAAGTCCCTTTGAGAGGTCCAGCCAGACGGAATCAAAGCCTTGCGTATAGTCCCTGGCCGCAATACCGCTTGCAACCACCGCGTTCAGAAGCCGTGCGCCATCCATATGCATCTTCAATTCATGCCGTTTGCCGACCTCCACAACGCTGCGGATCGTTTCCAGCGGCCACACGGTGCCACCAGCCAGGTTGGCGGTCTGCTCAATGGAAATGACGCGGGTGCGTGGGGCGTAACGCCAGGGAGCGCGCACCGCGGCCTCAGCCTGCTCGGCGGTAAAGACGCCGCGGTCACCATCGATCGGATAGGCGCCAGCGCGCGCCAGAACAGAAATGCCCCCGGCTTCTACGCCGACAATATGGGCTGAGCGTTCTGCAATGATGTCATCTCCGGGACCACAATGCACCGCTGCTGAAATCTGGTTGCACATGGTGCCTGAAGGCAGGAAAACAGCGCTCTCCTTGCCGAAAAGTTCCGCCACTCTCTCAACCAGCACGGTTACGCTCGGATCGTTAAATCCCTGCTCGTCGCCAACCTCGGCGCTGGCAATGGCCTCGCGCATATCTTTGGTTGGCCGTGTCTGGGTATCGCTCTGCAATTCAATGTGATTGTTCGACATCTAAGGCTTCCTCTTTGCTGCCGGGCACAGCCACATAACATTTCGCTCTACAGACGCGAAGACCTTTGCCTACACTGCTCTTGCTCTTGAGGCCTGCAAAAAGTAAAGCCTTCCAGACGAACAATCCGGCATACTGGAAATCCCATGAGGAATCTCGAACTGCCAGGCCGTTCCCCTGCCCATGCCACCCAGGCCATGGCGAGCACTTCGAACACGCTCTCAACCTTTGCCGCACTCGATGTTCTCAAATCCGGCGGCAATGCCATGGACGCGGCGATCGCAGCCTGCGCCGTGCAATGCGTGGTTGAGCCGGAATCAACCGGCATCGGCGGCGATTGCTTCTGCCTCTATGCACCGGGTGGCAGCGACAAGATCGTGGCCTTCAATGGCGCCGGGCGCGCACCCAAGGCCGCGACACCGGAATGGTATGCCGGGCAGGGCATCACCAGGATCGAGCGCCAGAGCCCTCATTCCGTGACGGTCCCCAGCGCTGTTGATGGCTGGGACCGCCTGCTGCGTGACCATGGCACGAAGGATTTAGGCGAGTTGCTGCAACCTGCCATCCGCTACGGGCGCGAGGGTTACCCGATAGCCTCGCGCGTCAGCGTGGATATGGCCAAGCAGGCCAATATTATTGCCCAGGACGAGAACATGGCCCGGGTGTTTCTGAAAGATGGCAAGACGCCCGCTGTCGGTTCCCTTCACCACCAGCACGCGTTGGCCAATACTCTCGAGGCCATCGCCAAGGGAGGACGTGACGCCTTTTACACCGGCGAGATTGCCGAGGACATTGTTGGCTATCTGCAATCCAAGGGCGGTCTTCACACATTGGAGGATTTCGCCAGCGTAGAGGGCACCTATGTGGAGCCAATCTCGAGTGACTTTCGCGGCTACACCGTCCACCAGTGCCCGCCCAGCGGGCAGGGAATCATCGCGCTTCTGTTGCTGAATGTCATGAGCGGTGTCGAGGCGGGTGATGATCCGCTTGACCCTGAACGCCTGCACGCCGAGATCGAAGCGGGACGCATGGCCTATCATGACCGGCAGTGCTACGTCGCTGACCCTGCTCAGGCAGATGTTCCGGTAGAATGGCTGTTATCTAGCGATCACGCTGATGAATTGCGCGGGCAAATCAACCCGGCCAAAGCAATGGCGAACATGTCAAATATACCTGGGCCGAGCCATAAGGATACGGTCTACATCACCGTCGTGGACAAGGACCGCAACGCGTGCAGCTTCATCAACACGCTCTATTACAATTTCGGCTCCGGACTGATGGCACCAAAATCCGGCGTGGTTCTGCACAACCGTGCCATGGGTTTCTCCCTCGATCCCGACCACCCCAATTGCATCGCACCGGGCAAGCGCCCCATGCACACCATCATTCCGGCCATGGTGTCCAAGGAGGGCAAGATCGTCATGTCCTACGGCGTGATGGGCGGTGAGTATCAGGCCTATGGTCACATGCAGTTCCTCACCCGCATGTTCGATTTCGGACTGGACATCCAGCAATCGATGGACCTGCCGCGCGTATTCCCAGATCCTGAAACCGGCAACCTGCAGGTGGAGAGCGGTCTGGCGAAAAATATCGTCGATGCGCTCAAGGCCAAGGGACACACACCCGTGCCAGCGGCCAAACCCATCGGTGGCTCCCAGGCAATATGGATCGATTGGGATGACGGCGTCCTCACCGGCGGTTCGGACCCCCGCAAGGATGGTTGCGCGCTGGGCTATTAAGGTTTGTCCGGTTTGAGTGCTTTCAACGCACGTTTTCGAACACCCTCCGGCTTTCCGCCGGCATCAATTTTTTGCCATGAAATGTTCCCGGTCTCGTAGCCGAGCTGCTTTTGCACAATACCGGCATCTGCATCCGACGCATCGCCTCTACGGGCATCCACCCGTTCAACTAGCTGCTTGCCCGGCGCTTCGAGCCACAGTCCGGTAAAGGGAACATTCGCCTTCTCTGCAATGTCCCGCGCGCGCGCGCGCTGGTCCTCGCGGGCGAAGACGCCATCGAGAATCACCGAATGACCGGTTTCGAGCGCTGCCTGCGCCTTGGCATTGAATGCCCGGTAGACGCGCGCCGTCGCGGCGGAAGAATAGTGCTCACAACCCAACCGCACCGTCTCTGCCACACCTGCGAACCTTTTGCGCTCAACATCACTTCTGACGACAACCGCACCGGGCGCAGCCCCGACTTCTGGCGCAAGCGCAGCAGCAAGGGTTGATTTGCCCGTGCCCGAAAGACCGCCTACCGCGATCAGACGTGGCGGTGGGGGCTCAAGGAACAGGATTGCCAGGTCGAAGAATTCTGTGAGTTCACTTTTGGCTGCGCGCCTCTCCGCCCCCTTTACAAAGGGCAGCCTGTCCAGCGTTACCATCGCCCGCACGCCAGCGCGTGCTGCGAGAAACAAGGGCATCAGCCCAAGGCCCCTCAACGGCACCAGCGGTGCGCGCTTGCCGGGCGCACTCAGATAGGCATTGAAGAGCACGTTGGCATGGGCCTTCAGCCCCCGGTGATGCAAATCCATCAGCAGGAACGCCAGATCGTATAAGATATCGACAGTGGCGATTTCCTCATCGAACTCGATAGCGTCGAACAGCACCGGCTGCCCCTCGATGAGCACGATGTTGCGCAAATGAAGGTCGCCATGACAGCGGCGCACATAGCCCTTTCTGGTGCGTTCATCGATCAGGGCTGACCCGGCACGCAAAGCTGATCGCAGGGCCCGCGTCAATGCCTTCACCTTGGCGGCATCAAGAAGCGGGGGTGCCTTTGCGAGCGACCTCAATATGGAAGCGACTATACGGGCCATACTACTTACGCCATCCACACTGCGGTTTTTTTCAGCCCTGCGGTGCAATCCCGAGATGGTGTGTGCGAGCGATGGCATGAGCTCCAGGGGTAACTTACCGTTACGCGCCAGAACATCGAACAGGCCGTCCTGACCAAACCGCCGCATCTTCACAGCCCATTCCACAGGCTCTCCAACGCCACCAATTGAGAGCCCGCCATCCACGCCCCGGACGATGGGGATGACGCCGAGATAAATATCCGGTGCGGTGATCTGGTTGATCTCGACCTCGCGCTCGCAAGTGACCCGGCGTTTCTCAAGGGTGCTGAAATCAAGATAGGACAGGCGCACATCGCGCTTGATCTTGTAGGCAAGGCTTCCAGCAAGGAAGATCACGGCAGCATGGGTATCGATCCGCTGCACTTCGTGCGGTGCAGGGTCATGGCTCGACGCGTCACCCATAAACGCGAATATGCTGTCCTGTTGCGTCATGACAGCACTTTGACGCGGTTCTTCCACCCCGGTCCATGACCGGTATCAATTGTAATTGAGATTAAGCGGACCGATGGGCGCCAATAGCGGGCAATACCTGCTGCTCGATCCAGTTGCGCACTTCCATTTGCCGGATATCTTCGTTCATCACGTCCTCGTCGATGCCAAGCTTCCAGCAAATATCCTTGCGCGAAGGGTCCTGATGCAGCGCTTCCAGATCATTGACGAAGGCGTCGGCTGCATCCACATCCTTGAAAAAACCCATCCCGGTCAGTTTCTCACGGCGGCAATGGATGAGCCGCGCCATCTCGTGCACATCATATTCGGGGTGATATTGCAGCCCCCAGAAATTGCCGCCTTTATATGTCACCGACACCGCCTGGACATGTGTGAAAACATTGCTCGCCAGAATTTGCGCACCAGACGGCAGATGGGTGATTTCATCGTCATGGCTTATCCACGCATCGAAGACGCCCTTTTTATCTCTGTATAACGGGTGGCCACGACCATCGCTCGTGAGTCCGATCTTGCGGGCGATGAACATCTCGCGCCCCTTGGGATTGCGAGCGCATGCGCCGCCTGCCGCCACCACGGCGATTTGCGCCGCCCAGCAGGAACCAAAACTCGGCACCTTGGCTTCAAACGCCGCGCGGGCGAATTCAATCTGCGGGGTCACCGTGGGTCCGGGCTCAAAGACAGTGAGGCTCGATCCGGTCCATGCAATGCCGTCATACTGGGCAAGTTCCGCGCCCCGGGGCAGACTGGCGCCGGCATCTGCGGGACATACTATGTCCACATGCGCCTTGCCGCCCGGTGTGCAGTTTTTGAGCATACGCTCATACAGATCGCCCGCAGTCGATGCCCCGCCTGCAAGCAAATCCTCTCGCCCCGCCTTCGAATAGCCGTCGAGCACGAGGTATTTCGGGCCATTCCCCATGATTCAGGCTCCTTTGGCCTCGGCTTCCTGCGCCAGCCTGGTGATAACACCGGGCAAATCCTTGTGGCTGTCGCAAATGGCGTCAGCCGTGGTCATGTCCTTGTCGTCGGGACGCGTCGCGGTGAACAGCACGGCCTTGGCGCCAATAGCGTGCGGACCTTTCACATCATTCTGGTCACGGTCTCCCACATGGACGATCTCGTGGCGCTCTACGCCCAGTTGCTCAGCCGCGGTGTCGAACATGGAATGATGCGGTTTCGAGTGACCCACTTCATCGGAGAAGGCGAAGGCGCTGAAATATTTCTTCAGCCCGTGGCCTTCCAGGATTTGCCGAAGGCCTGTGCCTGGAGTCACGACGGAATCGGAACACACGCACAGTTTGAAATTTTCCGAAAGTTCTCTCAATGAGGCTTCCACATCGGCGATGGGGTTGGGCGGAATTTCCACCTCCATGCGCGAGGTGTCATCTATGAGCTTTTCAAGTTCTCCACCAGGCAAAGTGCGTCCCAATCCCGAGAGGATCACGTTCATGCGCTGCTCGACGGTCCAGTTGACGTGCAGTTGCTTCCACACGAGGTTGAAGCCGGCATCGGCCGTGTCGTAGGCCAGCACCACCCGATCAAGCTCAATCGGCTCAATTTCATTCAGCGCCTGCCATGCGAGGTGGCGGCGCTCATCGCGTTTGGACCGCAAACCCTGTGCCGCGCGAACTGCTTCGTCAGAATCATCATCGACGAGCGTGTCCCACAAATCGAAACTGACAACTTTTATTGACATATCTTCTGCTCCACAATTGTTCAGAAGCCATATCGCATTTACACCTGCTTAAGGATAGCGGTGCACGGCTTATAGATAGATAAAATTTGCCTTATGTCTCCCATCCTTCCTTAAGTCGGCTTGTATATATTGAGCGGAGTATTTGCCACGAACGGGATGGGTAACATGCGTCCAAGTAGCATAGTCATGCTCGCAGTAGCACTGGTTCTGGGTATTTCTGCAGCGCTGCTCTCGAAAGTCTGGCTGCAGTCACAGGTATCAAAGCCCCAGATTGCCGATGCAGCCCCCAAGGTGGACATGGGTACGGTCGTTATAGCCGCGAAATCTCTGCGTTTCGGCAACCGGCTCGCCCAGCGCTCCCTACGCGAGGTCGATTGGCCTACCAAGGCCATCCCCGAGGGGGCATTCAAGAAAATCAAGGACATCGTCAACGGCAAGGACCGGCGCGTGGTGCTTTCTGCAATCGAGGAAAACGAGCCTGTTCTGGGCTGGAAGATCACCGGACCAGGGCAGCGCGCCTCATTGTCGGCGCTCATTGGAGAAAATCTGAAAGCCGTCACCATCCGCGTCAATGACGTTCTCGGTGTTGCCGGCTTCGTACTGCCGGGAGAGCATGTCGACATTCTCCTGACCCGCACAGAAGCGGTTGAAGTTGGAGATGACAAAGCGATCCAGAAAAATACCTTCACCGATGTCCTGTTGCAGAATGTCCGCGTTCTCGCCGTGGACCAGCTGGCCGACGACCGCACCGAAGACCCGGCACCCGCCAAGGCCGTCACTATCGAAGTTACGACCCGTCAGGGACAGAAACTGGCCCTGGCCTCAAGCGTCGGGCAACTCGCGCTGGCGCTGCGCTCAGCCGGCTCAACCAAAGGTGAGGCTTCACAGCGCATTGCACTTGGCGATCTCAACTCGGCCACCAGCGCACCGGCTGCCCCGGGCTCGTCCGTAATGGTGACGGTAACGCGCGAAATCACCCGCTCCGACTATTCCGTGCCCAGGGGCAATCAAGGTTCGGGTAACTAATCACACGAACTATTGGGTAACTAATCCTTCCAAGGCTTCGGTAACTAACACTCGGGAAAGAAGTGCTTTTTTTGCAGAAAGCGCTTTTTCGATACCCGAATTGTTAGAACTCTTATGTGATCCTCATACGCAAGTCCGAACAAAACCAATAAAAACCGGACAATGCAGGGGGTAAGAATTATGAGTCATCAATCACGGAACAGGTACGAGCGCTATCGCTGGGTCGACAGCGCCTGGAACCATGCGAGTTTTCAGCCGGTATTGGCGATCTTGCACGGGGTCAACAAGTTTCCCGCGACCGGCGCACAGCTGTCCTTTCTTATTCTGATCACTCTCCTGAGCGCACTTTTGCTCGGCGCTGTCGGGTCACTCAGTGATGCCTATGCCGGTGCGCCGATTGTCAAATTTGATGGCGGCAACAAGGTGCAGCGGCTGCGCGTGCCGGTTGACAAGTCCGACACCATCCGTCTTGAAAAACCCTTCGCCGAAGCGCTGGTTGGAGATTCGGAAATTGCGGACGTCATTCCGCTCACCAACCAGTCTCTATATGTGCTGGGTAAGAAGATCGGCGCTACCCGGCTGACGATCCTTGATGCGGAAAAGAGCGTGCTCGGCATTGTTGAAGTTGAGATTTCCTATGATGTGGCCAGTATCCGTTCGCAGATTCACGAAGCCCTGCCGCAGGCACGCATCAAAGTAAAGTCGGCGAACGGCCGGATTCTCTTATCCGGCATGGCGCCCGATGTTCCGACTTTGGAGCGCGCGGTATCAATCGCAGAGCAGTTTGCGCCAAAGGCCGTTGTCAATTCCGTTAGTGTAAGTTCATCCCAGCAGGTGATGCTGGAGGTTCGCTTCGTGGAAGCCACGCGCAATGCCGCGCGCGATCTCGGCATCAGCACCAATCTGACCTCCAAAAGCGGACGGTTTAACTCTGTCACCAACTTTCCGGGCAATGTTGGCCTTGGCGCCTTTCCGGCCAACCGGACGCCCTTCGGCACCGTACTCGCCAATTTGCTGAGCAATGGCGCGACTGCGGATCTGCTTATCCAGGCCCTTGAGGAACGCGGTCTTGCGCGCCGCCTCGCGGAACCGAACCTGGTCGCCCTTTCCGGCGACACGGCAAGCTTCCTGGCCGGTGGCGAGTTTCCTTTCCCGGTGGGGCGCGACAATGACCAGATCACCATTGAGTTCAAAAAATTCGGTGTCGGGCTGGCCTTCACACCGACCGTTCTGGCCGATGGCCTTATCAATCTGAAGATCGAACCTGAAGTCAGCGAGATCGATCCGAACAACACGCTTCGGGTCAACGACACGGAAATTCCGAGCCTGATCACGCGTCGCACCAAGACCACGGTTGAGCTGCGCGACGGCCAGAGCTTTGCCATTGCGGGATTGCTTCAGTCCACCCACTCGAAGGGGATCCGCCAGCTTCCATGGATTGGCCGTGTGCCGGTTCTGGGGGCGCTGATGCGCAGCGCTTCGTATGAAAAGAACGAAACCGAGCTGGTGATCATCGTCACGCCGCGCCTCGTCAAGCCGGCGGCACCGGGAGAAAAATTGCTGACTCCGTTTGACAAGTCTGTTGCCAGCAACGATGTCGACTTCTTCCTGCGCGGCAAGATGGAAGGCTGGAAGACCGGCCGCCGTCATGAGAAACGCCGCCGCCGGGAGAAAGCACATCGCGGGCACATACTCGATGCCGGCAATTACAAGGGCGCCGACCTTGGCTCGGGCCACACCAGCTACAAGGGGGGTGTATAATGACCAGGGATCCAATCATCGCCACGATGCAGTTTGCAATGGTGGCCACGGTCGCGGTTTCCATGCTCGCGCTGGGCGGCTGCCGTGAGCGCAGATACGGCGAATATCTTCATCCGCGCGACACCATTTCGCTGAGTGCGGGTGACGCAGTTGCCCATAACAAGGCGGTTCACACTATTGATCCCTGGCCGGCTCATTCCCGCAAGACCAACCACCCGACCAACGGGAAACGCATGATGGTGGGCATGGAGCGTTACCAGAAAAACGAAAGCCTGGAGCCGCAAGGCATGGGTGTATCAGACAAGTTCGAGGACGAGAGCAAACCGCCACCGGCGGCGCCACCGGCTCCGTAGTCAGGGCGTATGCGCGATTGATTTGCTCAGGAGAGAGACCCGGCAGCCATGCTGAGAAAGTTCACCAATGACGCCGAGGAACTGGATCGTATCCAGTTGGTGACGGGCGATGCCGCTCTTGCATTGAAATTGCAGGAAACCCTTGCGCGTACGCAGCGCTTCGAGCTGGAGACCCTGCCCGGCAGCATTGCCGAGGCCGAGCGCCAGGGTCTCGCCAACGCGCATCCCGGATTGCTGCTGGTTGAGCTTGACCCGGCAAACCGGCAGGACATGGGCGCGCTGGAACGAGTCATGCTGCAACGCGCGGCGGGACTTCCGGTGATTATCATTTCAGACAAGCTGTCGGAAACCTCCGCGCGCGAATTCATGCGCCTCAATGTTTCCGACTGGTGCCCGAAGCATGTGGTGGACAAAGACCTGCTGCCTGCTTGCGAGCGCGCACTCCATTCCAGCCAGGCGCAAACCAGCGCGAGTGAGGCCGCCTGCTACGCCTTCGTGCCCGCGGCCGGCGGTATCGGCAATACCACGCTCGCGATCCAGAGTGCTTTTCTGCTGGCGCGCCACAAAAAGCAGTTCCAGTCGACCTGCCTGATCGCGCTCGATTTTCAGACCGGCTCCATCGCCGACTACCTCGATCTCAAACCGAACCTTCAGCTCGACGAAATCGCCTCAGCGCCGGAGCGCCTTGATGAACAGCTGCTGGAAGTCATGCTGTCGCGCCACGATACGGGCATCGCCGTTCTGGCGGCAGAAAATTCCCTGCGCGACTATGACAGTATCAACGCAGAGCTTATCACCAACATGCTGGATATGGCCTCGGCCAAGTTCGACAATGTGGTGATCGACATGCCGCGCGTCTGGCTGCCCTGGTCGTCAGACGTGCTGGAGGGCTGCGACAAGGCCTTTGTCGTCACGGAAATGACGGTGCCGGGCCTGCGCTCTGCCAGCCGGCTGATCGACGCCATCGGTGAGAAATGCGACGGCGAAATCGACACATCGGTACTCGTCAACCGCTGCCAGGCACGCCTGTTCGGCGGAGGCATCAATTCACTGCGCAAGTCTGACGCGCAGGACATGCTGGGCGCGCGCCTTGGCGGTTTCGTCTATGAGGATTACCGGCTGGTGCGCGAGGCCATCGACCGCGGCGTGCCGTTATACGAGATCGACAAGAACAACAAGATCGACAAGGATCTGACCGCGATCCTGTTCCCCAACGAGGGGAAGAAAAAGAAATAGCGGCGCAAACACCCCCCATTCCATTATTCCCTTTGACTCAAATGTTCTCGCAATGTTCTATTGCGTGTCCCGGCCTGATTCAAGGGACACCCTCTTTGCGCAAACCAGACACCATTGAACGGCTTTATCTCGACTTTGACGGCTTTTTTGCCTCCGTCGAGCAACAGGCCCACCCGGAATATCGCGGACGGCCCATCGGCGTCGTACCCTTTGCCGGCACCACCAGCACCTGCGTTATCGCCGCGTCCAAGGAAGCCAAGGCTTACGGCGTGAAGAACGTTATGAACATCCAGGACGCGAAGAACGCCTGCCCCGATATCATCCTCGTTCCCCAAAGCCCCGACCTTTACCGGCGCGCTCACAATGCGCTTTTGAGCGAAATCCACATGGTGATCCCGGTCGATGCGGTCAAATCTATCGACGAGCTGACCTGCCGGCTGGAGGCGAGTGAGCGCCATGACCCGGAAACGCTTGCGACCAGGATCAAAACCCGCATCGCGGCTCATGTGGGGCCGTTTATCACCTGCTCAATAGGCTTTGCCGCCAACCGGCATCTGGCCAAGATCGCCGGCAAGCAGGACAAGCCCAATGGCACCACCATCTGGCACCCGGACGATATGCCGGGGCCGCTGCTTCCGCTCGCTCTGGAGGAAATCCCCGGCGTGGGGCGGCGCATGGAAACGCGGCTTGAGCGCGCCGGGATTTACGACATGGCCGCACTCCTTGCCACCCAGCCCAAGCAATTGCGCAAATTATGGCGCAACGTGACGGGTGAACGGCTGTGGTATGCTCTACACGGCTATGACGTCCAGACGCCCGCATCAGGGCGCGGCATGTTCGGCCATGGCCGTGTGCTGCCGCCCACCCACAGAAGCGCAAAACACGCAGAAGAGTTCTCGCGGCTGCTGCTGGTGAAAGCAGCGCGGCGGATGCGCCGGGAGGGCTTTTACGCAGGGCGCGTCTGGCTCTGGCTCTCCATGAAGGAGGACCGCTGGTTCGGACAGCTTCCACTTCCCATCGTCCATGACGACATGGCGTGCCTTTCAGCACTCAGGCAACTCTGGGTTCAGGCGCGGGCCGAAATCCCTTCTAACGCGCGCATTATCCGCATCGGCGTCACGCTGCTCGATCTCTCTGTTGCCACCCAGCGCCAGCTCGATCTGTTGCTGAACGATGACGTGGAGCGCCGCAAATGGGAGCGCATCACCCATGCGGTCGATCATCTCAACGGGCGTTACGGCAAGACGATTGTCTCCCTGGGCGAATGGACGCCGCCGCCGGGCGGCAATGCGGGAGGCAAGATTTCCTACACCCGCATCCCGCGCGCGGAGGATTTCTGGTAATGAACTGGAAAACCGAACTCCAGCTGCGCGACCTTGATGCCGGCCAGAGGATCGAGGCCACCTGCAAGGCCTGCGGCCATACTTATTATCTCGACGTACGCATGCTGCTCATCCAACCCGAACTCCAGTTCATCTATATGGATGAGCTTGAGCGCATGAGCGTGTGCCGCGCGCGCCACTGCGAGGGCCAGGTGCGCCTCGCCCTTGTGCATGACGGGGAGACGGAGGGGTTTGTCGGGGGGATGGCTTGAGGCGCAGAAATCTGGCGGTCGGCCTCTATCCATCACAGACACATTCATCAGTTCGTATGTATATCTCATTGGACATCTGCTAGAATTTTTCTGTCAAACGCAGTGCAGAGCCTGCGAGACGACTGGTTTGACTTAAAAAATGGGAGGAAACAATGCGCTTACTCAGCCTCATTGCCACAGCACTTATGGCCATCACTTTCTACACGGGCAGTGCCCTCGCCGGCAGCTACGGAAAGCAGAAGGTGGTCTACCATATCAATTATGATGATCCCAAATCACAGGCTGGCGCCATGCGGAATATCCAGAATCACATCAATGCCGTCGGCAAGGAAAACCTCGACCTTAAGGTTGTCCTGCACGGCAAGGGGCTCACGCTTCTCCTTGAGCCGACCGCATCTGGGAACACCAAGTTCGGCACAGGCAACGCGACGGAAGCCATCACGGCGAAGATCGCCGGGCTTAAGGGCCAGGGTGTCAATTTTCACGTCTGCGCAAACACACTTCGCGGCAAGAAGATCAACTATTCACAAGACCTCTATGATGTCAGCAAGGCAGATATCGTGCCGAGCGGGGTTGCCGAATTGGCCAAGTTGCAAGCCATGGGCTACACCTACATCAAGCCCTAGGCGCCAGTTCAGCATGGTGTGACCTGACCCTTTGGCGGGGCCAGGTTAGAGTGAGCAATATGGTTGTGCATACACCCTACTGGTGGGAGGAAGCCCCTCGGCCGGAGCTGCCTGAGGAACCGGTAGCGGGTCAATGCGATGTCGCAATTGTCGGTGCTGGATATGCCGGGCTGAGCGCAGGGCTGGAGCTGGCTCGAAACGGCCGGTCGGTACAAATCTTTGACAAAGGGCTTGCCGGTGGTGCTGCATCTTCACGCAGCGGCGGCATCACCAGTGGCAACCTGCGTGTTTCATTCTCGAAGATGATATCAACGCTCGGGCTTGAGCACGCCAAGGCCTATTACGGTGAAGGTATCGAGGCGCGTGACGACCTTGCCCGCTTTATTTCTGAAGAAAAGATCGATTGCCAGCACCAAAGGGTTGGTCGGTTTACGGGCGCCGCACGGCCTGATCATTACGAGCGCATGGCACGCGAAGCAGAGGCGCTGAACACGCATTTTGACCTCGATGCAGCGGTTGTGCCGAAGTCGGAACAGACTACGGAAATCGGATCTGATCTGTTTCACGGCGGAGTGGTGCGGCCGGATATCAGCGGTGTCCAGCCAGCCCTTCTTCATCAAGGATTGCTGGAGGTGGCGCTCAGGGAAGGCGTAACCGTACATGCCCGCACGGCGGTCTCGGCAATCCGGCCCGAGGGCAACAAATTCGAACTGGTGACCTCACGCGGGGCAGTTTCCGCGGGCAATGTCATCGTCTGCACCAACGGCTACACCGACCGCGCGGCGCCCTGGCTGCAAAGGCGCATCGTGCCGGTTCCCAGCATGATCATTGCCACGGAGCCGATACCTGAGAAACTCATGGATCGGCTCTGCCCCAAGCAGCGCATGCTTGGAGACACCAACCGCATTCATCATTATTTCCGGCCCTCGCCCGATGGAACCCGGATTTTGTTTGGAGGCCGCACCGCAGGGAACCTGCAAGTCGACGGGCCCGTTCCTCATGATCATTTACACCAGAGCATGATCCGTATCTTTCCAGAGTTGGCAGATACCGGCTTGAGCCATGTCTGGTGGGGCTACGTTGCCATGAACCTGGATCATTTGCCGCAATTGGCCATCAAGGATGGCGTCTATTACGCGACCGGGTTCTGCGGTTCCGGCGTCGTGTGGGCGCGCTGGCTTGGCCGCAAGGCAGCCCTGAAAATCCTCGACGATCCGGCAGGTGTTTCAGCCTTCGAGAACCAGCGTTTCAGCGCAATTCCGTTTTACCAAGGCAATCCATGGTTCGTGCCGGCTGCGGTTGCCTGGTATAAATTGTTGGACCGGTTCGGCTTGTAGCCTTGGCCAAACGCACCTGGAACACGCCCCGAAACCAGCCCACGCCCCGCGTCCGCACCGGCAATAAAACCCGCCAAAATTCTCTAACCGTATACGGAAATTCCTGATACGCTTTTTCTCAGGAGTGAAGCGGGAGAGCTCGTCTCCCCTCGCTCAAGGCCTCTCGAAAGAGGCTGAATCACATATCAAACGGGAGGAAGTGATGAAGACAATCCTGACACTTTTCGCGATTTTGACCCTTGGCATCTTCATAACAAGCCCGAGCGTAGCAGCGCCCGAGATAGTCACCGCTAGCGCCCAGCAGACCCAGCACGCCCCGGTCCTGAAGGCCTGGAGCATTAACGAAGGCCGCCTGGTGGCACGCAGTGGACAATTCTCCCCCCTCGTAAAGACGGCGCAAGCCTGCAAGGCGGCGGGTCAAGACTGCAATTACCAGGCCTGCCCTCCCACAGGACGCAAAGATTTGCTGGGAAACTGCAAGTCAGATTGCTGCGTGGGCAAATGCGTCTTCTACCCGGCCCAGCCGGGTCAAACGGGTTACGGTCCGTTGTGTCAGTGACATGAAAACTCTTGCCGCACTCATCATGCTGATAGGCCTGCTCGCACCCACCTCGCCGGGCAGGGCTGACCCGCAGCTGCACATGAGCAAAATCCCCGGGCAGGCCACATTGCCCATATGGCGGGTCAACGGCAGTTGCCCGGGAGATTGCGACACCATTCTCGCCGAGTGCCGCAAGGGACCGAAGGTGACAACGCCGGATGGCGGCGACGAGTGTGATTATTTTCATGCGATCTGCATTTGCGACCGGTGCGGCGACGACTCGGCGCAATGCAAGGCGCTCGTAAAATAAGGAACACGCCCGGAAGCCACCGGAAAGGCCCACTGCCGACACTGCGTATACCAACTACCCGTACACGGAAAAACCTGCTACGCTCTCCCCCTGTCGCGGTTCGGGGCATTCCATGTCCTCTCGCTCAAGGCCTCTCAATGAGAGGCGACCCTCGCGCAGACGCATTAGCGCTCTTTGGGGGGGTAGTGAAACGGCTTCGCGACCCGTTTTTCGTTCAATCTCTCGAACAGCAGAACGATTTTTCTTCTGCGGCCCTCGCCGGGTCCGCGAAGCAAACCATGTTGGAGGGACTATGAAAATCACATCCCGAATACTCAAGATTTCAGCACTCCTGATCACCGCATCGTTTTGTCAGGCGGACCTTCCGCGCAAGCCGACATGCAGGCCGCGGGCGTCTTGAAGACGGACAGCGCGCCGGTCATGCACCAGTCGCTCCGCGACGGTGTTCTGCTGGCGCAGGCCCGGCCCCCAGGAGGCCCTCCCGGCCCGAATTCGTGCATCGTCAAATGGAACAACTGCATGAGTGCATGCAACAAAAAGCACGTGCCGGAATCAGCAGCCGCCAATGCGTGCTACGGGCAGTGCAACACCAAGCACCCCTGCTAGGGTGACACACAAGCCGGGCTCGATAAGCGTGGCACTGGAACCGGGCATGCGATCGCGCGGTCCGGTGCCACGGGCTACGGACCGTTGTGTCAATGAAGGGTCGAACCTTGGAGAAAATCACCATGAAAACACTTACCGCGCTGCTTGCCATCCTGACCCTCGGGATCTTTATCGCCGGGGCCGGCATGGCAGCGCCCGATACGGGAGAAACAACGCTCCTGGCGTCCGGGCAAGCCACGAGCTCAACCACAGGACCCCTTGCGGGAACGCGTAACTTCTCGCCGATGGTGAAGGTGGCGGCCCAGTGCCTCAAGAGAGGCAAAGGCGGCTGCGATCAAACGGCTTGCTCGGCACCAGATTATGAGTGCCAGAGCAATTGCTGCGAAGGTTTGATCTGCCGGTCGGTGTCGGTTCCAGGTGGCACGGGCGGCACGATGTGCAAACCCTGATCTGGAGACAGACCTGAGGCAATCTCGATAAGCTCGACTATTGATACAAGGAGATAAGACGATGAAACGACTGATAGGGCTGTTTGCAATCCTGACCCTCGGGCTCTTTATTGCCTCGCAATCCCCGGCCCGAGCCGGCGAGACGTCCGCACAGGCCGCAACCCCTCAAGCCGCCACCACTGAAGCGGTATCACGGCTTGCGCTCAGCATCTTGCCAGCCGCCCCATACTCACCCATCGGATCGAGTCCTGTCTCATATGTTTGCGGCGGCGACAATGGAGATCGATGCCGTAAAAATTCCGATTGTTGCAGCGGCCTGTGTTGTACGACCAATCAAATGGAGTGCGACGGGTATAAGGGAAAATGTTTAGGGAGTTCGCCGTAAGGCACCCGGCATTCCCCATATGAACCGGCAAAAAGAGCGCAGCTAGCACGATTTTCAGTGATAAATGTTGGCTGACCAACGTCGTTCAATGAAGAGTGCAGGAACAGGATGGTGGTGGGTTGCGAAAATAAACCATGCCCACCACCAGAGATCATAGAAACGGTGGAAGAGCAGTTGCTGTAATGCAATCACCCCCCCTAAAAACCATTAAAATTTGAACGTTCGGATTCGCTGAATATTCGTCTCTGTCAGGTACCCTTTTCACCGAGATTGGGCCTTTGCGTGGTTTTTCACGCTGGCCCGTGCGGGATGAGGGGTTATGGCGGGTCGGTTTTCAAACAAGCGCAAGACAGCGTCGAGTGCAGCACCAGCGAACACGCCGGTGGAGCAAAAGCCCGACGAGCGCCTGCTGGCGGCCATGGCCAGGCTGGATGCAGTCTCGCCCGCTGAGCCGCCTGAAGGTGGTAATACGCCAGCACCTAATAGTCCCGCAGCCGCAGAGGAGAACGGCGAGAAGCCCGCTTCCCCCGAGCAGGACGAACCCGCCAGCGAGGGCAACGCAAAGCTTCGCGATCCGAAATTTCTCGACGCCAAGGTGCGCCTGCACAGGAAGCTCATTGACGAGATCAACTTATCTGCAATCGACAAGGTGCCCGAAGAAGAGCTGCGTAGGCAGGTGGCTGAGCTTGCATCAGAATATGTGCTGGCCGAGCGTCTGCCATTGAATGCCCACGAGCTGGAGGAATTCGCCAGCGAACTTTACGACGAGATGACGGGCCTTGGTCCGCTCGAGCCGCTGCTCAAGGACGCGACCATTTCCGACATTCTCATCAACACCCACGCGCAAGTCTACGTGGAGCGCTTCGGGAAGCTGGAACTCACACCCGTCCGCTTCAAGGACGAAGCGCATCTGCTGCGCATCCTGAACAAGATCGTCGCCAATGTCGGGCGTCGGGTTGATGAATCGCAACCAATGGTCGATGCGCGCCTTGAAGACGGCAGCCGCGTCAACGCCATCATCCGGCCGCTGACCGTGGACGGACCCCTGATCTCTATCCGCAAATTTTCCAAGAAGCCGTTTAACCTGGAGAAGATGTACGAGTTTGGAAGCCTCAAACCACAAATCGGCGAAGTGCTGGCGGCGGCTGTTTCTTCGCGCATGTCGTTGATCGTCTCTGGCGGTACCGGCTCGGGCAAGACGACCATGCTGAATGCGCTCTCAAATCACATCTCTCACGATGAGCGCCTCATCACCATCGAGGACGCAGCCGAATTGCAGCTCCAGCAACCCCATATCGGACGGCTGGAAACCCGGCCACCAAACCTTGAGGGCAAGGGCGAAGTCCTGCAGCGCGATCTGGTGAAGAATGCGCTCCGTATGCGCCCCGACCGTGTCATCCTTGGCGAGGTGCGCGGCGAGGAAGCCTTTGACATGCTGCAGGCCATGAATACGGGCCATGAGGGCTCGATGGCGACAATCCATGCCAACAATCCGCGCGATGCACTTACGAGACTGGAGAACATGGTCGGCATGGCCGGCACCAATATGAGCGAGGGAAGCGTGCGTGCACAGATCGCATCCGCGGTTCGCATCTTCGTTCAGCTCTCGCGCCTTTCCGATGGTACTCGGCGGCTGACGTCCGTGTCTGAAATTACCGGCATGGAAGGCGACATCGTGCAGATGCAGGAAATCTTCAAATATGTGCGCGTCGGCACCGAGGAAGATGGAACCATCATCGGCGAGTTCCGCGCCACCGGCGTGCGGCCGAAATTCCTCGATGAGATTAAGTCTCACGGTATCGAAATCCCGGGTGAATATTTTGATCCGAAGGACCCGCTGTAATGTCACCCGAGATAGCCCAGAACATGATCTTCGTGCTGTTTGGCGCCGCCGTATTCCTTGGCGTCGAGGCGGCTTACCTAGCCATTGCAAAGCGCACCTCATATGTGCGCAAGGTCAACTCCCGGCTGAAGCTGATGGGCAAAGCAGGTGACCAGCATGAAGTGCTGGTGCAGCTTCGCCGCGACCGCGGGCTGACATCGGAAGGTGCCTACAAGCTGCCGCTGATCTGGTTCAACCGGCTGGTGCTGCAATCAGGCTTGCGGGTCGGCATCTGGCGTATTGCGTTTTTCATGGTTCTCTCGGGCATTGCCGGGGCCATTGCAACGCTTGTCGCCGGGTTCGACTGGTTGTTCTCCATACCCGCAGCGCTTGGCGCCGGAATCGGCCTCCCTATCCTGGTGCTGCGCACCCTGCGCCAGCGCCGCCGCAACAAGTTCGAGGAACAATTACCGGAAGCCGTGGACACCATGGTGCGCTCGCTGAAGGCGGGCCATCCCCTACCCGTTGCCATCTCCATGGTGGCGCGCGAAATGGAAGACCCCATCGGTACCGAATTCGGCATCACCGGCGATGAACTGACCTATGGTCTTGATCTCGACGGCGCCATGCAGCAGATGAGCGCCCGGGTTGGACAGGACGACTTTGCCCTCGTTGTGGTGGCCATTTGCATACAAGCCAAGACCGGCGGCAATCTGAGCGAACTGCTCTCCAATCTCTCAAAAGTGCTGCGTGACCGCTTCAAGATGCGCCGCCGGGTCAAGGCGGTATCAGCAGAAGGGCGCATGTCGGCCATCGGCCTAAGCTGCCTTCCGTTTATCGTCTTCGGCGTGCTGCTGATTTTTGCCCCAGACTTCTATGGCGGCATCTGGAACGAACCCAAGGTTCATTACGGCCTTGGAGGTGCCGGCATTGCGATGCTTATCGGCAACATCATCATGTTCCGCATGGTCAATTTCAAATTGTAGGGATCAGGCGCAATGTTGATGGAATTCCTCAATGACTACCAGTCGGCCGTTCTCATCGGCATCTCGGTGTGCATTTGCGCGCTCGTGACCGGCGCCACCTACACCATCGCCCGGACATGGCAAGCGCGCGAGGGCATCAGGAAACGCACCCTGATGCCGGTTTCCGGCAGTGCTGAAAACCCGCTGGACGATCGCCGTTCGCTGCGCCATCAAAAACTCGCGGGCGCCAGCAAGCTGCTTGGCACCGTGGCGGCGCATTTTGTTCCAGTGGGAGACACCTCAGTTTCAGCGGTGCGGGATAATCTCAACAAGGCCGGGTTTTTCAATCCCTCAGCCCTTGCCTGGTATTATCTCATCCGCGTCGCGCTGGCCCTGCTGTTCCCGGCGGTCTTCCTCATTGCCGATCAGATCCTCGTGTTCGATGTCGACACTGCGCGATACCTGACATTCGTCATCGGGTCTGCCATCGCCGGACTGATGGCGCCCAGTTTCTTTATCTCCAGGCGCATCAAGGCCTTGCAGCAGCAATGCCGCGAAGGCTTCCCTGATTTCATGGATTTGATGGTGGTCTGCGCAGAAGCCGGCATCAGCATCGACCAGGCCATAGGAAGGGTCGGCGAGGAACTCACACCGACATTCCCCTATCTTGGCGCCTGCCTGCACATGGCCACGCTTGAGTTGCGCGCGGGCCGCGCCCTGACCGACGCCTTCAACACGCTCGCCCAGCGCATGGGTATCGAAGAAGCGCACAATCTGGGCTCCTTGCTGCAACAGTCGGAGGAGCTGGGCACCAGCATGTCGGACGCGCTGCGCGTCTATAGCGAGGAGATGCGCGACAAGCGCATGTCACGCGCGGAAGAGAAAGCCGCGGCCTTGCCCGCCAAGATGACAGTGCCGCTCACCATGTTCGTATTCCCGGTGGTTCTGGTGGTCATCCTGCTGCCGGTTTATGTGCGCGTCTCGCTGATGTAGGCGTTGGCCGCAATATAGTGACCCATCACCTCCTGATCAGTTTTTCGTTTTACCTGTCTTGGGCCAGCTAAACATGGTCCCCAACCGGATGTCCGGCAGCGAGCGGCACACCACGTAAAATACAGGTGTGAAAATCAGACCGAACAAGGTAACCCCGAGCATCCCGAAGAACACCGCGGTACCCAGCGCCTGGCGCATTTCGGCTCCCGCACCCTGGGCGATAGCCAGGGGCACAACGCCCAGAATGAAGGCAAATGAAGTCATGAGGATTGGACGCAACCGCGTTTGCGCCGCTTGTAGGGTTGCCTCAACGCGGCTTGCACCTGCATCTTCCGCCTGTTTGGCAAACTCGACGATCAAAATAGCATTCTTGGCCGCAAGTGCTATCAGCACAACGAAGCCGATCTGAGTCAGGATGTTGTTGTCCATTCCCCTCAGAATGACACCGGTAATCGCCGCAAACAGGCACATGGGTACGATAAGAATGACCGCCAACGGCAGGATCACGCTTTCATATTGTGCGGCAAGAAGAAGAAACACGAAGATGACCGCCAGAGCGAATGCGATTGTCGCCGTGCTTCCAGCAAGTTTTTCCTGAAGCGCCAGTTCCGTCCATTCATAACCAAAACCTGACGGCAGGTTGCTGTCAGCAAGTGCCTCTATTGCCTCAATTGCCTGGCCCGTAGAAAAACCGGGAATGGTGGAACCCTGCACTTCCGCCGCACGGTACAGATTGTAGCGGGGCACCCGGTAAGGTCCCGAGCTATCCTTGAAGGTCGCGATCGAGCCTAGCGGCACCATCTCGCCAGTATCTGAGCGGGTCTTGAGGTTGGCGACATCACGGACTGTCAACCGGTATGGATTATCGGCATGGGCCGTGACCCGGTACGTGCGCCCCAGAAAATTGAAGTCGTTGACAAAAGCAGAGCCCATATAAATGGACAACGTATCGAACACACGGGTAATGGGGACACCGAGTTTTTCGGCTTTCACTCGATCAATATCCGCATAGATCTGTGGCGTCTTCGTATTGAACAATGTGAAGACCTGGGCAAGCCCCGGCGTGCCGTTTGCGGGACCAGCGATACTCCATGCGGCCTGCTCCAGCGCACGCGACCCGCGCCCCGCCCGATCCTGCACGTAGAGCTTAAACCCTCCGCCGGTACCAATTCCAGGTACCGAAGGCGGCGGCAGGACAAAAATATTTGCATCTCGGATTCCGAACATGCGCGCGCGCAGATCGGCGAGAATCATGTCCGCGCTCAGGCCCTTTTCAGACCGGTCGGCGAACTCCTCGAGCGCAACAAAGATAACACCGGCATTGGGAGCATTTGTGAAAGTTGCACCATCGAACCCGGCAAACCCGACTGCATGTTTTACGCCTTTCCGGGAGAGTAAAATACTGGATGCCTGCTGAATGACCGCATCTGTGCGCTTCAGGCTGGACCCGGGCGGAAGCTGAAATGCGGTAATAAAGTAGCCGCGATCAAGCTGTGGAATGAACCCGGTCGGAGTATTTTGAAACTGACTGTAGGTGAGGAAGATAAGGCCGCCATAAAAAACAAGCACTACAGCGGCGAAGCGGATGACACGGCGGGTCAGACCCCCATATGCCTCAGACAGCCTGTCGAAGACCCAGTTGAAGCCGTAGAAAAATTTGTCCAGTGGCCAGTAAAGAACTGCCAACAACCCTTTTCTGGACGTCTTCTTGGCTTTATGGGGCTGGAGCAGCAGAGCCGACAGTGCCGGGGAAAGAGTCAATGAGACCAGCAACGAGATCATCGTCGATGCTGAAATCGTAAGCGCAAACTGCTGATAGAAAGAACCCGATATCCCGGTTATGAAAGCGGTCGGAACAAAGACCGCCAGAAGCACAAGCGACATGGCGATCAGGGCTCCGCCAACCTCGCTCATGGTCTTGTAGGCTGCATCTCGCGGAGACAATCCTTCACTGAGATATCGTTCTACATTCTCCACAACGACGATTGCATCATCGACGACGATACCAATGGCCAGCACCAGGCCAAACAAGGTCAGGTTGTTCAGCGAAAACCCGAATGCCGTCATCACGAAAAACGTCCCGATCAGTGAAACCGGGATAGCGGCTATCGGTACGATCGCCGCGCGCCATGTCTGCAGAAATACGATCACAACCAGAACGACCAGAAGCAGCGCTTCCCAAAATGTGGTGATCACCGCGTCAATAGATTTCTGGATGAATTCTGTCGGATTGTAGACAACCGAGTAAGCAAGACCCGAGGGAAAAGCCTTCGATAGCTGCTTGATCGTATCGAGAACCGACTGGGCTGTTGCCAGCGCGTTTGAACCGGGTCTTTGAAAAATGACGATCGCAGTTGCGACCTTGTTGTCCAGATAGGCGTTAATCGTATAGTCCTGAGAACCGAGTTCGACACGCGCGACATCGCGTACGCGGGTAACACGTCCAGCATCATCGCGAGCGATCACCACCTCGGCGAACTGCTCAGGACTACTCAGCCGTCCAAGCGTGTTCACGGTAAGCTCAAAAGCACCTTCCGACGTTGCCGGTGGCTGGTTTAGAGCGCCCGCAGCAACCTGAAGATTTGCTCTTTGAAGACCGGCAACGACCTCTGCTGCCGTTAGATTGTGGGCTGCAACCAGTGCCGGATCCAGCCAGATCCGCATGGAGTAGTCGCGGGCTCCAAACACGCGCGCCTCACCCACACCATCAAGGCGCGCAAGCACGTCCTTGATATTCAGCGTTGCGTAGTTGGAGATATATTGCTGGTCGAACGCACCGTCCGGCGCTGTCAGATGAATCACCAGCATCAGGTCCGGCGAGTTCTTGCGCACAGTAACTCCGAGACGCCGCACCTGCTCGGGCAATCTAGGCTCGGCCACCGCAACACGGTTTTGCACCAGGACCTGCGCCAAATCGATGTCGGTGCCGGGCTGGAAAACTACATTGATGGATGTCGCACCGTTTCCCGTTGATTGTGAAGAGATATAAAGCATCCCTTCGACGCCGTTTATTTCCTGCTCCAGGGGTGCCGCCACGGTATCGGCAATCACATCCGCAGACGCACCAGGATAGGTCGCGCTGACGACGATCGTTGGCGGCGCAATCTCCGGATATTCGGAGACCGGCAGAGCAAAATAAGAGATGGCGCCGACAATGGTTAGAATTATCGAAATCACCGACGCAAAAATCGGCCGGTCGATAAAGAAATGAGAAAAGCGCATGACTATGTCCGTGCTAGCTCTGTGGAGCGCTTAGTTCCCTGGTTGACCGCCAGATGAAATTTCGCCTGCTTCCGATGTAACTTTCTGACCCGGGCGTGCCCTCTGCAACCCCGAGATTATGATTTTGTCACTCTCTGTAAGGCCGGAGCGGACCACCCTCAGACCATCTACAATCGGGCCAAGAGTGATCACTTTGGTTGATACCGTTCCGCTGGAGGTTACAGTCATCACAATCTTACGCGACTGATCTGATGCAATAGCAGTGTCCGGGATGAGATATGCCTCGAAATCTCCGCCAAACAGTCGCAAGCGCCCGAACATGCCGGGCAGAAGCAAGCCTTCCTTATTTTCGAATGTAGCTCGCCCCTTGATGGTTCCGGACTTCGGGTCAAGAGCATTGTCGACAAACTCCATCTTACCCTTGTGACGGAAGTCCTGCTCGTCAATGAGCTTGACCGCGACCGGATTGGCTGTGTCTCTTGAAGATGGTCGCTGGCCGGAGCGAGCAAGACGAGCGTATTTGAGATAATCAGCCTCACTGCTCTCGAAAACGAAATGAATCGGATCGAGCGACACTATTCGTGTCAGGACCGTCGAGCCGGCCTGGCCTCCGGAAATGAGATTCCCGACATCGACAGGAGAATCTGAAATACGCCCGCCAACCGGCGCTGTGACGTCAGTCCATTTGAGGTTTAGCTCGGCGTTTTTAACTTGTGCATGGGCAGAGGCGAGTAACCCAAGTGCGCCTCTAGCAGTGGCCTCGCGCTGCTCGAATTCTTGCTCGGTAATCGTACGCCGCTCAACCAGAGGACGGGCGCGCTCCACATTGCTGTTTGCAAGATCAACCTGCGCCTGGGCCTGATCAATCTGCGCCTTGGCCTGGTCGAGTGCGATCTTGAACGGCCGCTTGTCTATGACGAACAGAAGATCGCCCTTCTTTACTATCTCGCCATCCTTGAAGTGAATCGAGTCCAGGAAACCTGAAACACGGGCACGAACATCAACGGTTTCCACAGCCTCGAATCTGCCGGTAAATTCGTCCCACTCTCTGACTTGTTTTTTTAATGGAGTGGCGACGGTGACCGGTGGCGGAGGCGGTTTGGCGGTTACCTTTGTCGCGGAGTTCTCATCACAACCGGCCATCACGACCATGACTAAAATGATCAATATAGTTTTCAGTCGCCACATCAGGACTGCCCTCGGGTTCATCTCTAGGTTGCTCATATCTTTTCTGACCATTGATGGACCAGAGTCCAAGGAAAGGTAGTGAAAAGTGTTCTCGATTGTAAGGCATAGGTGACCGGAATGGAAAACTCGAACATGCAGGATCGATTGTGCCATGCAGTGTTCTGTCAGAATTTTTCCACTTGGGGTGGAGGGGGAGTTTTTCCGATATAATGGCAAAAGTCCGCATCTGCAAATGACGGACCCCAGGCGGATGAAAATCGTCAAATATTCTCAGCATTCTGAAGCTCACCTTAGTCTCGAACTGCCTGCGAAATGAGGAAATACGGTCCCGGATCGATTAACCCTTCATTTAGCCTGTTGGACACCTGCGCGTGCCCGAGATCGTGAACACCCCTAGAATGATAGGTTGGTGCGGCAGAAGCCGCATAACGGGGTCACTATGTCCATCCGGATCTGGCCAGTTCTGATAATTGCTGCATCGCTCGCGGCATGTTCCGGCAATCGCGGCGCCGAGGGTGAGGCTGCGCTTGTTGGCCAGGAAGACCGCCGGGGATTATTCTCCCTTCTTCCCAAGTCGGAGAAGCCGCTCGCCAAAGCGAAACTGCATTTCAAGAACGAGGATTATGGTCTGGCGGAAAAATACTTTCGCCAAGCCGTTGAAGAAAACCCCAACCTGACGTCCGGCTGGCTCGGGCTGGCAGCCTCCTATGATCGGTTGCGCCGCTTCGATCTGGCCGCCAGGGCATACAAAGTTGTGGTCAAGCAACTGGGATACACAGCCGCAGTTCATAACAATCTGGGCTATCATCATTATTTACAGGGTGATCTGGCAAAAGCGCGCAAACACTTCAACGCGGCTCTCACCAAGGACCCCGGAAATCCTTATGTGCTGAACAATCTTGAGATGCTGGAATCCCCCTCCGCCTAGTGACTGGTCGTGCTGACCCTTCCGGGATTATGCTGCCTGCCATAAACCAGCTTTCGAAACCACACTTGACTTTCGTCTTACCTTCCTTTGGATTGGGGCTGATGGATCCGGAATAACTCTGTCGTGGTATCAAAAACCATGGCGTGTCGTCAGGTTCTGTCCGGTAAAAGGATATGTCATACTGACCATGGCCCTGAAAGACTCTTGAAGGGTCCGTTGGCAAGGACTGGCGTCAGGTTGACAGTTCTGAATGCAACTTCGTAAAATGAGACGAAACGTCTTATTATGCGGGACGATAAAACTGGATTTCGGGATGCTTGAAGCTCCCGCGTTGAAATAAAAAGCAATCGCGTCTCTAAGCCGCTGCGATACAAAAAGATGGTGGGGACGTATAGTTATAAGTAAGGGAGGGATTGGGTCTTTGCCCAAGTTGCTTGAGATTGAAGGACTGAAGACTCAGTTCTACACATCGGCCGGCACCGTTAAGGCGGTTGACGGCATCACCTATGATGTAAATGCAGGCGAGACGGTGGCGATTGTCGGTGAATCCGGCTGCGGCAAATCCGTCAGCGCAATGTCGATTCTGCGGCTGATCCCGGATCCTCCCGGCAAGATCGTGGAAGGAAGCATAAACTTCCAGGGCCAGGATTTACTTCAGCTGACAGAAGACGAGATGCGGGACATACGCGGCAAGGACATCGGTATGGTGTTCCAGGAGCCGATGACCTCTCTCAATCCGGTTCTGACGATCGGTCGTCAGCTCACCGAGACGCTTGAAGAGCATTTGGGCATTGTCGGTGAAACGGCACATGCGCGCTCCATCGAGTTACTCGGTCTTGTGGGCATTTCCGAACCTGATCGCCGCCTTGTGCAATATCCTCATCACCTGAGTGGCGGTATGCGCCAGCGGGTTATGATCGCCATGGCGCTCGCATGCGAACCAAAGCTGATCATTGCCGATGAACCCACGACCGCCCTTGATGTGACAATCCAGGCGCAAATCCTGGAATTAATGAAAGAACTCACCCGCCGCCTCGGCGTTGCACTCATCGTTATCACGCACAATCTCGGTGTTGTGGCGCGTTATGCGGACCGCGTGAATGTGATGTATGCAGGAAAGATCATCGAAAGCGGTACGGCAGAAGACATTTATCACAATCCCCGCCATCCCTACACGCTGGCACTGTTGAAGTCGGTACCGCGCATGGATCTGCCGCGTCAGGCCAAGCTCGACCCGGTCGAGGGTCAGCCGCCGGATTTGACCCGGCTCGACGATGGCTGTGCCTTCCGGCCGCGTTGCAGGTTTGCCGTCAAGAAATGCGAGCAGAAATTTCCGCCGCTTGAAAAGATCAAGGGTCCGCATGTCGCCGCATGCTGGGAAAAAGAGAAGGTGGCCAAGAGCGCGCGCACCATCCCGACGTCAAAGACTAAACGAATGAGGAAGGCGTCATGAGCACTGCAAGATCAAAACCGGCGGCCAAGCGCAAGGCGGCAACCAAGTCCTCCAACGCGGCAAAACGCAAAGCAAAGGCGTCGGCTGCGCGCCGACCAGGCGCCACCAATCAGCCCAAGCGCGAGCCGCTCGTCAAGGTGCGCAACCTAAAGATGCATTTCCCGGTGACCGAGGGTGTATTCGTGCCAAAGGTGGTTGCACATGTGAAAGCGGTGGACGGCGTCAGCTTCGATATCATGAAGGGTGAAACGCTTGGGCTGGTGGGAGAATCCGGTTGCGGCAAGACCACCACGGGTCGTTGCATTCTCCAGCTGGAAAAGGTGACTGAAGGCGATATCATTTATGATGAAGTCAACCTGACCACATTGGACACGAAGTCGATGCGCCCATTGCGCCAGCGCATTCAGGTTATTTTCCAGGACCCCTATTCATCGCTCAATCCACGCATGAAAATCGGCGAAATCATTTCCGAGCCGATGATGGTGCACAATACCGAGCCTGACCAGGAGGCGCGTGATAAACGCGTTAGCGAGTTGCTGACCGTCTGTGGGCTGAACCCCAAATTCGCCGACCGCTACCCGCACGAGATGAGCGGCGGACAACGCCAGCGCGTGGGCATTGCCCGTGCATTGTCGGTCAAACCTGAATTCATTATCTGCGACGAAGCGGTGTCAGCCCTGGATGTATCGATCCAGGCCCAGGTCATCAATCTGCTCGAGGATCTGCGAGACGAGTATAATCTTACATATTTGTTCATTGCCCATGACCTGAGCGTCGTACGTCATTTGTGCCACCGAGTGGCAGTGATGTATCTGGGAAATATGGTTGAGTTGGCCGAGTGCGATGAGCTTTATGACAATCCGGTTCATCCGTACACGCAAGCACTTCTGGCCGCGGTCCCGATCCCCGATCCGACGGTTGAAGGCAAGCGCAAGCACCAGATCATCAAGGGTGAAATCCCCAGTCCGATTAACCCCCCCAGTGGATGTGTGTTTCACCCGCGATGTCCGATCGCGGTTGCTGAGTGCAAGAAAGATGTGCCAGAATTCAGGGAGATCAGACCCGGCCACTGGGCCGCCTGTTCGCAGATCTGAAAAGCCCGTAAAAAAAGGGCAGTTGCGTTGTGAGGACACGTTCAAGTTCTCAAATTTGTATAGGGAGGAAAAGTATGAAATTCCCACGTTCATTGTTCGCCATACCATTGGCGGCGGGGCTTGCCCTGTCGTTTGGCATGGCCAACACAGCACAAGCCATGGAGCCAAAGAAGGGTGGGGTACTCAACTTTGTTGTTGGGTCCAAGATCCCGTCTTATGACGGGCATATCGAAGGTACCTTCGGTATGATCCATCCAATCCGGCCGTTCTATTCGACCCTGATCCGTGTCAACCCTGACAACCCTTCCTCGCCGACCGATTTTGTCTGCGACCTCTGTGAAGGCGATGTCCCGAAGGGCGCAGATGGATTCAAAACATATGTTTTCAAAATCCGCCAGGACGTCAAATTTCATGACGGAAACCCCCTGACGGCCGATGATATCACCGCCACTTTCAAGAAGATCATCTTCCCGCCCAAAGGCGTTGCATCTGCCCGTAAGGCATTTTTCAAGATGGTCGACAGTGTCGAATCCACCGGCAAATACGAAGTGACCTTCAAATTGAAGTTCCCGTCGGGCTCGTTCATCCCGTCGGTCGCCATGCCGTTTAATTTTGTCTATGCCAAAAAGGACCTCGATGCGCACGGCTATAGCTGGCATCAGAAAAACGTCAATGGATCCGGCGCTTTCTCTTTTGTGCAGCATCAGCCCGGTTCGTTTGTCGAAGGCAAGAAATACGCTGCCTACCATCATAAGGGCAAACCTTACCTGGATGGCTTCAAGGCCATTTCAGCCCCGAAGATGGCACTGCGCCTGCAAGCCATCCGTGGTGACCGTGCCGCGATCGAGTTCCGCGGCTTCCCGCCAAAGGCCCGTGATGATCTGGTGAAAGCACTGGGTGACAAGATCACGGTCCAGGAAAGCGACTGGAACTGCATTCTGCTGGCAACACCGAACCAAGCGCGCAAGCCCTTTGACGACCCGCGCGTCAGGAAAGCCCTGTCGCTGGCCCTCGATCGCTGGGGCGGTTCAAAATATCTCGCCAAGATCGCGATCGTGAAGACGGTCGGCGGCGTGGTTTTCCCTGGTCATCCTCTCGCGGCGACCAAGGAAGAGCTGATGAAGCTGACCGGTTATGGCGCCGACGTGGCGGCCAACAGGAAAGAAGCCAAGCGTCTGCTTAAGGAAGCTGGGCATCCGAACCTGAAGGTTGACTTCAACAATCGCGGCGTCGACCAGCCTTACAAGGTTGTCGGCACCTGGTTGATCGACCAGTGGAAGCAGATCGGTGTTGAAGCCGAGCAGCACGTGAACCCGAGCCCGGTGTTCTACGACAAGCTCAGGAAGAAGCACGATTTCGATGTCTCGATCGACTTCAACTGTCAGTCAGTCGTTAACCCGATTGCCGACGTGACCAAGTTCCTTGGGAGCGCGGGCAACAACTATGGCGGTTACAAGGACGAGAAGCTGGAAGAGATTTATGGCCGGCTTCTGCGTGCAGGTACCGAAGCCGAACAGCGCACGATCATGCGTGAGTATGAAACGCGTGCTCTTGGTGAGATGGCTCATCTCATTCCGACGCTGTGGTGGTACAAGATCAATCCGCACCGTTCCTATGTGAAGGGCTGGTCGATCGCACCGAGCCATTACCTGAACCAGCATCTGGATCAGGTCTGGCTGGACAAGTAGCAGCTTAGCTGAATAACGAGATCGCTCCCCGCTTGCGGCAACGCAGGCGGGGAGCACACTCAACGAGCGGATTTAAGAACCATGTGGCAATACATACTTAAAAGATTGTTTTTGATGATCCCGACCCTCGTGGGGGCGGCGATTCTGATTTTCTTCCTTTTACGGCTTATCCCGGGCGATGTTTGTGAACTCAAATTGGCCGGCGCCGGCCTTTACGCAGACCAGGAGCAAATAGACCTCTGCCGCACCAATCTCGGCTTGGAGCGTCCGATTTTGGTTCAGTTCTGGGATTTCTTCTCCGGATTTATGACATTCGACCTTGGCACGTCCATGTGGACCGGCAGGGAAATAACCTATGAGATCGGCCTGCGTTTCGAGTTGTCCCTGCAAGTGGCGATCATGGCGACGCTTACCGCGGTTGTGATCGCCATTCCGCTTGGAACGATCTCGGCGGTCAAACAGAACACCCCGATTGATTATTTTGTCCGCGCATTCTCGATTGCAGGGATCGCGATTCCCTCCTTCTGGCTCGGCATCATGATCATCCTGGGATTGCTGATTACGACTCAGGCCTGGTTCGGGACACCCTGGATGCCGCCGATTGAATATGTGCCCATTTGGGTCGATCCATGGGCAAACTTATCCCAGCTCATCTGGCCCGCGGTAGCGACCGGGTACCGCTATTCCGCGGTGGCCACGCGCATGACCCGATCAGCCCTGCTTGAGGTGCTGCGGGAGGATTATATCCGCACAGCGCGCGCCAAGGGGCTGATGGAAAAACTCATCATCAACCGCCATGCACTTAAAAATTCACTTCTGCCGGTGGTGACAATTCTAGGAATTGAATTCGCCTTCCTGATGGGCGGTCTGGTTGTCACCGAACAGGTCTTCAATCTCAATGGTCTCGGCAAGCTGTTTGTGGAATCGGTCACCAATCAGGACTTCTCGATGACCCAGGCGCTCGTCATGGTGGTCGTGACAGTTGCCGTATTCACAAACTTCGTGGTGGACATCTGCTACGCGTGGCTCG
>JAJFHP010000008.1 GCA_021775555.1 Hyphomicrobiales bacterium | reverse complement strand
ATTCACTCCAAAGATCAAACTCGCCAACGACCAGATTTATGCGCATGACGGCAAGCTCGACTTCATCGACAATCAAGTTGACCCATCAACCGGCACCATCAAAGTGCGCGTTGAATTTCCAAATCCTGATGCACTGATTTTGCCGGGCCAGTTCGTGAATGTGACCCTTGTCAGTGCCGAGCCCAAGGAACAGGTCGTGGTACCGCAAGTCGCAATCCAGGAAAACCAGACTGGCCCCTTCGTCCTGGTGGTGGGCAAAGACAACAAGGTTGAATTGCGGCCCGTCAAAACGGGGCAGCGAAACGGTATCGAGATCGCAGTGACTGATGGATTAACTCCGGGAGAATCCATCATCATCGAGGGTATCCAGAAGGTCCGGCCTGGCGTCACAGTGAACCCTGTATCGGGTCAAAAAAATGCGGCGGCCAAATAGATGCTGAGCGCATTCTTCATAGACAGGCCCAAATTCGCCTTCGTCATCGCGATTGTCACTCTTATTGCCGGTGTTCTGGCAATCCTCGCCTTGCCCATCGCCGAATATCCTGAGCTCACGCCGCCCCAGGTGCAGGTCTCGGCCAAATATCCCGGAGCAAGCGCTCAAGTGGTGGAACAGACGGTCGCCGCGGTTATCGAGGCGGAGGTCAACGGCGTGGAGGGCATGATTTACATGTCATCCAAAAGCGCCAACGACGGCAGCTACACACTAACGGTGACATTCGAGGTCGGCACCGACGGGGATATCGCCCAGGTCAATGTGCAAAACCGCGTATCACTGGCGACGCCAAAACTGCCCGAAGAGGTTTCGCGTCAGGGATTGTCGGTCAATAAACAGTCGACCAGCATGCTCGTGGTTTTCTCGGTCTACTCACCCAATGGCACCTATGACGACATCTTTCTTTCCAATTATACCAGCATCAACATTCGCGACACACTGGCGCGCGTGCCTGGCGTTGCCAGCGTGGATATCCTCGGTGCCAGGGACTATGCCATGCGTGTCTGGCTGCAGCCGGACCGTTTAACCAGCCTTGGCCTGAGTGCGAGTGATGTGATCAACGCAATCCGTGACCAGAATGTTCAGGTCTCGGCGGGCAGCATTGGTCAGGCCCCTTCTCCCTCTACCCAACAATTCCAGTACACCATCCAGGCAAAGGGCCGACTGACAGATGTGCAGGAGTTCAAAGACATCGTCATCAAGGCCCGACCCGATGGCTCAATCGTGAAAGTCGGGGATGTCGCCCGTATTGAACTTGGCGCAGAAACCTATGGGTGGTTCGGACAGTTGAACGGCAAGCCTGCGGCATTGGTTGCAATTTATCAGCTACCTGATGCCAATGCGCTCAATCTTGCAAATGGACTCAAGTCGGAAATGGAACGCCTCTCCGAACGGTTCCCCGAAGATCTCGCTTACCAGGTCACCTATGACACGACGCTCTATGTGGAAACTTCCATCAAGGAGGTTGTGATAACGCTGCTCCAGGCCCTGGCACTGGTAATCCTCGTTGTTTTCGTATTCCTGCAGGACTGGCGATCAACTTTAATCCCTGCAATCGCTATTCCCGTATCCCTGATCGGAACTTTTGCCGCGCTCCTAATGATGGGCTTTACGATCAACACCGTCTCGCTGTTCGGATTAATTCTGGCAATTGGCATTGTTGTCGACGATGCAATCCTCGTGGTGGAAAACGTCCAACGGCATATGTCCGAGGGACTGGAACCACGCGAAGCGACAATAAAAGCGATGGAAGAGGTCACCACGCCAATTATCGCAACAACGCTGGTTCTGCTCGCGGTGTTTATCCCTGTCGCCTTCACGCCTGGTCTCACCGGTCGCCTGTTTGAACAATTCGCCGCCACCATCGCCGTCGCTGTTTCAATTTCCTCAATAAACGCCCTGACCCTCAGCCCGGCTTTATGCGCCACCATGCTGAAACCGTACAAAATGGTAGAGACAGGACCACTGGCCTGGTTCGAAAAAGGCCTTGAAGTCACACGCGATAAATATATCTGGCTCGTGCGAAAGCTCCTTGGACTGCTGGTCATTTCCATGCTTGGCTTTGTCGTCGTGGTGGTAACCGCAGGATGGTTCGGCTCAAAATTGCCCACGGGTTTTGTCCCACCAGAGGATCGAGGCGCATTCTTTATCGATGTCCGGCTTCCCGATGGCGCGGCCCTGCCGCGAACCGCTGCTGTTCTCAGCCAGGTTGAAGCTGTCCTGGCAGATACACCCGGCATCGCAAATGTGGCCTCGATCGGGGGCTACTCGATCCTTGCTGGCTCGGTTATTCCCAATGGAGCGCTGCTGATCGTTGTGCTCGATCCCTGGGATGATCGGACAACGCCGGAATTGAAGCTGGGCGGTATATTGAATTCAATCAGACCAAAGTTTCTGGCGATACCAAGCGCCACGATTTTCCCCTTCAACGTCCCGCCAATCCCGGGACTGGGAACAACGGGCGGCTTTGAATTCGTCCTTCAGGACACGCAGGGGCGCCCACCCCCGGAACTTGCATCTGCCCTTGGTGGGCTAATCGTCACTGCCAATGGCGAGCGGGAGCTGGCAAGTGTGTTCTCTACATTCCGGGCAAATGCACCGCAGCTCTTCGTTGATGTGAACCGTCAGCTTGCCAAGACCAAAGGCGTCGATATTGGCGAGATATTCCAGGTTCTGAGCGCCAATTTTGGCTCCTATTATGTCAATGACTTCAACAAGTTCGGCAGGGTTTACCGAGTATATGTCCAGGCCGAGGGAGATCGCCGCGCAACGCCGACGGACATTGGAAAGACCTATGTTCGCAACAATGAAGGTCAGATGATCCCGCTGCAAACCTTCCTGACGGTCAAACCGATCCTGGGACCGGAAAGCATTGAGCGATACAATCTGTTCCGCTCCGCGGTGGTCAATGGCAACCCGGCTGCTGGCTTCGCATCGGGCCAGGCAATCGAGGCGATGAAACAACTGGGCGATAACAGCCTGCCGGATGGGTATACCTATGAGTGGACCGGCATGGCACTGGAGGAAATCAAGGCGGCGGAAGCCGGCTCCTTCGTGTTCGTCTTGTCCATTGTCTTCGCCTACCTCTTCCTCGTCGCCCAGTATGAAAGCTGGACCATTCCCTTCCCGGTCATGCTGTCGGTCATCTTCGCGATGTTCGGCGCTCTGGGGCTGCTGCTGGCAACCGGCCTGGCACTCAACGTCTATGCACAGGTGGGGCTGGTGTTGCTGATTGGTCTCGCTGCCAAAAGTGCGATTCTCATTGTCGAATTTGCAAAGCAACTACGAGAGGAAGGCAATAGCATTGTCGACTCTGCTGAGACGGCGGCACGTTTGCGATTCAGAGCTGTGCTCATGACTGCCCTGTCATTTGTATTGGGTGTAGCGCCGCTGGTTCTTGCGACAGGTGCCGGAGCCGCCAGCCGTGTGTCAGTTGGAATGACGGTATTTGGCGGAATGCTGGCGGCGACCGTTTTCGGGGTTGTCTTTATTCCGTTACTCTATGTGGTATTTCAAAATCTACGCGAGAAGGCAAAGCAACCCCGGAAAAAACCTGTCGGAAAAAACAAAGCCGCCAAAAGTAAAGCTTAAGCCATTTAGCGTTGTGTAAATCTAGTCGAACAGGGCATCGATATCGCCTTGCGATGCAATGTCCTCGTCATCATCAAGCGATGGACCATTGAGAAGCGCTTCATCTTCATCGCGCGTGCAGGAGTCTTCAAGCTCCATAGCCTTGAAGCTTTCCATCCCGCCCCAGATTTCCATCATGCGATGAACCCGTTCTTCAATAAAGCTGAAGGCCGTCACCACTTTGCTGATCCGCTGGCCCGTGAGGTCCTGGAAATTGCATTCCTCGAAAATCTTGATGACCTGGTCCTGGATGTCTGATGCTGCCGCCTGATGCGCACTATCTTTCAAGGCCGCAACAAGATCGCCCGCATGTGTATCGATATTCTCTGCGGACTCGAGGATATTTTCCGTTGCCTTTTCAGTGCCCTCGACAATCGCACCCAGCTCGTTGGTCATGCGCGAAACCTCGATGCCCTGATACTCACCCCGGTGCAGAGTGGCAATTTCTTGCTTGGTGCGGGCAATGGCCTCGTGGATCTCCTGCAGCTCATCCTTGATTTTCTGAGCCTCGCGTAAATCTCGCTGACAGGTTTCAATAACTTGCTGTGAGACGCCTTCAACCGGCGACGCCCCCTCCTGCGGGGACATACTCTCGCTGATTTCTCCAAGCGCTGTCATGATTTCCTGGTGACGCGCTAGCGCAGAGTTGTCCGAGACCACGGCAAGGGCACCATCTGTCTCGTTTTTATCACGTTCAATACGGAAAATTCGGTTGTTCGCGGAACGCATGTCTTACCCCCAACAGTTACAACTTTAAGTTGGATCAAAAACCCTAAAAATGTGTTCACTGTTACATGAAATCGGGGTGGGCCTTATTGCCGCAAGGTCGTGCGGAAACCTGCCTCCATATGAGACAGGTCAACGCAGCCAAATACGTCTATTTCGCTGAATTCAGTCGTGATAATTCAAGACAAGAGTTTGTACGCAGGTAACGTGAGAAACGGGGCAAGTTCGTCAGACTCCGACAGAGACTTGAAAATCTCTATCGCTTCTGGAAAGCGCCCGGAGTCGTAAAGCTCGGCCCCAAGCACATCTCTCAGTTTGGCCATTTCATCGATCAGAAGTTCGTCAACCATTTCCGTCGTCACTTTGCGGCCGTCTTCCAGAGCAGCCCCGTGCTTCTGCCATTGCCATAACTGTGTGCGGGAGATTTCAGCAGTCGCTGCGTCTTCCATTAGGTTATATAGCGGCACCGCCCCGTTCCCGCGCAACCATGCCTCGATATACTGAATACCCACACGGATATTGGTGCGAAGGCCTTCCTCTGTCCGGGTTCCCTGATGAATTTCCAGCAAGTCATCGCGAGTGACGACACTGCCGCCGGGAATGGTATCCATCTGGTTGTCTCCCTGCATCAGCCGCTCGAATACTTCGCGGGCGACAGGCACAAGATCAGGATGGGCCACCCAGCTGCCATCGCAACCTTCATTGACCTCGCGTTCCTTGTCTTTCTTGACCGCCGCCATGGCCAGAGCGTTGGTTTCCGGTTCGCGGCGGTTGGGAATCTGCGCCGCCATGCCGCCCATGGCGAACGCCCCGCGCTTGTGACAGGTCTGGACCAGAAGTCTGGCGTAAGCTCCCAGGAACGCCTGGCCCATGACCACCTGCTGGCGGTCAGGAAGCGTGTATTCCGGCTTGTTCCTGAGTACCTTGATGTAGGAGAAAATATAGTCCCAGCGCCCAACATTCAGCCCGACAATATGGTCCCGCATAACATAAAGGATTTCATCCATCTCGAAGGCGGCGGGAAGCGTTTCAACCAGAACCGTCGCCTTGACTGTTCCGATAGGCAGTCCCAATGCGTTCTGGGCATGCACAAAAACGTCGTTCCACAGTTTAGCTTCCTGGTGGCTTTCGAGCTTGGGCAGATAGAAATAGGGTCCAGTGCCCCTATCCAGTATCTTCTTTGCGCAATGGTAGAAATACAGACCGAAATCCACGAAGGAGCCCGCAATCGGCTTGCCGTTCAGTAAAATATGATCTTCATCCAGATGCCAGCCGCGCGGACGCACCAGCAGCATTGCCGGGTTCGGCCCAACCTCGTAATTCTTGCCGGACTTGGGATCTGTAAAGACAAGATCACCGCTCCAATAGTCGAGCAGGGCGATATGCCCTTCCACGATATTGGCCCAGGTTGGTGAAAGAGCATCCTCGAAATCAGTCATGAACACGTCAGCACCGGAATTGAGCGCATTAATCACCATTTTGCGTTCAGTCGGACCGGTCAGCTCGACCCAGCGTTTTTGTAAATCATCCGGCACACCGGCAATTTTCCAATCGCCATCACGGATCTCTTTTGTCCCGGGCAGAAAATCCGGCAATGCACCTGCATCCCATTTTGCCTGCCGTGTTTCGCGCGTCTTAAGGAGTTCTTGCCGCGTGTGGTCAAACTTTCTGGCAATATCGGCAACGAACTGGAGTGCGTCTTTGGTCAGGACATGCTCGTAGCCAGGCTTGATTTGACCTTTGATATCCATGCCCTCGGGCACCTGGATGGTTTTTGTATTTGTATTTTTCATTTTTTCTCCCAGCCCTTTTTTGGGTTCAACCGTTTTCCACGACTATGTTTTTTCCAACACACTTCTCACAGTCTTCACCCGCCCTTCCAACACCTGGAGTTCCGCAGGGCATGGCCCACCTAAAGCCCAATCCAGAAGTTCAACCGTGTGGACAATGGGGATTTGGCTCGCACCCTGAAGCTGGGTGATACAGCCAATATTGCCTGCTGCAACCAGATCAGGTGCAACCCGCTCGATATTGCGTGACTTCCTGTCGCGCAATTCCCCTGCAAGTTCCGGTTGCAGGATGTTATACGTTCCCGCGGAGCCGCAACAAATATGACCTTCGGGTATATCGACGACTGTGAAGCCGGCTTGCTCCAGCAACGCCTTGGGCGGAATTGTCAGGCGCTGGCCATGCTGCATGGAACAGGCAGAGTGATAGGCTATCTTCAAATCCGACCACCGCTCAGGCGCCCTGAGGCCTATTTCTGTCATGAATTCAGTGATATCCATGGTGAGCCCGGCGATTTGCTCGGCGCGTTCTCGGTAGCCCTCGTCACGGGTCAGAAGGTGGCCATAGTCCTTGACCATGGTGCCACAGCCCGATGCATTGATGATCACGGCGTCGAGCGGCTCATGGCGCATCGCAGCAGACCAGGCATCCACATTACGCCTGGCTGCCTCAATGGCCTGTTCTTCCTTGCCCATATGATGCACCAGCGCACCGCAGCAGCCCTGATCCTGCGCAATCACCACCTCCACACCGTGGCTCGTAAGCAGGCGTATGGTGGCTTCGTTGATGGAGGGCCTCAGTGGCTGTTGCGCGCATCCGGTCAACAGTGCAACGCGTTTTTTGCGTTGGCCCTTGGCCGGTATGACCCCAGGCTCCACCACTTTGCCAACCCGACTGGCGGTTCCGGCCAACTCCAACATGGCGCTCACTTCCCGGAGACCGATGTAACGAAAAAGACCTTTCAACGGCTTACCCAGCGCTGCCAGACGCAGAGCATATGAAAAGCGTTTGGGGTCGGGGACCACCGCCTCCAGCATGCGCCGGATAAACCGCTCCTTGAGAGGGCGCGTGTGGGTCTCTTCGATATGCGCACGCGCAAGGTCAACCAGGTGCATATAGTCCACGCCGCTCGGGCAGGTCGTCATGCAGGATAGGCATGACAGGCATCGGTCCACATGATGGGCCACTTCTTTGCTGGCATCGTGCCCACCTTCGAACATGTCTTTCATCAGATAGATTCGACCACGCGGACTGTCGCGTTCATCACCGAGCAGGACATAAGTAGAGCATGTCGCGGTGCACAGGCCGCAATGAACGCATTTTCGAATGATCCTTTCGGCCTCCGCTGAACGCGGGTTCTGCAACTGCTCTTCGGTGAAATTTGTCTGCATTGCTCCTAGACCCCCCGGTACATGCGGCCCGGATTGAGAATACCTGCCGGGTCAAAGCTCGTTTTGAGCTTGGCAGTCAATGCAGCGACGCCAGGATTCAGTGGTTGGAACACATCAATGGAACTCCGTAACGCGGCATCGGCGCGTATGAGCGTTGCATGACCACCCATCTCCGCCACCACACGGCGCACTTCAGTAGCGCCCGCATCGGACGATGGTGCACATTGCAGCCAGATGAGACCACCCGACCAGTCATAGGCAGCACGGCAATCGAGCCGCTTGGACAGCGCCGCAACCAGCCGGGCGCCCTGTGTCGGAGCTGTTGAAATGCGCCATACCGGGTCCTGCGAATCCTGCAGAAAGGCAAGCGTGCGCATGCCTTCCCAGAAATCATGAGAGGCGCCATCGTCTAGCTCTATGGTCGTACCGAATGCGGTGAGACTTTCCGCGAGTTGACCCGTGCGATACGCAAGGGAGGTATCAAAATTCTCTAACCTGAGAGCGGTCACCGGTGATGGACGGCGCAGATGTTCTGAATCCACCAGCCGGGACGCAAAATCCCCATGCAAATGCACCGTTCCCGAAACTTCAAAGGGGGTGCCGAGCGCAGCGCACATGGCATCAACCGCTACCTGGTCCGTTAATCCGATGAACAACAAGGTGCGTATGGCTTGCGCCTTGGGAAGGACCTTCATGGTCACTTCGCTCATGACGGCCAGAGTGCCCCAAGACCCGGCAATTCCACGGGACAGATCGACACCGGTTACATTCTTCATGACCCGTCCGCCAGACTTGAAAATTTCACCACGCCCGCTCACGGCGCGTACGCCGAGTAAATGGTCCCTGGCCGCACCAACCTGAATTCGGCGCGACCCTGACAGGTTCGCCGCGAATACCCCTCCTATGGTCCCCAATCCGGCTTTTTCGCCCAGCATGGGTCCCAGATCGACAGGTTCAAAGGCAAGCTGCTGATTATGTTTGGCCAGCGTCTTCTCTATATAGGTAACCGGTGTGCCTGCGCGCGCGGAAAGCACCATCTCACTCGGCTCGTAGAGTGTCACGCCTTTCAGTTTTTCCGTCGTAAGACGGGTCGCGGTCTGAAGGGGCCGTCCGATATGCCGCTTTGTTCCCGCGCCGCAAACTTCAACGGGAGTTTGCGCAGCATTAGCTTCGGCAACAGCCGCCGCGAGAGCTTCCTCATCCTTAGGCTGGATCAAATCTGACAAAAAACCATCAGCCTCTCAGTGTTTATGACGTACGCACGTCAAGCGGAAATACCTTGGCCGGGTTCAGCAACCAGTCAGGATCAAACATGGTCTTGATCCGCATCTGGTACTCCAGGTCTGTTCGGGTAAACTGGGACAGCATCAATTCACGCTTCTCAACCCCGACCCCGTGCTCACCTGTCAGACAGCCCCCTAACCTCACGCATAATTCCAGCACTTCCGCGCCGCACTTCTCGGCCCGCTCCATTTCATCCGCATTGTTGGCATCATAGAGAATAAGTGGGTGCAGATTGCCGTCTCCGGCATGGAATATATTGGCTACACGCAATTTGTAGCGGTTGCATATAGCGCCGATCTCAATCAGGGCCTCGGTAAGTTTTCCCAGGGGAATGGTTCCATCCATGCAGTAATAGTCGGCAATCCGGCCAACGGCGCCAAAGGCTGATTTACGCCCCAGCCAGATAGCAGCACTTTCAGCTGCGCTCTGGGAGACCTTGATCGTCGTGGGTGCGAATGGTTCGGCAATCTGCTGAATTTGCCCCAGGCGTTCCTCTATCTCGTCTTCGGAGCCTTCAACTTCGATGATAAGCAGGGCTTCAGCGTCTCTTGGATAGCCCGCCTTGGCGAAGTCTTCACACACCTGAATGGCCGGTTTGTCCATAAACTCAATGGCCACGGGAATGATGCCCGAAGCGATAATCGCGGAAACGCATTCTCCTGCTGCTTCCACACTGCCAAACCCCATCAGCATGGGCCTAGCACCTTCCGCCGAGCGCAGGATACGGACCGTGGCTTCTGTCACCACACCGAACTGGCCTTCCGACCCAATGATGAGACCCAGCATGTCGTAGCCTGACGCATCGAGTTCATCACCGCCGATTTCAACAATCTCACCGTCCATCAACACGATCTTCAAACCGAGAACATTATTGGTGGTAACGCCGTATTTCAGGCAATGGGCACCGCCCGAATTCATGCCAAGATTGCCAGCCAGCGTGCAAGCGAGTTGGCTTGAGGGGTCGGGCGCATAAAAAAACTTGTCCGGTGAAACCGCATTCGAGATATCGATATTGGTAATGCCCGTCTGCACCCGCGCGGTACGGTTTTCATAATCAATATCCAGCACCGCGTTCATTTTGGATACGCCCAGGACAATGGAATCTTCCGAAGGCAATGCACCACCGCACAACGACGTGCCAGCACCCCGGGCAATAACCTTTATGGCATTGGCCTTGCAAAATCCGAGCACCCGGGAGACTTGCTCCGTGCTTGTCGGCAGCACAGCGGCCAGAGGCATCTGCTTGTAGGCAGTCAATGCATCGGTCTCGAATGCGCGTCGTCCATCCTCATCGGATACAACGCAACCGTCCGGGACGAGCTCTCGCAAGCCGCGTATCAATACGTCACGCCGGTTCAGAACGTCTTTATCCGGCTCCAGAACTGCAAGACTGCTCATTAAATCCTCAATCGTGTTGGCTATTCCGACAAGGCTTTTCCATCATATATGCCGGAATCATTACACGAAGCAGTGACTGATCCCAACCGGTCTCAGGCTACCCTCACTATAACCATTGCCGCGGTACCTGCGATATTGTAAAATAAACCAATTGATTTTTGCATATATATTGAAAATAGAAACAATCGGGACTTCGCATATGTCAACTAGCGACCTGGAAATTTTCGCTCGTGTTGTGACCGCTGGCAACATGTCAGCGGCAGGACGTGAAATGGGCCTGTCACCAGCTGTGGTCAGCAAACGCATCAGCCATCTTGAAGAACGCCTGGGCGCGCGGCTGTTTCAGCGCACCACCCGACAGCTTACCTTGACGGAAGCCGGGCAAGGCTTTTATGACCGTGTGGTCAATATTCTCGCTGGCATCGAAGAGGCCGAGGCCTATGTCACCCGCCGCAACACCATCCCGCGCGGGACGCTCAAAGTCACCCTACCCACCGCGTTCGGACGCATGCATATCGCCCCTTACATGGGTGAATTTCTGGAACAATATCCCGATATGCGACTTGACCTCGAATTGTCAGATAATTTTGTCGACATCGTTGGCGAAGGGTACGACGCGGCGATCCGCATTGCCGAACTTGAGGATTCAAGCCTTGTCGCGCGCAAGCTCGCCCCAAGCCACCGTGTCATTTGCGCCGCACCGAGTTACCTTTCGAAGATGGGCAAGCCCGACAACCTTGCCGATTTGTCCAAATTTAATTGCCTGACAGCTGAGGCGCAGGCAGTTTGGCGGTTGCAGGGCCCGGAGGGGCCGACCACCATCCGGGTCAATGGAAATATCCGCACCAATTCAACTGAAGTCGTACGTGAATCGGTAATTGCCGGACTTGGCATCGCCCTGCGCTCAACATGGGACGTGGGCCAGGAATTGAAATCGGGCAAGTTGAAAATCGTGCTGCCTGAATATCATGAGTCGCCCAGGGTTGCCGTCTACGCGGTCTATCCCTGCCGACAGTTCATCCCTGCCAAGCTGAGGGTCTTCATTGATTATCTTGGAGGGCTTTATGGGCCTGAACCCTATTGGGACAAGGGCCTTGCCCTGCCGCACACAAAAGGCTCCAGCCTTGCCTCACGTGAGTTGACTGCCGCTTCAGGGTCCTGACCAGAATTCAATAACTTTCATCTTTTGACCGCTGGTGATTACCCGAGCGCCGCGCTAATCTCTTGGGCATCATGGCAAAAACAGAAATAGCTGAAGCCAAACCCTCTGTCGGCCTGTTCGTTACCTGCCTCGTCGACCTCATCCGCCCCTCCGTGGGTTTCGCGGCGGTCAAGCTGCTGGAAGAAGCGGGTTGCAAGGTCGAGGTGCCGCGCGCCCAGACATGCTGCGGGCAACCAGCCTATAATTCCGGCGACAAGAAAGATGCCCACGAACTGGCGCTAAACACCATCGCCGCCTTTGAAGGTTATGACTATGTAGTGGCGCCCTCAGGCTCATGTGCGGGCATGCTCTCCCATCATTATCCTGAATTGCTCGGTGATAACCCTGAAACGGCAGAGCGCGCGCACGCTTTCGCAAAGAAAGCGCACGAACTGGTGTCGTTCCTCGTGGATGTGCGGGGCATAAAAAAAGTAGACATAAAGTATTCAGGACGCGTCACCTATCACGACAGTTGCGCCGGATTGCGTGAACTCGGCATCAAGGATCAACCACGAAAACTACTCAAGAGCATTCAGGGACTGAAACTCCAGGAGATGGATGAGGCGGAAATCTGTTGTGGGTTTGGTGGCACTTTCTGCATCAAATATCCTGACATCTCCAATGCTATCGTCGAGAAAAAAACCGCCAACATCACCGCCAGCAAATCTGACTGCCTGCTGGCGGGTGATCTTGGCTGCCTGATGAACATGGCCGGTAAACTCTCACGCGAAGGTCGACAGATGGACGTGCGTCACGTAGCGGAGGTCCTGGCCGGCATGACGGATGAGCCCGCGATTGGCGCAAACGGCGGAGAGAGTTAAGTGAAGCCGCAATCCCGCGCCTTCAAGACAAACGCAACGCAAGCACTGACCAATGAGCCGCTTAAGAAAGCGCTCGGTGGCATCAAGCATGGCTTTGTCGCCAACCGTGCCAGGGCGCGCGCCAACCTTCCCGAGTTTGAGCAACTGCGCGATGAGGCCAAGGCCGTCAAGGAACACACGCTCGCACATCTTGATCTCTATCTTGAAGAGTATGAAAAAAAAGTCACGGCATCCGGAGGCCATGTTCACTGGGCACCGACGGCAAGCGATGCGCGCGAGGCAATTCTGAAAATTTGCCAGGATGCCGGAGCTAAAACCGTGACCAAGGGCAAAACCATGATCGGCGAGGAAATCGCCATCAACGACTATCTGGAGGACGCGGGGATTACGCCGGTCGAGACGGACCTTGGCGAATATCTGATCCAGATACGTAACGAGGCCCCGAGTCATATTATTGCTCCCGCCATCCATCTGACCAAGGATCAGGTGGAAGCTGATTTCCGGAAACTCCATACCAGCCTGCCATATGACCGTGTTCTGGAAGAGCCGGCTCAACTCGTGGCCGAGGCCCGCAAGATGCTACGAGAGCAATTCCTTGCCGCCGATGTCGGCATCACCGGCGCGAACCTCCTCATTGCGGAGACAGGCACATCGGTAATTGTCACCAATGAAGGCAATGGTGATCTGACTCAATGCCTACCACGCGTGCATATTGTCATCGCCTCCATCGAAAAGACGGTGCCGACGCTGGAGGATGCCAATACGATTTTACGGGTTCTGGCACGCTCGGCTACTGGCCAGGAATGTTCCACCTACACCACCTTCACCACTGGCCCGAAACGCCCAGAAGATCCCGACGGACCAGAAGAGTATCACGTGGTGCTGCTCGACAATGGCCGTACCGAAATGCTTGGCAGCGAGTTCCACGACATGCTGCGTTGTATCCGTTGCGGCGCCTGCATGAACCATTGTCCGGTCTATGGCGCTGTCGGAGGCCATGCCTATGGTTGGGTGTATCCGGGCCCCATGGGCGCGGTTCTTACCCCATCGCTCATCGGAATAGATGAAGCCGGGCACTTGCCCAACGCGTCCACTTTTTGTGGGCGCTGCGAGGCGGTCTGCCCCATGCGAATTCCGTTGCCAAAAATGATGCGGCATTATCGCGAACGCGAATATGAAAAAGGCAACACGCCACACCGATACAAACTCGGTTTGAAATTATGGGCCTTCGCGGCCAAACGTTACCGCCTCTACCAGGCGCTTACAGGACTGGCGATTCCTTTGATGGCAAGATTCGGGAAACGCTCTGGCCGGTTCCGCACCATTCCACTGGCGGGCGGATGGACGCGTCATAGAGACCTGCCGGCACCCCAGGGCAAAACCTTCCAGCAGCTTTGGCGCGAGAAGGAGGCGAAGTCATGAGTGGTGCAGAGGACCGTCAGTCAATCCTCGATGCCATCCGCAGCGCACTTCATCCAAAGGGCGATGACACGGCACGGAAACAAGCGGTGCGAGAGCGGTTGACCTCACATCCTTCCAACCTCGTGCCGAGACGCGGGAAAGCCTCCGGGGACGCACGCCTCAAACTCTTTATCGAGACACTCGAAGGACAGAGCGCCAAGGTGAGCCGTGCAAAATCAGCAAATGATATCCCTGATATTGTCGCCGCCTATCTGCGAGAAAGTAATTTACCCGCGGAGTTTCGTACCGGTAGCGATGAGCTGTTTGACAGGATCCCGTGGGACAAAACACCGGCGCTCACGCGCCATCAGGGCCGTGGCCAGGGTAGTGATGCTGTCACCATGAGCCGGGCCCGGTCCGCAGCGGCGGAAACGGGAACCTTGTTCCTGACCTCGGGAGAGGAAAACCCCACAACACTGAATTTCCTGCCCGATACCCATATCATGATCATCTCAAAGCAAGACATACTGGGCTCCTACGAAGACGCCTGGAATGCGCTTAGGGACATATATGGTGCGCGCACCCTGCCGCGCGCCGTTAACCTTGTTTCAGGCCCGTCGCGCACTGCGGACATAGAGCAGATTATTGTGATGGGTGCACATGGACCCCGGCGGCTGCACGTCATTATTGTCGGGTAAGTCAATATCAGACCGCTGATGTGTCTTGGGCTCGCACGGACCCTCCCCGCCGGTTTCCATGCAAGGAGGCATCAGCTAAGCTTCAGTTTTTACGACTGACGGGATTTTAAGTAAGGTTGAACGTAACGTGTCCGAAATTTCAAAAACCTATCGCGAGCAGTTTATCGCGCTGCCACGGTGGGTCAAAAGCACCCTGCTGATTTCCAATGATTTTCTTCTGTTGAGCTTCGCTCTCTGGGCCGCTTTTTCTCTAAGACTGAATACCCTGTTTTACCCGCAGGACCGGCTTACGCTGTTTCTTTTTCTCCTTGCACCGACAATCGGCGTTCTCACATTTTATTACCGTGGACTCTACCGCCTGGTGACGCGGTATTTCCATGATGAAGCTGCCGGACGTATCTACATAACAATATTCCTCGCAGTGCTGGTTTGGGCCCTCACCCTGTTCCTGATAGATCAGCCCGGCGTACCGCGATCGGTGGTTATCATCTATGGTTTTTTTGCCGCCGGTCTCACCAGGCTGTCGCGGCAATTCGCAGGATGGTTGCTGGCATCGGTTCCCAACGTCACCCTCGCCAGCCTCGACCCGCGCCAGAAAGTCGCAATCTACGGTGCAGGTGCGGCTGGAATGGAATTGCTGCGGGCACTGAATGACTCCAAGGAGTACCGGCCCATCGCTTTCGTTGATGAGAACAAGTCTCTATGGGGTCAGCGCATACACAAGCTCAAGGTTTATCGCCCTGAAAAGATCGACAAGCTCATACAGCGAGATGGTGTGAAAGAGATATTCCTTGCCATTGCGTCCGCTTCAAGACTGCAACGCCGCGCCGTGATCCGCTCACTCGAGGGCCATCAGGTTAAAGTGAAAACGCTACCCGCACTGGAAGATATCGCATCCGGCAAGGTTGAGGTGTCCGATCTGCGCCCCATCGATGTGGAGGATTTGCTGGGCCGCGACCCCGTCCCCCCGGACGCCAAATTGCTTGGCCAGCATATCCAGGGCAAATGCGTCATGATCACTGGTGCAGGAGGGTCAATCGGTTCCGAACTGACGCGGCAGATCGTCCGGCTCTCTCCCAGACGCCTGATCCTGTTCGATATGTCCGAAGTGGCACTATATGAAATTGAAGAGCAGGTCACAGCATTGCTGGGCACTCTCAAAAGCGAGGCAAAGACGGCAGGAAAATCCACGCCTAAAACAGAAATAGCCGTGGTGCTGGGTTCGGTTCTAGATGATGAAAACCTGTCTCATACGCTTGTCACCCACGGAGTGGAAACCATCTATCACGCCGCCGCTTACAAGCATGTGCCCATCGTGGAGCAGAACCCCATCTCAGGCCTGCGGAACAACACCTTTGGCACGCTTATCCTGTCACAAGCCGCTATAGATGCCGGCGTGGAACGGATGATCCTGATCTCAACAGACAAGGCCGTGCGGCCCACCAACATCATGGGGGCCAGCAAGCGGCTGGCGGAGATGGTCCTTCAGGGCATTTCAAATGAGAACGCAACCGACACGGTTTTCTCCATGGTACGGTTCGGTAATGTGCTTGATTCCTCTGGTTCGGTGGTGCGCCGCTTCCGCAAACAAATTCGCGAGGGTGGACCTGTCACCGTCACCCATCCCAATATCATTCGCTATTTCATGTCGATCCCCGAAGCAGCACAGCTTGTCTTGCAGGCCGGATCCATGGCCAGCGGAGGAGAGGTTTTCGTGCTCGACATGGGAAGCCCGGTGAAAATTGACGATCTGGCAAGAACCATGATCCATCTCTCCGGGCTGGAAATTCAGGACGACGAACATCCCGACGGTGATATCTCTATCGAATATGTCGGCTTGCGCCAGGGAGAGAAGCTGTATGAGGAGCTGCTGATTGGGGAAAGCACGACCGGTACAAAACATCCCCGGATCATGAAGAATTCAGAACCACATCTGAAATGGGCCAAGCTGTGCGACGAATTGCGGGCACTGGAGCAGGCAATCGAGGATTACGATAGCGATGAGATTGAAGCGATCCTGAAGCGCACTGTGGAGGGATATACAACAGGTCTGAATACACCTGACCTTGAGGGCGGCGAGGACGCCGAATGGGTACAAGCTTCACGTCTTCTACACTAGTCTTCGGACATCTTCCCGCCAGGTGTTGATGATGGTTCAAGGGCAAAAACGTCGCGGTGACAGTTTGCCCCCTGCGCGCTAGCCTCGCTGAATGCAGGTGCTGTGTGTGGATTTCCATGGCCTGCACATGAACCGGAGTACGCTTTATGCGCCCTGCCGTTTTCATCGCTGCCCTGTTTGCACTTCTCGGGCTGGTTGCGATCGGCCTCGCAACAGCATTTGGCTGGGCAGTACTCCACGCAAACGGTACAGAGCCATTACAGCAAACCCTATTGCTGGGCGGCGCGGGCGTCATTCTGTTTCTGTTCCTGCTCTCTGGCGCCTGGGCGGCGCTGCACCTGCGGCTGATACGGCCCATTGAAGTGATCACCCGCGAGGTTGAAACTCTCGCCCACGCAAAAAAAGTGCGCCCCATCGAGGTGCCGGACGGTCATCTTACAGGCGGATTGTCCGAAGCTGTCCAGCAATTGATTGCGCATGTCATTGATGCCAGAACCAAACGGCTTCAAGCCATCGAGGACGCGGTTGAAAGTGCCGAAACCTATAAACGGCGGCTTGAAACCATTTTGCTGGATTTGAGCGAAGGCGTAATCGTCTGCAATCTCGACAACCGTGTGCTGCTCTACAATCAGGCGGCTATGCATATTTTGCAGAGGCCCGAGGCCTTGGGGCTGGGGCGCCGGCTGTTCGCCCTGTTTGAGCGAAAGCCCATACTCAAGGCATTGGACGAACTGACCTCCGAGCAACGCGGCGACCAGACGCGTAAAATACGAACACGTCAGCTGGTCAATTGCAAACGTCTCGATGGAGTCACAGACATTGAGGGACACCTTGCGCTGATCTGCTCCGATGAAATCGAAACGGAAGGCTATGTGCTGACCTTCACACCTAGGACCGAAATCGTGGAAGTGTCGGATGAAGACCTGCCCCCCAGGCCTGAATTTTATGATTTCGATCTGTTCAAGCGTGTCCCCGATCGCGAGGTCACCGACATCCCGCTCAAAGAATTACGCTGTGTCGTTTTCGATACCGAGACAACGGGTCTTGAACCCTCCCGGGGAGATGAGTTGATTTCGATTGGTGCGGTGCGCGTCATGAACAAACGAACGGTGAGTGGCGAGACCTTCTATCAGCTCATAAATCCGGGCAAGAAAATACCCAAGGCTTCTATCAAGTTTCACGGGATTACCGACAAGGATGTGAAAGGGAAACTGAACGCCAAGGGCGTACTTCCCATGTTCCACCGCTTTTGCGGACGCGCGGTACTGATCGCTCACAACGCCGCATTCGATATGAAATTCCTGGAACTCAAGGAGAAGGCCTCGGGTGTCTCCTTCACAAGTCCCGTAATTGACGTGCTGTTGCTATCGGCTTTCCTGCACGACCACACGGCAGACCATTCGCTCAATGCCACTGCGGAGCGACTTGGTATTAGTGTTGCGGGGCGTCACACTGCACTGGGAGACTCCATGACAACAGCTCACATCTTTCTGGCCATGCTCGACCCGCTTGCTGAACGCGGAGTTGTGACGCTGGGCGATGCGCTGAAGGTCTCCCAGAGCCAAGTGAAAATCCGGAAGATGCAGGCACGGTTTTAAGGCTGGTGGCAATATTATGAGCAAGCGACTGTTTGTGAACGGCACATTGATGCGCGGCCTGTCCCTTCACGGCAATCTTGAAGGCGCTGAGTTTCTCGGCGAATTCCACACAGCTCCTCTCTACCGGCTCTATTCTATTGATGATGGACATCCCGGCATGTTCGAGGTTGACGCGGGTGGTGTCTCGGTTGTGGGAGAATATTACGAGATGAGCAACGCCATATGGTCACACGTCGAGGCGGGTGAACCACCGGGGCTTTATTGCGGCCCGGTCACGCTGGAAGACGGGCGCGTGGTCGAAGGGATCCTTTTCCCACGCGAACTGGCCGAGGGCCGCCACAAAGACATTTCAGAATTTGGCGACTGGCGCGCCTATATCGCGGCGATGGAAGACAGAGGCTGAGGTCTGCCGCCCTACTTCGCCCCACCCAGCGGGATCCGGAGGCGCGCCGTTGCGCTGGCGTCCTCAGCGTTGGACGCAAGGTCGAGACTGACGAGGCCGACCTGTCCCAGCCCGAGCGCCGACAAGGGCGCGCCAATGCCTCCGGAGAGCGACCAGACCTCGAGGTCGGTGTTATAGCCATACCAGTCTCCGGCAAGCTTCAGGGACAAGCCGGAAGCGTAGACGACCTCGATGCCGCCGCCGAGATTGATGGCTGAATCAGCCGATGTGAAGGTGCCTGCCGTCGAGGTGGCGAAATTCCCGTCATTCTCAAAATCCCACAGGCCGTTGATCTTGGCGAAAGGCTTGAGCATGGCATTGCCGCGCACAATCGTCGTGCCAACTGTTGGGCCATAGGTCAGGCGGCCAAGGGTCAAATCCTGGTTGGTGACCAGCGTGCCCGCGCTGTCGGTGTAATTATCCTGGTCGGTATCGATATAGCGGATGCCGACACCCGGCTCGATCCAGAAGGTGCCCCGCTCGAAGCGTTTGTCGATGCGCCCCTCCAGCGTCACATGCTCTGAGTCAAAGCTGCCCGTCGCGGTGCCGATGCGAATGTCATTGTCGCCTGTCTCATAGAGACCAGCCAGCGCCACATTCAGCCCGCCACCAATCGTGGTAGTGAGGAACGCCCCGCCGCCCCAGAAGTCACTGTCCAGTTCGGCGCTTAAAGCTGATGAATCTGCTTCGCCCGAGCGGTAGCGCGAGAGTATGCCGACGGTGGTCGAGGGCGAGACGCGCAAACCCAGCCCGCTTGTGAC
>JAJFHP010000070.1 GCA_021775555.1 Hyphomicrobiales bacterium | reverse complement strand
CGGCAGGTTCAAATTGATGGTGTTGTAGGAATAATGGATGGGCGGCCAGAAAACAGTACCGTCTTTTTCCTTGATGAGGTCCGTGACGAAGGGGTCGCGATAGTCGGCCTCGGTCTCAAACTCCCCACCGAAGGTGGTTTCGGGATAGGCCTTGAGTACAGGTGAATAAATCTCGCCGTCATAGACAATGAGATAGGGCTTGTCGTTGGCGATGACCTCGGCGAACAGGGACACGAAAAACAGCACCAGGAAAACCCACAAGCTCCAGTAGCCGCGTCTGTTGGCCGTGAAATTACGCCAGCGCCGGGCATTGATAGGAGAGAGCCTGAAGAACGTCCTGGCGGACGGGCCGTCAGAGCCAATGGGTGGAACCGAGCCTGGACTCCCGGAACGCTCAATCTTGTCCTGGACCTTGGTGTCCACGTTCAGACCTCCCGCGTCTCGAAATCAATTCGCGGATCAACCCATGTATAGGTGAGGTCCGAAATGAGGGAGATCACGAGACCCAATAGCGAGAAAATGAACAGGTTGGCGAACACCACCGGATAGTCCCGGTTGACGATGGATTCGAACGAGAGAAGCCCGAGTCCGTCAAGCGAGAAAATCGTCTCGATCAGCAGTGAACCGGCAAAAAAGGCGCCGATGAAAGCGCCAGGGAAGCCGGCAATGATAATCAGCATGGCGTTGCGGAACACGTGGCCGTAAAGCACCTGTCGCTCGGTTAAACCCTTGGCGCGCGCTGTCACCACATATTGCTTCTTGATCTCGTCGAGGAAGGAATTCTTGGTGAGGAATGTGCTGGTAGCGAATGCGGAGAGCGCCATGGCGATGAGGGGCAAGGTGAGGTGCCAGAAATAATCAATAACTTGCTGGTACCAGGGCAGCTGGTCAAAATTCTCCGATGTCAGCCCGCGCAACGGGAACCAGTCGAGGAAGGTGCCACCCGCGAACAGAACAATAAGCAGGACCGCAAACAGGAATCCGGGGATGGCGTAACCGATGACGATGACGCCGCTGGTCCAGACATCGAAGCGTTGCCCATCCGATACCGCCTTACGGATGCCTAAAGGAATTGAAATGCCATAGGACAGGAGTGTCATCCACAAGCCCAGTGATATGGAGACCGGCATTTTCTCGATTATCAGGTCAATGACGCTGACGTCCCGGAAATAACTTTCACCGAAATCAAAGCGAATATAGTTCCATAACATAAGACCAAATCGTTCATGGGCGGGCTTGTCAAAACCGAACTGTTTTTCGAGTGACTTGATGAATTCCGGATCCAACCCCTGCGCGCCGCGATACTTGGATGATGTGGCGGTATCTCCCGTACCGGTGTTGGTTTGCGACTGGGAGGAGGTGCCGAAGTCGCCGCCGCCGGTTCCGCCGATGCGCGCCGTCGCGGCCACATCGGTGCCGGTTAATTGCGCAATGACGCGCTCCACCGGACCGCCCGGTGCAAACTGCACCACGGAAAAACTCACGATCATGATACCCAGCATGGTGGGCAGAATCAGAAGTAACCTTCTCAGGATATAGGCGGTCATGGGCTACCGATAATTATTCAGGTTATTGAGTCGATTTCAGTTTGGCAGCTTTCGTCTCTTCGTACCACCAGGTCTCGATTACGCCGCGCCCGTATAGTGGTTTGATTTTTGGCTGAGAAAACTTGTTCCAGAAGGCCAAATTGTGGGCCGCCTTGAACCAGTGCGGCACCCAATAATGCCGCGCCCGTAGCACGCGGTCTATGGCGCGCGTCGCCGTAACGAGTTCCGGACGCGATTTCGAAGCAATAACCTTTTCCATCAGGGCATCGACCACCGGGTCCTTGATGCCGGACAGGTTGAAGCTGCCCGGCGTGTCGGCGGACTTCGTTCCCCAGTAGGAACGGATCTCAACGCCCGGGGTGACGCGCAGCACGTAGCGCTGGGTGATGATGTCAAAATCAAATGCTTTCAGGCGTGATTGATATTGCGAGGGGTCGACAATGCGGATGCGGGCGTCAATACCCAGGATCTTCAGGTTTTTCACAAATGGCGCAATGATCCGCTCGAATGTGGGCGAGAAAATCAGGAATTCGAGTTCGAATTTTTCACCCTTGCCGTTGACCCGCTTGCCATCCTTGACGATCCAGCCAGCTTGCTTGAGCAGTTTTGAGGCTGTGCGCAGCAACTTGCGGTCCTGCCCCGAGCCATTGGAGACAGGAGATGTATAGGGGGCCTCGAATACTTCTTTTGGCAATGCCGCGCGATGTGGCGCGAGCAGGGCGAGTTCAGCTTCACTTGGCGGTCCGGAGGCTTTCATGTCTGAATTTTCAAAGAAGGAGCTGGTGCGCCTGTACAGCCCGTAAAACTGGTTCTTGTTGGTCCACTCGAAATCAAATGCATGGTCGAGCGCCTTGCGTACGCGCGGATCGGAAAATTTCTTGCGCCTCACATTGATGAAAAAACCCTGCGCACCGGAAGGCCGTGCGTCAGCCGTCGTCAGGCGCAGCAGCCGCTTCTCGCGCACCTGCTTGATGTCATATTCGGTTGCCCATGTCTTGGATGTGAACTCTTCGCGCAGGTCATATTCTCCTGCCTTGAGCGCTTCGAACTCCGCCGTGCGATCACGGAAATATTCGTAACGTAGCGTATCAAAATTGAAGCGGCCCTTGTTCACGGGCAAATCCCTCGCCCAGTAATCCTTGCGCCGCTCAAAAACGAGAGTGCGGCCCTGCTTGACCTTGGAAATCTTGTAAGGACCGGAACCAAGTGGCGCTTCCAGCGTGGTCTTCGTGAAATCATGGGTGTCGTACCAGGACTTGGATAAAATTGGCAGACTGGCAACGATCGTGGGCAAATCTCTGATCAACTCCCCTTTAAAACTGTAACGCACAGTCAGCGGGTCCAGCGCCTCGGCTTTTGTTACGTCGCGCAGCTGCAGTGCGATGCGCGGGTGCCCCATCTCCTTCAGCAGCGTGAAGGAGTTGACCACATCATCTGCCGTGAGCGGTGATCCGTCCGCGAATTTTGGCCCTTTGCGAAGGAAGAAGGTGACCGTTTTGCGGTCATCGGCCAGTTCGACCGATTGCGCCACCAGGCCATACAGGGAGTCGGGTTCATCCTGCGCCGGGGCCATCAGGCTGTCGAACAGGTAGCCAAGCCCCTGTGCCGCGTCACCTTTCAGAATAAATCCGTTGAGGGAGTTGAATGTGATTTGACCTGCCGTGCCGATCATCGACAGGCTTCCGCCCTTGGGAGCAAAGGGGTTCACATAATCGAAGTGCTCAAAGTCTGCCGGGTATTTGAGTTTGCCAAACGTGGATAACCCGTGCCGGCGTTCAGCCGCCAGGGAATAATCCATGCTCGCCGAGCCGATGAGCAGGGCAAGAAGAGTGCTCATCAAGGTGCGGAGAATGAGCCTACTTAAGGGTGATGAAGCGTTCACTTCACACCCGCCAGCGTCTTGGCTGCTTCGTCGTTCCACCACCACACATTGGGAAAACCCACCGATTGGGCCGGGAATTTTTCCGGGTGACCGAAGCGGTCCCAATGTGCCACGCGGGCGTAGGGCGCAAACCATTGCGGAACAACATAGTGGTTCCACAATAA
>JAJFHP010000069.1 GCA_021775555.1 Hyphomicrobiales bacterium | reverse complement strand
GTGGACCTGGATGCGGTGACCCAATAGGCGCGCCGTCAGCCGTGTCCCGCTTTGCCAGCGAAACGAGCTTCCTATAGGGCAATTGCCACGAATTTGCCAGAGCAATCGGCTCAGGATTTACACTTCAGCCTTGGCGTCGCCGGAACCGGCTTCCGCGAGCAATGATTCAATATACCCGTTGGCCTCGCCGATCAGACGTTCCAGTTCCTTGAGCACCTCGAGAGCGCCGCTCTTGCGCGTCTTGCCGCTCAGCAACTCGGCGGCTTCAGCGCTCTTTGCGATCTGCCATGCCCCGATTCCGCGCGCCGACCCTTTGATGGTGTGCGCGGCGTCCGCCCAATCCTTGTCCTTATCCGCCTCTTTCAGGCGCTGAAGATAAATTTCGGACTGGGTATGAAACAGCCCCAGAACCTCACGTTCGAGCGACCGGTTGCCCAGCGTATAGCGCGCCAGATGCACCAGATCGACCGGGCGGTCAAAGTTGGAGGCGCTACTGTGCCCCTGCCCCTCGCCTGCCGCGGTTTCCACTGCCAATGCCATGATGACCAAATCCCCTTTTGACCCTTTGCGCCGGGGCGCCTCAAGACACCAGAAGTGAGGCCGGAATGTGGACAAAAAGTCCTCTCTCCTGCGACATTTCGCCGGCAACCTTTCAAGGCTACGGGCAGGCAAATAAGAAGCCGTTAAGCGCGCGCTTTGTCACAGAGAGGATCAGATGCGCCAATAAGCTGAAAATTCCGATTTTTGAAATGACAATCAGTATATTTATACGAATGAAATCAGCATATTACAGACATTCCCTTCATCTTAACTCTGGTAAGGATGTTTTAAAATCGTCCTTTCTTTGGCCTCAAATCCGTACTAGTTATGGTGAACAAATTCCGAATATGAATGCGTTCAGGTTTCTTCTGCGGGAGCACTGGGCGCCCGTATTTGGGGGAATGCGTATGAGTAACATCTGCGCAAGATGCGGGAATTAGGGTTTGCCGGTACGAAGCGCGCGAGGCACCGAACGGGTGGCGCTCATGACGGATAAAGACCCGGAAATGTATGGGTATGGCGCAGGAACAATCAAAAAATCCGGCTGACAGCAAGAAGCCAGAAGAGTCGCGAGAGAGTTCCGCGGCGGATTCTCAGACCGGCAAGGATACGGAAAAAACGGAACAACGCGCGGAGAAGCTTTCGGAAAAGCTTGCCGGCTCCCTTGCGCCCGCGAAAGCGGCTGAAACTCTTCCGGGCAGCACATCGCCCACCAGTTCGTCCCATGGCCGCCAGTCGACCGGCGGCAATCCTGCGGCGCCAAAATCAGAAAAACCCTCTGACCGGCGAATGGCTGCGCCAGCGCGCGATGCAATCGCGGCGAATGACGACCTCCCCTCTATTGGCGGGCTGATCTATGCGCTCCAGCAGCGCCCGTCGCGCACGGCATTCTATGTTGCATTTGGCGCTTCTGTTGTCTGGGCCTTCCTGTGCCTGGGCGCGGCTCTGTTCCTGTTCAATGATCGGCTGGCCGCCCTGTCGAGCAGCGGCGACATGCTTCGCGATCCGGCCGCGTTGACCCTGGGCGCCACGCTATTCGTCCCAATGGCCCTGTTCTGGTTCCTGGCGCTGCTGATCTGGCGCGCGCAGGAATTGCGCCTCATGGCCTCGGCAATGACCGAGGTGGCTGTGCGTCTTGCTGAACCTGACAAGATGGCCGCGCAATCAGTTGCCTCGCTGGGTCAGACCATCCGCCGCCAGGTTGCGGCCATGAATGACGCCATTTCGCGCGCCCTCGGCCGTGCCGGAGAGCTGGAAGCGCTGGTCCATAATGAAGTGGCGGCACTGGAACGTTCATACTCCGAGAACGAATTGCGCATCCGGGGCCTGATCGAGGAACTGGCAAGTGAGCGTGATGCGCTGGCAAACAACTCAGAACGCGTCAGCGAAACCCTGCGCGGTGTAGGCGCACAGGTAACCAAGGACATCTCCGATGTCGGCGACCAAGCAACCAAAACACTCGCCAGCGCCACAGCTACAATTGCAAACACCCTGAGCGCCAGGGGCGGCAAGATTACTGAAGCTGTCAGCGCCGCCGGCACCGCAGTCGATAACAAGCTGGCAGCGCGCGGCACGCAGATCACACAGCAGCTTGCTGCACAAGGCGATCAAGTCACCAAGAAACTGGATACCGCGGGTAGCAATGTCTCCGCCTCGCTGCAGGAAGCGACCACCAAGGTTTCGAATGTCATTGATGTTAAATCCAATCAGCTGCTGAATTCACTCACCACCGTTGGCAACCAGCTGGTGAAGGATATCCCTGGTTTGCTGGACAGGCTGGATGGTGAACAAAAACGGCTCAGCAGCATCATTTCCGGCGCCAATCAGAATTTCAGCGCGCTGGAAAATGCCCTGGCGCAACGCACGGCACATCTCGATGGCACTTTGAGAGGGCACACCGAAGAACTCAAGAAAACACTCGCAGTGCGCATCTCAGCACTGGATGCCACGGTACAACAGCAAGCCAAATCCATTGAGAGCACCCTGTCTACCCACGCCAAATCCATCGAGGGCACCCTGAGCAAGAGCACCATGACCATGAGTCAGGTTTTTGCCGAGGGCACTGACACCGTGAAGAAGACAACTGAGCACATGGCCAAGCAATCCAGTCAGGCGAGCAGTAATCTTTCTTCACAGGCCGACGCGCTCAAAGGCGTTTCACACAAACTGCTTGATCAGGTATTCGGGCTGACCCAGCGCTTTGAAACCCAGGGCCAGGCCATAATGTCGGCATCCCAGGCGCTGGATTCTTCCAATGCCCAGATCGATTCTATTCTTCAACGACGTCATTCCGAGATTTCAACCCTGCTTGAGACGGTAAGCACCAAGGCTCAGTCCCTGGACAAGATGATGCGGTCTTACTCGGGTATTATCGAAGGCTCGCTGCTGCAGGTGGAGGAGCGCGCCAAGCAGGTCACAGCATCTCTGGCCCAGGAAACAGCTCAGCATAGCAATATGACTATTGCGGAAATCGAACGGCTGAGATCTGACGCTCGCCAGCATACCGAGCAGGCCGTTGCCGAGCTTACCGGCGGATTCCAGTCCATTACCGGTGAAGTTGCCGACCAGCTTGGCACCCTGACCTCGCGCTTTGGCGAGACGACCCGTGAATTGCGTCAGACCGCACACAGCACCGCCGACGAGATCGAAGGAACGCGCCAGGAAATGCAGCGGCGCATGCAGGACCTGCCAGAAGCCACGCGACATTCCCAAGAAGCAGTGCGCAAAGCAGTTTCCGATCAGCTCAATGCGCTAGGGATGCTCTCCGAGCTCTCCACGGGAAACAATGCTGGCAATATCGCCCCGCCGCCTGCAACCGTTCATACACCTCTGCCTGCCGCAAACCCCTATCCGGGGCAGAACCAGCCCCCTGCAGCATACAATGCACCACCAGCACTTGGCGCCCCCCAGCCAACCGGCGACATGGCTTCAGTTACCGCAAATCTGGCTAACCGTCTTGGCAGCGCTGCTGGATCACAGCCTCAACGCCCACAGCAGCCACCACAGCAGATACAGCAGTCTACTACGGGCCTCGGCGTTACCATGCGCAACACACCGGCGACTCCCCAGGATGATGGATGGTCCGTGGGCGATTTGCTTGCGCGCGCTTCGGGACCCGATCATGGTGGACAATCCGCCCCACCCGCAGCACCGCCGCCCACATACAATACACCTGCGGGATCTGGTGGTGATTTACGCTTGAATGATATTGCCAGCGCCATTGACCAGCACACTGCGGGCAATGTCTGGCAACGCTTCCGTGACGGCGAGAGGGGCATCTTCTCGCGGCAGCTCTATAACAGCCAGGGGCAGGCCACCTTTGATGAGATCACCGGACGCTACCAGAGAGACCCCGCCTTCCGCTCAACAGTGGAACGCTATATCGGTGATTTCGAGAGGTTGCTGGCTGACGCTGAACGCAAGGGACAAAACAGTCAGGTCATACAAAACTACCTGACATCGGAAACCGGCCGGGTCTACCTCATGCTGGCCCACGCGAGCGGACGGCTGCGCTAGATCTCAATTCACAACCATTATCAGGGTATTGCATGGCTGCGCACACGCAAATCCATTGCGTTCAGGACCCCACCCGTAATGTCTGAAAAAAAATAAAAAAGCCTACAGCTTACGCTTTGCAACCCAAGGCACGACTTCACGCAGCACTTTATCAAAGGCCTGATTGAGCGAGACAACCATCTCATCCACATCCTTTGAGCTCGTGCCTACGCTGGCTTCAAAGCCGCGCGATGCAACCATGCGACCATTATCACCATCGATAATCTTCACATAAAGGCTTGCATGTGCCTGGCTCTGCCCCTGGTCGACATTGACCTGGAAGGCTTGAACCTGGGTTGAGAGTTCATAATCGGCATCGAGACGATCGCTGCGCGAACCGACAGCGCTGACAAGGCCGGCATTCTGAAAAGCTTCCACCATGCGAGCCTGCATCAGCCGCGGCAGCCGGTCAGACCAGGCCGCCCCTTTATAGTAGGCAACCTGAGGACCACTCTTGACCATGATGCGATCCGTCTCGAGTGAACGAACTGCACCGGGTTCATTGATAACCAGTTGAAACTTGGCAGGGCGTGGAGCGGTCAGGGTCATGATCTTTGGGGCAACCAGATCATAGGTCGCGGGTGGCACGGCATTGGAGCCGAGACAACCTCCCAGCATGACGCTGGAAAGCGCAATTGTCGTTGCCGTTATGAGTCCACGTGACCGCATTGCGCGACGCGTCCCCCTTTTAAATCCTAAAATGCCCCGAATTTCTTAATTCGGATGCCCCCTACTGACCAGGAGTGTATTCTGGAACGGTCGATCCTCCAAACAAAAAACTTTGGGGATTTCGCTCAACCTGCTCCAAAACACGCTCTAAAGTACGCGCTGCACGCCTACCATCCCTCATAAATAACTCAAATTCCTTAAGGCCATCCTTTGCAAAACGGGTCATGCCATCGGCGCTGTCACCAAGGGATTTGTCCAGTTTTTCCGCCAATGCCTTAAAACTTTTGGCTGCTTCCTGCGCCTGGGCCAGGAAGGATTGGCCATCGTCAGTCATATATTTTGAAAAATTATCTACAGATTTCTCAATTTTGTCCGCCACTCGCTTGATTTGTTCGCTCAAAGCCTTGGCATCTCGGATTACGCCGTCAATATCGTCCTTTCGTGTATCAAGCATGGTCGTGAACGATTCGACATTGGTGATGGTTTTGCGGATTGAAGACTGATTGTCCGCCAGCATATCGTTCATACGCACCAGCAGGGCATTGGCGTTGCCCATCACCTCGGGCGCGGCATCGAACAGCGACTGCGTGCTGGCCCTGTCAGCTTTGATGACCGGGATCTCATCTTCCGTTTTGGCAACCAGAAGCGGGGTGTCCGGCGTGCCGGGCGTAAGCTGAATTGCAGCACCACCTGTCAGCCCCTGAGACTCGATGCGTGCGCGTGAATTGGTTCGCACGGGAGTATTCCCGGCAATGGTGACCATGACCCGTACGAACCGCGCATCACTTTCATCGAGCTGGAGGCCTTGTACCTGGCCCACGCGGATGCCGTTGAAAAGAACCTTGCTGGCTGAAGAAATGCCGCTGACCCCACCCTCGAACACGATGGCGTAGCGTTTGGCACCCCCGCCAGAGCCCAGGCTCTGCATCCAGTAAACAAACCCGAATCCGGCGACAAGCACCGCCAGCACAAATGCTCCGATCACCAGATGGTTGGCTTTGGTTTCCATAACTTATCAAACTCCAGTCTCAGGCCAGTGCCGCGCGGGCGCGTTCACCACAGAAATATTCCTCGATCCACGGATGCAGGGGCCTTGAACGTAATTCTTCCGGTGTTCCAGTTCTAACGATTTTCTTGTCGGCAAGCACAGCAACCCTGTCACATACGGTAAAGATAGAGTCGAGATCATGGGTCACCATATAAACCGTCAGGTCCAGCGTCTGTTGCAATTTTCTAATGAGTTGATCGAACGCCGACGCGCCAATTGGATCAAGCCCCGCTGTCGGCTCATCGAGAAATACAATTTCCGGATCGAGTGACAAGGCGCGTGCGAGACCGGCACGCTTGCGCATCCCGCCGGACAGCTCGGAGGGAAATTTATGGGCGGCATCGGCAGGAAGTCCAACCATCGCCAGCTTCAGATAGGCCAGATCATCCATGATGGATTGCGTCAGATCTAGATGCTCTCGCATCGGCACCTGTATATTCTGTAAAACAGTGAGTGATGAAAACAACGCGCCATCCTGAAACAGAACACCCCAGCGCGACTCCATATCGACTTTTTCCTCGCGGTTAAGTTCGCGCACATTGCGTCCGAATACGCTGATTGTGCCCTTGTCCGGAGACACGAGACCTGTAATGACGCGCAGAAGAACCGACTTGCCCTGACCCGAACCGCCAACTACGCCGATGACTTCACCTCGGTAAACATCGAGATTCAGATCATCCCATATCTGCTGACTACCAAATTTCTTGGCCAGACCCTTGACCGAAATAATAGCGGGGATCTGTTCGGCAACCTTGAGAGTACCTGCCATTCTCAAACCCCTATTGCCGACAGGAACATGGCGAACATGGCGTCAAAGATAATCACCAGGAAGATCGCCTTCACCACAGCACTGGTAACATGAATGCCAAGGGACTCAGCGCTACCGGAAACTTTCAGGCCTTCAAGACAACCGACGAGGCCAATGATCAGCGCGGCAAAGGGAGCCTTGATCAGACCGGCCACGAAATGGCGCGTGTCGGTGGCACTGTGCAACGCATCCAGATACGCGGGAGTGTCGATTCCAAGCATGACCTTGGCCATCAGCCCGCCACCGACCAGGCACATCATGTCGCCAAGAAACGTCAGCAATGGCAGCACTACGATGAGTGCCAGAATGCGAGGCGCCACAAGCGTTTCCATGGGATCAATGCCAAGGGTTCGCATGGCATCAATTTCCTCGCGCATTTTCATCGAGCCGATTTCCGCCGTGAACGCGGATCCGGAGCGGCCCGCCACCATGATGGCGGTCAGAAGAACACCGACTTCTCGCAGGGACAGAATGGCTACCATGTTGACTGCGAAAGTTTCCGCACCAAACGCGCGCAACTGGATTACCCCCTGCTGCATGACCACCGCGCCAATAAGCAGGCATATTAGTCCGATGATCGGCACCGCGCGAAAGCCGGCATGGTCCAGATGATGGATGAAGGATGTCACGCGGAAGCGCCACGGCTGTGCCACCATGCGGCTGAGCGTTGCCATCAGGTGCCCAAGAAACCCGGTTATCAGAATGGCATCACGTGATACGGACGTCATTGCCCTGGCCCAGTCCTGGGTCAGGCTGGACAGTAATGAACTTTTGGCGATCTCGGTGCGCTGCTCTTCGCCGCGCAGACGCACCTCCTCAAGTAAAATTTCAAAGCTCTCCGTGGCCCCGGCAAAATTGGTGCGCAACCCCTTGCCTTCCCAGATGCGCGCTGTTCGCTGCAGCAACCACGCACCAGCGGTATCGAGTTGCTCGATTCCGGAAATGTCGACCTGTCCGGTAAAATCAGGCGTCGGGGGAATGGGCACACGCAGACGTTTCAATCCTGAATCAAGTGCCGTCGCCTCGCGCACGGTCCACGATCCGGTTGCGACAAGACAAAAGGCGGTGCCGCGCAACTCAACCTTGTAGCCCGGCGCAGTCACCTGCGTCGGAAGCATAACGCCTTGATCTCGTTTCAGCATTCGAACTCGCCTGCAATCGTGTCGCGATCATGGAACCGCTTTGACAACGTCACCCGTTTTTGCCCGAAAATCGTATCAAATGGAAGGCGGGCCTCTAATCCAATGTAATCAATTTCTCACCGCGCCACTTGCGGGCAAGCACTGCGGACCCGGCAAGCGAAACCAAGGCCAACACCGCCATGACCAGATAGGCATAGCCACCGAGTGCTGCATATAACGGCCCGGACACCAGAAGTGCGCTCCCCATGGCAATGCCGGAGGAACAGGCCGCATAAAGGCCCTGCGCTGTACCCGAAGCTTTTTCAGGAATTGCGTCGGAAATGAAATGAACCGCACCCAGATGCGCCGCGCCAAATGTCAGCCCGTGCAACACCTGAACCGGAAACAATATCCACAAAGGCGGAGAAAAAGCCGTGATCGTCCAGCGTATGACTGCCGCAAGCGCCGCAAGGCAAATCAGGTTTACGGTGCCAAAGGACCTCACCACCCGGCTGGAAAATATGAACAGCAGAATTTCTGCTATCACCCCCACAGCCCACAATGAGCCAATCACACCAGCTGAAATGTTCAATGACTGCCAGTGCAGCGTTCCAAAAGCGTAGTAAACCGCGTGCGCGCTCTGAACCAGGCCGGTGGCGAATAAAAACAGCAGAAAAAGGGGCGAGCGGATCAGCGATACCGCATTTTTGACCCGGATTGGAGGTATGGAGGTTGCTGCCTTGAGCCTGCCCTTACCAACTGGCCGAGGAAGCAGATGAGCCGCCACTGTGATACATGCAGAGGAGGCTATCATCAACCACAGCACCGATTGTGCCCCATATGCCTGAAGCGCAATACCCCCGCTGAAACTGGCGGCAATGAAGGTCAGAGACCCCCACAACCTGATGCGGCCATAATCATGCCCCGCACTGCGCACGCCATCCATGGCGACCGCTTCGGTGACCGGCATGATGCTGGTCCAGAAGAGGGCCGAGAGGATGGCGATGCTCAAGATGGCCCAGAAGCCTTGCGTTAGCGTGAAACTCAGCAGCCCGATCAATGTCCCCCATGCGAGCAGAATCAGCATCAGGCGGTGATTGCCGATACGATCAGCACAGAAGGAGATAACCGGCGTGAAGAAGACCCGCACTGCGAGAGGGGCGGACAGGATGATGCCAATTTCACCCGGGGACAGCCCGCGCCAGTTCAGCCAGACCGGAAAATAGGGCAAATGGAACCCGATCAGCAGAAAAATGGCGCCATAAAACAGCGATAACCGCGAGGCAAATCCGAAAACCCCTTTCCCCGGCTTCGATTTAAGCGAAATTTGGCTCATTTCGCGCCTATACGATTCCCTAACATCTTCACTCGATAATCGGCGACAGGGCCCCGAATCGCATACAGTTTTTACAGTGGTGAAAAGCACCAACCGCACCGGACCAACTTTATGAGCAATTCCAAGGCACCTTCCCCGATTCGCACCGTGGACTATGATGCGATTGAAGAAGCTTTACTACAGAGCACCCGTGGCCGCTGGTTTCTTACAGAATATACCCAGCGCAACCGCAATGCCGACACGCGCATGTTGCTTGATGCAATAACCAAGCTTGAGACATCACTCCTGTTGCCGCAAAAACCTGCGGAAAACGCTCATCTCCGCAAGGATTTGATCGAGATGGCGGAAGCCATATCGCAAACTCGCTCAGAAATCGCCGCCATGCGTTCGGCAGACGTGGAGGATTGCCAGTTCACCACTGCGACCGAGGAACTCGATGCAATCGTCGAGGCAACGGAAAAAGCGACATCCGACATACTTGAAGCGGCAGAAGACATCCAGGAACTCGCCTGGGTTCTGCGGGAAAAAGGTACCGAAGATGAGGCTTGCGACCGTCTCGATGCACGTGCAACAGACATTTATACTGCCTGTTCGTTCCAGGATCTGACCGGCCAGCGCACGAGCAAGGTCGTCAACACCCTGAGCTTCCTTGAAAACCGCGTCCTCGCCATGATCGATATCTGGGGTCTTGGGGATGTGGATGTGCGTGATCGGGCATCGGAAGACGAGAGAAACGATGCACATCTGCTCAACGGCCCCGCCCGCAAAGGAGAGGGAGTGGATCAGTCAGATGTGGATCTGATGATCAACTCAACCGATGCGGATACAACACTCATCGAAGGTGAACTTTCCAGCGAGGATGATCTGGACCAGTTTGACCCGATCATTGCCGCCCCACCCCAGGCTCCGGTTGAAGAGACGGCACAAGTCCAGACCTCTCCGGCCACAACGGCTGAAACCGCGCCGGCTGCAACACAAGCACTGGTACCAGAGGTCGAGGCAACAGATTTTTCAGCCCCTCCAGACCTTGAGATAGACGAGCTTGATGAAACCAAAAACCAGGCCTTGTTCAATTAGACCAGCAGTCTTAGGACGCCAGAATCCCAGCGAACTGATCACCATCGATATTCCCCCCTGTAAGCATGAGTGCAACAGTCCGGTCCCTCACTTCAAGACGGCCACTCAACAGCGCAGCGAGCGCCACCGCGCCGCCCGGTTCCAGCACGAGCTTCAAATCGTTGAAAGCAAAGCGAATGGCATCGCGCACCTCATCGTCGCTAACCGTCAACGCGCCCGACAAAAGCAGGCTGTTGACCTGAAAAGTCAGTTCCCCCGGCATGGGCGCCAGCAGTGCATCGCAAATTGAACCTGAAAGCACCTCGTTACACTCGCGCTCGCCTGATGAGAGCGAGCGGGCGTGATCGTCGAAGTCTTCCGGTTCAACGGCATAAACCTCGATGTCCGGGTTCAGATGTTTTACCGCAAGCGCCAGCCCGGCAATCAGCCCTCCCCCGCCGCATGGTGCGAGCAGGCAATCGGGCACCACGCCAAGCTCTTCCGCCTGGCGCATCAGCTCAAGACCAGATGTCCCCTGGCCCGCTATTATGTCCGGGTGATCATAAGGCGAGATGTAACAGGCGCTGCGCTCGCTCGAAATATCAGCGGCAATCTGTTCGCGATCATCCTTGTGGCGATCGTAGGTGATGATTTCAGCACCTGCCCCACGTGTACGTGCAAGCTTGATATGCGGTGCATCCTCCGGCATGACGATGGTCGCGGCCAATCCACACAATCGCGCGGCTTCCGCCACTCCGCCAGCGTGGTTTCCCGACGAACAGGCCGCCACACCACCCGGCCACTGGTCAGCGGAAAGCCTGGAGATTGCGTTATAAGCACCGCGAAATTTAAACGCGCCCATCCGTTGCAGATTTTCAGGTTTGATTAGAACTCGGCCGCCAACCCTCGCATTCAACGCGTCCGATTCAATCAGGGGCGTCCTGACAGCCATGCCGGCAAGCCGCTCGGAAGCTGCGGCAACATCATCAAAAGTGGGAGGTTTCTGCGGTTCCATGGACTATCCGTTCTATTTTTTTAAAAAAAATTCACCAATACACTTGAAATCATGTTTGACGACCCCAAATCAAGGGGGACCAAAGAGTTCCCCCCAAGCGCTCCCCCCCACACAGGCGCTTGATAAGCTAGAAGACCCGGTTTCATCCGGGTCTTTTTTTTGTTTGGTTGTAGACTGGCAAGAGGTATCTCACAAAGAACAGTTCAAAACGAGGGAGAAACCCCCATGGATTTAGGAATTGCCGGACGCACGGCAATCGTCTGCGCCTCCAGCCGGGGCCTGGGTAAAGCCTGCGCGCATGCTCTGGCACAGGCCGGAGTGAATGTGGTCCTCAATGGCCGAGACGAGGCAAAGCTGGATGCGGCGGTGAAAGAGATCGCTTCTGACACCGATGTGGACATCACGCCCGTCGCTGCGGATGTCTCTACATCTGAAGGCCAGCAAACACTGCTGGCGGCGGCACCCCAGCCGGATATTCTGGTCAATAATAATGGCGGGCCACCGCGCAAGGACTATAGCGAACTTGACCGCGAGGCGATGGTGAACGGCGTTGTCATGAACATGGTGACGCCGATCGAACTGGTTCAGGCGGTAATTGGCCCCATGGTCAAACGCAAGTTCGGGCGCATCGTTAATATCACCTCGGCTTCAGTGAAACACCCGCTCACGGGCCTCGACCTTTCTTCTGGGGCACGCGCCGGGCTGACCGCATTCCTGGCCGGAGTGGCACGGCAAGTGGCCGCTGATAACGTGACTATCAACAATATTCTACCCGGAGCTTTCGACACAGACCGGCTGCGCTCAGGCCTTCAGGGTGCTGCGAACGCACAAGGCGTTCCGATCGAGAAAATTGTCGAGCAGCGCATGGCAAATATTCCCAGCGGACGCTTCGGTCACCCCGATGAATTCGGTAATGCCTGCGCGTTCCTGTGCAGCACCCATGCAAGCTACATCACGGGACAAAACCTTCTGATCGATGGTGGAGATTTTGACGGAGCGTTTTAATCGCGTCACGGGTGGGATAAATTCCGGACCGCACAAAAAGAAATCGGCCCGGTGATACCGGACCGATTCCCTGCATAAAACGAGCCTGGACCCTGTCTCATAAAGCCGGGGTTTGGCTCGCCCCCCCAATAAAATCTTTCGGTGACGCTGCGCCGTAAAGAGCGGCGGGATGTCTTGTGCGCCAGTTAAACCGTGGCATCTTTATTCCAGAGGTGACGCGCCAATTCAACACTGGAAACGCAACCGGGCGGATCACACCGGGACATCCCACCGACTTGAAATTGGCCTGATGTAGCTCCCATCCCGCCACCGGGAAGGCACTATTCAAAGTATATTTCCTTCATTAATTCAATAACTTATAATCAATAAACGAAAGCAAGCCTTCCACTATCAAGTGAGTTCAGGCACCAAAACAGAGGAAAATTGGCATCAAAAGCGCGCGTCCAAAGCGTGTCGTTTTCCCAACAGCTGTGGCAGTTCAGCAACTATTTATTGAAGTTACGGAGGTCCCGTGCGGCATGCTAGCCATTATGGCGGGGTTCGTTTTCGGCCAGAAACGATTCCATCCGATCGATGGCTGCAGCGATATTGTCCAGGGAGTTGGCGCAGGACAGGCGCAGAAAGCCCGCACCGTAGTTGCCAAAGTCCGTTCCGGCTATGACGGCGACCCCCGCCTCCTCGAGTAGGGCCGAGGCCAGCGAGCGTTCATCCCATCCGGTTCCGGTGATGTTCGGGAAGGCGTAGAAAGCGCCCTTGGGCACCGCGCAGCGGATACCCCCCACCTTGTTAAGACGCTCCGCGACAAAGGCGCGGCGCTCATCGAAGGCCGAGACCATTTCACCCACACAGTCCTGCGGGCCTTCCAGCGCGGCAATGCCAGCAAATTGCGCCGATGCATTGACGCAGGAATGGCAATTCACCGCGAGACGGCGCACATGGTCGAGCCACGCCTCGGGCCAGACACCATAACCAAGCCGCCAGCCGGTCATCGCATAGGTCTTGCTCCAGCCATCGAGCAGAATGACCCGGTCGCGTAAATGCTCAAAGGTGAGCAGGCTCTTGTGCTCCTGACCGTCATAGGTCATCTGTCCGTAAATCTCGTCTGACAGGATAGCGACATCGGGCCATGCTTCGAGCCCCTTCACCAGCTTGTCTATTTCTTGCGCCGGTGTCACACCGCCTGTCGGATTTGCCGGGCTGTTGAGAATGATAAGCCGTGTCGCTGGTGTAATCAGTCCCAGCAAATCGTCTGCGGAAAACCCGAACGCGTTTTCCTCCCGGATTGGCAGCGGCACAGCGGTGGCATCGGAATAGTCAATAACGGAGCGGTAAATCGGAAACCCCGGATCAGGACAAATGATCTCCGCGCCTTTTTCCGCGAACATCAGGATAGAGAAGAACATGGTCGGCTTGCCGCCCGGCATCACCACTATGTGACCGGGGTCAACCTCCACACCCAGCCGGCGATGTATATCCGCAGCCACGGCTTCTCTCAGGGGCGGAATACCTGTTGCTGGCGTATAGCCATGATGACCGTCCCTGAGTGCCTTGATCGCCGCCTCGACTATATGGGGCGGGGTCGGGAAATCAGGCTGGCCGATCCCCAGATTGATGATATCGCGTCCCTCTGCGACCAGCTCTGCGGCACGGGCAAGCACGGCAAAGGCGTTTTCATCACCAAGGCGTGAGAGATTTTGGGCGAGTTTGACCATGGTCTTTATGGAACGGCTCAATCAGCCGTTTTGACAAGTCCTAATTTGCGAGCCGCCAGGATAACCGCGGGCAGAAACAACAAATCGCCAACCAGGGCCGCACCGAGTGTTGTCATGAATAGTGTCCCGAACAGCCGCATGGACGGCAAATCGGATATAGCCGTTGCCGAGAGGCCGGCAATCAGCACCAACGTGGTCAAAACCAGCACGGGGCCGATTCTGGAAATCGTTTCGGTCACGCCCTCCTGAAGTGTCTTGGTCCGGTTGGTCTCATGTCGCAGCCGGCTGAGGAAATGGATGGTATCATCAACTGCGATCCCGAATGCCACGGTCAGGGCGATAACACTGGCATATTCAAGCCCGCCCCCTGTTATCAGCAGCAAAGAGCCCGCCGCCACGATGGGAAAGAGATTTGGCAGGATCGACAGCAACATGATCTTGAACGAACGGAAGGCAATACCAATCATCGCGATCACCACAATGATAGCGTATATAAGCCCCCGGTTCAGCTGACGGATCATATCGGAACTGCGCAGCGCCGAAACCGCGGACAGGCCGGTAACGGTAAAAGTGACTTCGGGGTATTTGGTGCGCAATGGGTCCAGGCTTGCATCTAGTTTTCGCAATACCGGCACCGTGTCTTCCGCATCCAGATTTGGCAAACGCCCGGTCACCAGCGCCGAGGGCGCGTCCTTTGCGACAAATCTTCGGACCAGATGTTCCGGCAACCGCTTGAGATAATCGGCGAGCGCGCCGGGTTGTGTCTCGCCTGCAGTTATCAGCCAACGGCGCAAGGTCTCGACCGACCACACATTACCGACACCGGACTGCTTCTCGATCAGCGTATGAGCCGCTGCCAGCGCCTCAATGACATCCGGGTCGGTGACGGCCTTAGATTTGGGCCATTCCATCATGATATGAACCGGGTGTGCGCCGGTGAGTTTCAGATCAAGACGTTTGGATGTGGCAATCGATTGCTTGTTATCCGGCACCTGGTCGCTCAGCCGGTAGCGAGGTTCAAGCTGGAAATGCAGCGCAGAGAAGACCGCCAGCAGTGACAACCCGCAAATCGCAATCAGGCGGTAATGCGTTCTGATCCAATGGGCGAAATTCGTGCATAAATTTTCCAGAGTGCGGATCGCCTTGTGGCGGGCATGTTCCGTTTCCATGAAGTCTTTTTCATTGTGAAACAGCAGCACCACCAGGATTGGCAGCAGCACGATCACCGTGACGAAGGCAAGCAGGGTCGCAAGTGCCGCGGCTATCCCGAATGTCCGGATCATGCCAGAATCGGTTAGCGTCAAGGACATGAAGGCAATCGAGGTGGTGATGGACGTCAGCACACAGGCCGGGCCCACAGTGAGAATTGCATGCCGGATGGCGGCAAAACGGTCATCCCCCAACGCAAGCCGGCGGCGGATTGAAAAGACCATATGCATGGCGTCCGTGAAGGAGATCACCATCACCAGCGGCGGGATGACATTGATGAAGGTGTTAAGCCGCAAGTCAGCCCAGCCGAGCAGGCCCATGGCCCAGAGAACAGCGAAGGCAGGACAGAGCGATGTGATAAGCACCAGCTTGACCCGCCGGAAAAAGGCATAGCAGATCAGCATGCCAACCAAAAATCCGGTGCCGTTATAGGTGAGCCTATCCTTGCTGATGGCCTCGCGGATTTCCAGTTGCATCACCGGCGCACCAGCCAATTGAACCCTGAGCCCAACCGGCTCCAGCACACTCCTGGAAATCTCCTCGATCTCCCCGATTGATTTAGACAGTCCCTTCTTCCACACCACTTCCTGCTTCAGCGAGAGAATGATGAGCGTGAGTTGGCTCTTGCCGTCGGGCCGCGACAGCAATTTCCCGCCGATCAGGGGATGGTCCACCACCCGCTTGGCGAGCGCTTCAAATTCCTCACCCGTTGGAAGCTTGGTCGGCAGGAGTGGTGCCGGATAGCCTTTTTCATCTGGCGGCTGACGCATGGAGAAAATCGAGATGATTCCTTCAACAGCATCAGCAAGCTGCAAATCCAGATGCAGCGAACGGATATGCTCCAGCGTATCCGGTTGCATGAGATTTTCCGACTCGATGACCACGAGCACGTCGAACTCGCTCGTCGGGAAACGCTCGCTCATGGTCTTGTATTGATCGAACTCGACGGTGTCGGACGAAAACAACTCAGACAGGGAATGATCGGTTTTCAGGCGCGGCAGCCCCAGCGCGCAAATGGCAGAAAACACAAGCAGCAGAAGCAGAGTGGTGATCGGCCACCGAACAGCCGGGAGACCCATTCGTTCAAGTCCGAAGCCTAATGATTTCATGAGCGTTTCATTTGCTGACGCGGCAACAGATGCCCGCATTGTGAAGAGTGTTATACCGGCCGAATCGAAATGATACGGTTGCGGCTTATTTGTCAGGCGCGCATCATGCAAAAAAACTCATGAAAAGGGAACCTGCATGAAACTGTTGCGTTTTGGAGCTGTCGGCTCAGAGAAACCGGGGCTTGTCGGACCCGGCGGCGAGATCAGGGACTTGTCCGATATCATCGACGATATCGCCGGTGATGCGCTGAGCGATTCTGGGCTGGCGAAGCTTGCCGCACTCGATGCGACGTCGCTTCCCGTGGTTGAGGGGAATCCCCGGCTTGGGCCTCCTGTCTCTGGTGTACAGAAGTTCATCGGCATCGGCCTCAATTTTTCCGATCACGCCAGAGAGGCGGGATTGCCGATCCCCGATGAGCCGATCCTGTTCACCAAGGCTGTCTCATCGCTGTCGGGACCCAATGACGATATCGTGTTTCCGCCAGGTGCGTTTAAAGCTGATTGGGAGGCGGAATTGGCCTTCATTGTCGGCACAAAGGCAAGTCACGTAAGCGAAACGGATGCGTTATCGCATATCGCCGGATACGCGGTGTGCAATGATGCTTCAGAGCGAGCTTACCAGTTTGAAAGCACAGGTGACTGGCTGAAGGGGAAAAGCCATGACACATGGGGCCCGGTTGGCCCTTGGCTCGTCACACGTGATGATGTTCCCGACCCGCAAACGCTTGGCATCTGGCTGGATGTCAACGGGGAGCGCCGGCAGACGGGCAGCTCGGAGACTATGATCTTCCCGGTGTCGGAACTTCTCAGCTATGTCAGCAAATTCATGACGCTCTATCCCGGAGATATTGTCACCACCGGCACGCCGCCGGGCGTCGCCATGGGTATGGACCCTCAGCAATGGCTCAAACATGGTGACATCATCACCCTTGGGGTGGACGGGTTAGGTGAGCAACGGCAGAAGGTGGTCTTTGCTTGAGGGATTCTATTTCTTCCAGAGTTCAAAGAAGTGATGCACGGGTCCATTCCCCTGCCCCACCTCGAGACTATCAGCCGCCTTAAGAGCCCCGGTCAGATAGCGTTTGGCACGTGAGCAAGCCTCTCCAAGCGCTACACCCTTCGCGAGTTCAGCAGCGATGGCCGAGGACAGGGTGCATCCTGTCCCATGGGTGTTACGCGTCTTTATGCGCGGAACGGCCAGGCGTGTTGCGGACGCCCCATCCCATAATATATCGACAGCCTCCTCACTCTCGCCATGGCCGCCCTTGACGAGCACAGCGCGGGGGCCGAGGCCCAACAGCCGCTCAGCATGTTCACGCATCTCCCCCTCTCCCGTGGCCCTGGCTTTTTCTCCCAGCAGCCGGGCGGCCTCCTCGAGATTGGGCGTAATCAGGTCAGCCAGAGGGATGAGCTCATCCCGCAACGCCTGTTCGGCGTCAGAGTCCAGTAGCGGATCTCCGCTGGTGGCCACCATGACCGGATCGAGCACAATCGGAATGCCTTCAAGTGTGCGTAACATTCTGGAAACGGCGGAAACTGCTTCGGCACTTCCCACCATGCCGATCTTGACGGCTTTGATATCAAGGTCATCGAACACCGTGTCCAGTTGCGCGGCAATGAAGTCTGCTGGCACCGGGTGGATAGCGCTGACACCGCGTGTATTCTGCGCCGTCAACGCCGTGATGACGCTGGCGCCATAGACACCCAGCGCGGAGAAGGTTTTCAGATCTGCCTGGATGCCGGCGCCGCCCGAACTGTCAGAGCCAGCGATTGTGAGTGTGATTGGAATCATGGTGCAGACAGTATCCGCCGCGTCGCGGGTGCGCCGCAAGCACTAGTGATCAGCCAATCAACGCAAGCGAGGGAAAGGCTTCAAGCATCCACAGGGCGATGACCGTCATGGTGCCGGTCAGGAACATGACCCCGGTGACCACCAGCATTCCACCCATGACTTTTTCGACCTTGCCGAGATGCCTGCGAAAGCGCTGCAGGAATCCCATGAAAGGGCGAAATGCAAACGCCGCCATGACGAACGGGATTCCCAGTCCGAGAGAATAAATAAAGAGCAGGCGAATGCCTTCCGCGACGCTCTCTTCCGCCGCTGCCACGGCCAGGATTGCCGCCAGCACCGGACCGATGCACGGTGTCCAGCCAAAAGCGAAGGCTATGCCAACCAGATAAGCTCCGACCATCCCGGCCGGCGCCACGGTGGATTGGCTGCGGACTTCGCGATAGAGGATCGGAATTTTGATAATACCCAGAAAATGCAAACCGACGATAATGATGGCGACCCCGCCAACCTTGGCCAGAAGGTCAAGATTCTCCGCCACCAGTTGACCGATAAAGGTTGCCGTTGCCCCGAGCGCCACGAACACGGTCGTAAACCCCAGCACGAATGCGACCGAGGCAAATACCACCCGCAGATTGACACCCTGCGCCGCGTCGCCTTCTCCGCTTAATTGCTCAAATGTCGTGCCGCCCAGAAAACAAAGGTAAGGCGGCACGAGAGGAAGCACGCAAGGCGATAAAAAGCTTATCAGCCCTGCAAGCAGCGCACCGATATAGGTAATGTCCATGATCTGTTCGGACTCTCTGGTTTTAATGACCCGCAGAGTGATCCCTCAGAGCCTGCCAATCAATAAACGATGCAATCACAATTGCGCCAGCGGCATATGCGGCTTTTGATCCTATTCACGGACTGCGGGTGTTTCGACTTCAAGCCCGCTTGCCCGCCAGGCCAGGTAAAGTTCCAGATTGGTCAATTTTTCAGAGCCGGCCTTGAGGGGTGTCGCCCGCACCCGCACCAGACACTGGTTGACTTGAGGCAACAGCGATCCGGTTTTTTTCTTACTCTGAGAATAGGCCGGAAAGCCATTGGCGTGACCCTGGCTCATTTTTACTGCGCGGTAGAGATGGCCAGCATATTTATCGTGGCACCCGGAGCAGGACATATCGAGTTGACCGCGCCGGGTGGTGAAATAGTCCTTGCCCTTTTGTAGGAAAGATTTGAGCGGGCCATCGCCAGTCACACTCATGGCCATGCCCTTTGATTGGCGTTTCACATAGATGGAGAGTGCCAGCAAGGGTTCGGACTCGGGCGACAGGGGCCGCGCCTGCATAAATTTTGTCCGGCACAGATTGATCCGGGTCTCGATGTTCACGGGCCTGCTAGTCAGCTTGAAAAAGGCCGGGAACCGGGTCGCTGTCCCCTTCATTGATTTCGCCGCGTCGCCATGACAGGACGAACAGGATTTCTTAGCTTTCCCTTCGGTCTTTTTCCAAAGCGCTTCGCCCTTGCCAAAGAGTTTCATGGCCGGGTTGTCGCTATCGCTATACTGCAATTTGCGAACCTCAGGTGTAGAATAGTGCGTGCCGGACCAAAGCTCTTTCAGGGGATGGTTACCTGAAGCGGGCTTTACCGCTTCTGTTTTTCCATCGCCAGCCGCCATGGCCTGCACGGGCCAGAGAGTTGCTATCAGTAGAATTCCTGAAAGGTGCCGCCTCATTTCAACTCCTCCAGGAATGACACAATGTCTTCCACGCTTTGCGCCGAGAGCATCACTCGTCCGCGACATGCCCGCTTCACATCCTTGCTCGCAGTCCGGGCGTGATAGGCCGGCATGACCGTAGTCACATCTGGAAAGGCCTTTTTCGGATCTACCACAATCATCCGCAATTCCGCTTTCGAGTAGCGCGCGCCAACGCCGTTAAGCGGCGCGCCGACCTCGCCATGATTGCCATAGAGCTTTAAACTTTTCTCATCACTCTTGTCGGCCTTAGCCAGCACCTTGGCGATGTGATGGCATGCCAGGCAATTGCCCTTGCCGGGATTGACCGCCGTCTCCAGTCCGCGTTCCGCATTACCAGGCTTTTTTGTAAGGGCCTTTGGAATTGAAGCAGGGAGCACCTCACCTTTTTCAATCTTGTATCGCGCAAGCGAGGAACTCGCCCCGGCACTACACGCAGAAGATGTGCGGACCTTGCGCACTTTCTTCTTCTTCTCATGCTCGGCAAATCCGTCAGAGCTCGCTCCCAGCAACAGAGCACTGGCAGCCGCGCATGCACAAATTGTCCGGATAACCGTTTTCATCGCTCCCCCGCCTGAAAGTGTCCGAACCCTAAAAACAGGAAAGAGAAGGCGAGATCAAGACCGCATCCGCGTATTTCTCAAAGACTTGATCACGCCGGGCAGTGCAGAGAAAGAGTCGACAAGGCCGTCATTGTCCAACTCTTGCACAGGTGTCTGGGTGTAACCGAATGTCACAAGGATGACGGGGAGGCCTGCAGCCCTTGCAGCAAGTGCATCAACACCACTGTCTCCCACCATCAGGCCATGAGTTAAATCGCATTCCAGTGATTCAATTGCTGCCAGTAGCGGAGCGGGATCCGGTTTTTTTACCGGCAATGTGTCTCCGCCAATAACAACGCCGAACAGATGCGCCACATCCAGTGCCTCAAGGATCATGTTTGAAACCCCCTCGGGCTTGTTGGTGCACACACCCATCTGCACACCCTCACCGTGATAATTCTCAAGCACCTCCCTGACACCGGGAAACAGCTCTGTCTTCTGGGCCGCGCTGGGCGTGTAGATTTCAAGAAAACGTTTTGCGAGCGAGCCTGTACGGTCTGCCCCGGGTTTTTGCCCTAGTGCTGTGAGCGCCCGCTCGATCAGAAGCGGCACGCCGCCGCCTACCATGCTGGTCACGGCTTCCAGAGAGAACTCTTCCAGGCTCTGCTCGCGCAGGAGAAGATTGAGCGCAACGGCAATATCCGGCGCACTATCGGCGAGCGTGCCGTCCAGATCGAAAAGAATGGCCTTTGGCCAGGTCATAGGATGCACATGGAATTTGCTATCGGGCCGCCATCGCCTTGTCGCGTATGGCCGAAATATTGGCGCCGTAGTCGCCCTCGCCAAAAACAGCCGACCCAGCAACAAGCACGTTGGCGCCCGCCTTGGCCACGAGCGTTGCTGTTTCCCTGTTTACGCCACCATCGACCTCCAGGTCGATAGGACGGTCACCGATCATGGCTTTTAGCCGCGCAATTTTTTCACACTGTGCTTCAATAAATTTCTGCCCGCCAAACCCAGGATTGACCGTCATGACCAGAATGAGGTCAAGCTTGTCGAGCACATGTTCGATGACGCTCTCATTCGTCGCGGGATTAAGGGATACACCGCACTTTTTACCCAGACCCCTGATCACCTGTAATGAGCGGTCGAGATGTTTGTCTGCTTCCGCATGCACCGTGATGATGTCCGATCCTGCATTGGCGAAGGCTTCGAGATAGGGGGCTGCCGGGTCAATCATCAGGTGCACATCAATCACCTTTTTGGTGTGCGGGCGAATGGCCTCCACCACACAGGGTCCAAAAGTGATGTTCGGAACAAAATGACCATCCATCACATCCACATGCACCCAGTCGCATCCGGCACCGTCGATGGCGCGCACTTCCTCGCCAAGCCTGGCGAAATCGGCTGAAAGAATAGATGGCGCGATCAGGATATTTCCGGACATGGATGTCCTCCGTGACAAATCGCCTCTCTCCTACTGCGCTGCGAGGCCGGTTACAAGCAGCCTTGAGGATAAATGGTTAGGACGCGGGATCCATCCCCAGAAATATTTTTTATACTGCAACAGAAACAATATACTTACATGTCCGGTCTGTGCTTTATGGCGAACCCGATTACAGCCCTGCATTCATACAGACAAAATATGGAATTCTAGAAAATGGCAACGAAACCCGATGTCCTTGTAGTCGTGCCCACCCGGCCCGCGCAGATGAAAATTCTTGAAGAAACCTACACGCTGCACCGCTATGACGAGGCGGATGACCGTGACGCCATGCTTGATGACGTGGGATCACAAATCCGCGCCGTGGTCACGATGGGTTTCAGGGACTTCACCAGGGAGATGCTGGAGAAAATGCCCAATCTGGAGATCGTCGGAGTGGGCAGTGTGGGGTATGACGCCATCGACGTTGAAAGTTGCCAGGCGCAAAACGTCTCTGTCACCAATACGCCGGACGTACTGACCAGTGACGTGGCTGACCTTGCCATGGCACTCACCTTCGACACATTGCGCGGCCTTTCGCGTGGCGAACGCTATGTGCGCGAGGGCCGGTGGCGGGATGAAGGTCAGATGGAGCTAACAACGACGGTAACGGCCAAGAAAATGGGCATTATTGGGTATGGGCGCATCGGCAAGGCCATAGCGGTGCGCGCGGAAGCTTTCGAGATGACGGTTTCCTACCACGGCCGCCGCAAGCAGATGGATGTCTCTGCCCCCTATTATGACGACCCGGTCGCGCTTGCCAGGGATTGCGACGTGCTGATGCTCGCTTGTCCAGGCGGTGATAAAACACGCAACCTTGTCTCACGGGAGGTTCTGGAAGCCCTTGGGCCGGACGGGTATCTGGTCAATATCTCGCGCGGATCGGTTGTCGATGAACCGGTCCTGCTCGAGTTCCTGCAGCAACAAAAAATCGCGGGCGCCGCCCTTGACGTGTTCTTCAACGAGCCGAAAATCGATGAGAGCTTTTTCACCCTCGACAATGTTGTTCTGCAACCTCATTGCGCAAGCGCCACGGTTGAAACACGCGGTGCCATGTCGCAGCTCGTGGTGGATAACCTGGCTGCGCATTTTGCTGGCAAGTCATTGTTGACGCCGGTCTAAGTCACTCAGCGATCTCCAGGAGCGATATTGCGTACAAGCTCCACAAATTCAGCAACATCCGCACGCTCGTATTTCAGATGAACAGGTTTGTCTGAAGCCCGATGTTTGCCAAGACAAACGCCCTCGCGACACTCCGTCACGGGCCGGATGGGCCGGGGGACAAATCCGCCGCCGCAGTTCGGGCAGACATTAAAAAGAATCTTCTCCACGCAATCGGCGCAGAAGGTGCACTCGTAGCTGCAGATGCAGGCATCCGCTGCACCGGGGGGCAGGTCCTTATCGCAATATTCGCAGTTCGGCCTGAGCTGTAGCATTGATGGGTCCTCTTCGAGGTGTGCCTGATTGACTCCACACTCTAAGAGCAAAACTGTCTACGCAAACAGGTCCAATTGGTTCAGGAATTCTCCATGTGAACCAAGCGTCTCACGTGACACGCAATGCCACGACCCCCGGCAAATCCTTGCCCTCCAGCCATTCAAGAAAAGCGCCTCCTGCCGTTGAGACATAGGTGAAGTCCTTTCCAACACCCGCGGCGTTGAGGGCGGCAACCGTATCACCGCCGCCGGCAACCGTTACGAGCGATCCCGCCTTTGTGAGCCGTGCTGCCTCACGCGCCAGCGCAAAAGTGCCTTCTCCGAAGGGTTCGATTTCAAACGCCCCCATCGGTCCGTTCCACAGCAAAGTTCTGCATGTGGCGATCTTTGCGTTGAGCGCCTTCACAGTTGCCGGACCCACATCGAGGATCATGCTATTGCCCGGCACGGCGTCGAGCGCGCACACCTCGCTTTGTGCACCTGCCCTGAATTCCTTCGCAACCACAGCGTCGACGGGAAGTAGTATTTCACATCCCGCTTCCTTGGCAGTTCTCGTGATCTCCAACGCAGTATTGGCCAGGTCCGCCTCGCACAGCGATTTCCCCACATCGATGCCCTGGGCATGGAGAAAGGTATTGGCCATGCCTCCGCCAATTATTAGAAAATCGAATTTCTTTGCCAAATTATTGAGGACGGAAATCTTGGTGGAGACTTTCGCGCCACCGACAACTGCCGCCACCGGACGCTCGGGAAGCTCAAGCGCCTTTGACAGCGCAGCAATTTCCGCGGCGACGAGAAATCCCGCATAGGACGGCAATTCCGATGTAATTGCGTGTATCGACGCGTTCGCCCTGTGGGAGGAAGAAAAGGCATCGTTCACGTAAATATCGCCAAGACGCGCAAGGCGTTTGGCAAACTCCGGATCGTCGGCCTCTTCTTCGGGGTGGAACCGCAGATTTTCCAGAAAAAGCACTTGCCCGTTCTCAAGCGAATTGACTGCCATTTCAACCTCAGGCCCAACACATTCATCTACAAATGTCACGGACGTACTTTTCAGCAACTCATCCATTTTCCCGGCCACGGGACGAAGCGACATTTCGGGCATGCGCTTTCCCTTTGGCCGCCCGAAATGGGAGAGGATAATGACTTTTGCTCCCGCTGCCGCAAGTGACCGGATGGTCGGCAGCACACGGTCAATACGGTTTGTGTCCGTGATGACGCCATCACGCATGGGGACATTCAAATCCACGCGCACGAGGACACGCTTGCCTTCAACCTCGGCCTGCTCGATAGAGCGAAACGTGTGTTGGCCCATAAGCTTGCGCTCCGATACGCTACTTGCCGGAGACACGCTTTGCAGCAGCAGCAATCGCCTCCGCCGTTATGCCGAAATGCTCATAGAGCTGAGCAGCTGGCGCCGATGCACCAAAGCTCGACATGCCGATGAAGGCGCCATCCGAGCCAGTCCATTTGTCCCAGCCGAAACCGCAAGCAGCTTCAACACCGACGCGGGGGGCGCTACCCAGAACCTGCGAACGATAGCCCTCATCCTGGGATTCAAACAATTCCCAGCACGGCATGGATACAATGGCGGCCTTGATGCCTTCCTTGCCAAGTGTCTCTGCCGCATTGCTCGCGAGTTCGAGTTCCGAGCCGGTGGCGAGCAATGTTACGTCGCGTTCCCCATCGGCCTCGCGTATCACGTAGGCACCCCTGGCGCAGAGATTGTCTGTCTCATGGTCTGTTCGCATCGTCGGAAGTCCCTGTCGTGTCAGCACAAGGATTGAAGGCGTACCCGGGGACGTCAGGGCGATGTCCCAGCATTCGGCGCACTCCACCGCATCAGCAGGACGGAAGACGTTGAGATTGGGCATGGCCCTCAGACTGGCTAGGTGTTCGACCGGCTGATGCGTCGGGCCGTCTTCGCCAAGCCCAATAGAATCGTGGGTCATGACGTAAATCACCCGCTGCTCCATCAACGCCGACAGGCGGATTGAGGGGCGGCAATAGTCAGTGAAGACGAGGAAGGTCGCGCCATAGGGCACTATTCCGCCATGCAGCGCCATGCCGTTCATGGCCGCCGCCATGCCATGCTCCCGCACGCCATAGCGAATATAGGAACCGGAATAGTCGTTCGGTTTCATGTCGCTATGGTGGCTTGTCAGCGTCCCGACAGATCCGGTGAGATCAGCCGACCCGCCAGTGATCCCCGGCACTACAGGCACCAGCCTTTCCAGTATCTGTTGTGAGGATACACGCGTCGCAAGCTTCGGTGCCTGGGATGAGAAGTCTGCTTTCACCGCTGCAATCGCTTCCCGGATTGCTTTCACAACATCAGAATCAACTGGGTCCGAAAGCCGGGCCATTTCCTGCGCACCCAGGCTCTCCGCGCGCGTTTCCCAAGCCTCGCGTTGGGGTGCGCCGCGATTGCCTGCCGCACGCCAGCTGCTCAGAATTTCCCCGGGAATCTCAAAGGGACCATGCGGCCAACCGATCTTTTCGCGCGTGGCTGCAATTTCATCATCACCGAGCGGCGCGCCGTGGGTTGAGGCGGTACCCTCCTTGTTGGGCGCGCCATAACCGATGATCGTTTTACAAGCGATGAGCGATGGCTTGCCTGAGCCCTGTGCGGCCTCTATAGCCACCGCCACCGCATCCGCGTCATGGCCATCGACCGAACATGTTTCCCAGCCGGAAGCTTCAAACCGTTGCAACTGATCGTCGGAAACGGTCAGATCAGTCGCGCCGTCAATCGAGATTGCGTTGTCGTCGAACAGCACGATCAGTTTGGAAAGTTGCAGATGCCCGGCCAGCGATATGGCCTCCTGGCTGATGCCCTCCATCAGGCAGCCGTCCCCGGCAATGACATAAGTGAAGTGATCAACTATATCATCGCCATGTCTGGCGTTTAGCAACCGTTCGGCCATGGCCATGCCCACTGCATTGCCGAGCCCCTGGCCAAGCGGCCCCGTGGTGGTTTCAATACCCGCAGCATGGCCATATTCAGGATGGCCGGCAGTTTTGGAGCCAAGCTGGCGGAAATTCTTGATCTGCTCGATATCCATACCCGGATAGCCGGTCAGGTAGAGCAGTGAATAGAGCAGCATCGAGCCGTGGCCCGCAGAGAGCACGAACCGGTCACGGTCCGGCCAGTCCGGAGCGGAGGCATCAAATTTCAGAAATTTCGTGAACAGGACACTGGCCACATCGGCCATGCCCATGGGCATGCCAGGATGACCAGAATTGGCCTGCTGTACCGCATCCATCGACAAGGCACGGATTGCATTGGAAAGGTCGCGCTGCGCCACATTGTCTGCGGCGGTGTCCTTCGCCAAAGCTTCCCCCATTCATTCCTCCTGTTTGTTTTTTCGTCGGTCAGATAAATCGCTTTAATAACTTAAATCGCATGGATTCCCATGGCCGCCTTGACCATGTGGAATGCCACAATGAGCTGCGTCAGCGCCAGCGGATGAGAGACACTCTCACCAGCGGCCGCATCATACCGGCCCACCTGATCGCGCAAATGGCCAGCTTCGGGCAACAGAGTCCAGAGCAGATCTTCAATACGCTCTGCTCTTTTATCGGTGATGTTGCCCTCGATCTGGAGCATATCCACCGGCTTGCCATCACTGTCGCGTGCCATTTCCAGATGCAAACCGCTCCCCCCACCCCCGTCAAATAGCGGCGAGAAATCAGGATGAGGAAGGGTTGGCCGCAAAATATGCTTCACATCTAGATGGGCGTCGGAGCCGTTTGCCCCATGTGGTTTCTGGAACCGGATCACAATGTCTGCGAAGGTGCGCTGGGGATGGATATAGGTTGGACTGTCTTCAGTGCGAAGCTCAAGCGAGTCCAGAACTTCTTCCCTAGTGTAGCCACGCCTGGTGGTGTCGCGGTGAATTTTCCATTTGATCCGCAAGTCTTCTTCCGGCTCAAGATATATCTTCACGTCATAGCAGTTGCGCATTGCGCGCGTGGTGTAACCAAGTAGCCCTTCAACGATCACGAAGTCTTTCGGTGAAACCTGCTCTGAGGGCAAGAGCGTCCCGGTTTTATGGTCATAAATCGGCTTGAGAACAGGTTCGCCACGGCGAAGCAATTGCAAGTGCTGCTCAAGAATCTCGACATAGCTGGCACGGGGGTCAAGGGCGGAGATGCCCATCTCATGCCGCTCGGAACGGCTGTAGCGGTGATAGTCATCGGTGCAGATCGTGGTGCAGCGCTCCTCGGAGAGGATTTTCGCGACCCCTGTAGACAGCGTCGTCTTACCGGTCGCCGAGTCGCCGACAATACCGAGAATGATCGGGCGGTTGAGTGTCTTCGGCATGTCTCTTCTTTGTCTTTCCAACCGCGGGAAAATGCGGCCTGAGGTTCAAACAGGCAGATAGCTTGTAAGAATCTGCCTCTCTCCGGTGCTTCCGGTGATCATCAATGTCTGTACTTTGGTTTGGCCATCGACCCGCTCGACACCGTCCAGCATGAGACCGGTCGTAATACCCGTCGCACAAAAGAATACATCCTGCGAGGAGGTCAGTTCTTCAAGCTGGTGCCAGCGCCGGGTATCAAGCCCGGCAGCTTCAACCGCCTGCTTCTCAGTTTGTAATTGCGGGTCCAGCCGGCCGATGAATTCCCCGCCCAGCCCACGGATGGCGCAGGCAGACATGATGCCTTCCGGCGTCCCGCCCGTACCCATCAGCGCATCTATGCCAGAGTCCGGCATTGCAGCGAGAAGTGCGCCTGCCACGTCTCCAGCCGGGTAGAGCGCAACCCGCGCACCAGCCTCGTAAATATCATCAACGAGCTGGCGGTGGCGCGGCTTTTCCAGCACGAACACAGTCAGCTCGGAAATTTCCTTGCCCAGCACCTTCGCCAGTTCCTGTAGTCTTTTCTGTGTCGGCCAACTGGGGTCTATCTTGCCCTTTGCCTTCGGCGGCACGGCAAGCTTTTCCATGTAAAAGGCCGGCCCCGGGCTCATTAGGCTTCCTGCTGGTGCGACCGCGATCACCGCAAGCGCATTTGTCAGACCCTTTGCCAGATAGCTGGTTCCTTCAACCGGGTCGACAGCGATATCTGCCTTGAAATCCGCGTCAGGCCTGCCAACGCGTTCCCCATTATAGAGCTGGGGCGCTTCGTCTTTTTCACCTTCGCCAATGACGACGGTTCCATCGATATCCATCTCTTCAAGGGCAGAGCGCATGGCATCGACAGCCGCCTCGTCGCCCTCATTGGATTTGCCCCGGCCAATCCAGTCGAACGCCGCACAGGCAGCGCTCTCTGTCACCCGGCGCAGTGCATATACGAGGTCTGGCTGGGCTTGTTTAGTTTGCGCCATTATCGGCTTTTCATCCTTGAATACATGACTTGGCACTGGGGAATTGAAGGGACTCACTTGCCCCTCGTTTGCGCGCAAACAAAACCGTACCAACCCCGCAGGTCAAGGGGATGTAATGTCTCGCCACCAACCCTGTGCAAAAAACGATGTCGCAGAGCCCCCTTGCTCTTGCCCGCCAATGGCCTATGAGTCGCAGCCATGCGCTATTTTCTGACAGGAACTGATACCGATGTTGGCAAGACCATCGCCTGTGCTTGGGTCATGCTGCACTCGCCCGCGCGCTACTGGAAGCCGGTGCAGGCAGGACTGGATGAGACTGACGAGACTGTGATCCGTGCGCTGACGGGGGCTGGTGATGAGCGTTTTGTTCCAACGACCTATTCCCTGCCTGACCCGCTCTCGCCCCATGAGGCTGCAAAGCGCGCGGGGGTGCAGATCGACATGGAAAAATTCAAGCCCCCCGATGACCGGGATCCCCTCATCGTCGAGGGAGCGGGAGGTCTTATGGTGCCCTTGAATGAGACCAGTTTAGTTATTGACCTCATTCAGAAATTGGGGTTTCCCGCTATCCTTGTCTGCCGCACGGCGCTTGGGACAATCAACCATTCCCTGCTCTCGCTGGAAGCCCTGCGCGCGCGCGACATACCCGTTGCAGGTGTCATCCTGACCGGTCAGGGCGCGCCGCATAATCGTGCCGCCATAGAGGACTATGGCAAGACGCGCGTGATCGGCCATATCCCACATCTTGACATGGTGACGGGGGAAGCTTTGAAAGCCATACCGCCTGAACGTGATCTACTGTCTCTGTGAAAGGTTCACCGTTGAGCAGCATTCTCGACATCGACAAGCGCCATATCTGGCACCCATATACCCAGCATGCGAGTGAGCGTGATCCGCTCGTCATTACCCGTGCAAAGGGCGCATCCCTGTTCGACGAAAGCGGCAATGAGATCCTTGATCTCATTTCATCCTGGTGGACCTGTATTCACGGACACGCACACCCGGCTCTCATCAAGACACTTTCACAACAGGCTGAGTCGCTTGAACACGTCATGTTCGCCGGCTTCACCCATCCCCCGGCAGCAAACTTATCGAAGGCGCTGACGGACGTGCTGCCCGGTGATCTCAACCGGGTGTTTTTTTCCGACAATGGCTCAAGCGCAGTCGAAGTAGCCCTGAAACTCGCCTACCAGTATCACCGCAACGAGGGAAACACTGCACGCAAAGAATTCTTTGCCTTCGAGGGCGGCTATCACGGTGATACATTAGGCGCCATGTCGCTTGGGCGTGGCTCCGACTTTTTTACATTGTTTCAGGAGTTGATGTGCAGCGTGCACCCAATTCCATACGCGCACACCTGGGAAGGCGACAACAGCATTGCATCACGGGAAGACGAGGCATTGAAAGCTTTTTCAAGCCTGCTGAATCAGAAAAGCGAAAAGGGAGCCGCAATTATCCTTGAGCCTCTCATGCAGGGGGCAAGTGGATGCCGCTTTGCCCGACCTGAATTTGTGCGCCGCGTGAGTCAAATGGCACGAGAAGCGGGCTTGCTCGTCATTTATGACGAAGTGGCGACCGGATTCGGGCGAACAGGAACTTTGTTTGCCTGCGAACAGGTTGGTTTTATCCCAGATATTATCTGTCTCTCGAAAGGATTAACTGCCGGTGTGTTGCCGATGGCTGTCACCGTGGTACGTGATGAGATATTCGATGCTTTTCTAAGCGAGTCATTCGACACTGCCCTCGCCCACGGGCACACTTTTACCGCCAATCCTCTCGCCTGCGCAGTGGCCCTCAAATCTCTTGAACTCTTCGAGGAGGAAGAGACCCTCGAAAGAGTGGCTCATATCGAGGCGCGTAACCGGGCTCAACTGGCACGCCTGCAGAAACATCCCAAGGCAGAACATCCGCGTGCAATGGGTGCAATGCTGGCATTTGAGCTTGCAGGGTCAAAGGGGCATTACAAAACACAGGATGGAGAGCGTTTGCGTGACTGGTACCTGAAGAACGGTCTCAACATCCGTCCGCTGGGACCAAGCGTTTACCTGATGCCGCCTTACTGCATCACCGATGATGAACTGACCCGGGCCTATGACGGCCTGTTTGAGGGACTGGACCGGCTTTAGTTGATTTTTCCACTCGCGCGCAACACGAAGCCTATGACTTCAGCTACAGCTTCATAGAGTTCTATCGGGATACTTTCATCAAGCTCTACCCCGCTCAGCACTTCGGCCAAATGCGGGTTGGCCTCGATGACCACGCCATGCTCTTCCGCCACGGCAATAATCTGTTCGGCAATGACGCCATAACCCTTTGCTGTGACGCGTGGCGCTTCGCGCGTACCGATCTCGTATTCTAGCGCAACAGCCAGGGCGTGTTCGTCTGTTTCAGGTTCAGTGCTCATGAGCAATCGTCCATATACACGCCTACCGGTTTTCGCGCCTGAGGCGGGATGCCGTGCCGGCAACGGATGGTACCCGGCTCAAGGCCGCGCGCGGCCAGCCCTTCTTCAAGCTCACCTTGGCATTCCTTCAGGACTTCGGCAGTTTCTTCACGCTCCGCCCACAACATGACGGCTGTCTTGCCACCATGCAGCGAGACAGTGGCGCCGACCTCGCCGGTCTGGCTGAAATTGATGGAAAAATGCATCTTCCACCCCTGCTCGCCCGCACCGCCCCGCCCTTTGCGGCCATCCTTGTAAATCTGGAACTGGCCGACGCTCGTTTCACCGCCGAAAAGCATGGGAAGCTCCATGTTCAATTCCTGCGCGGATCCCGCTGGACCCTGCCCCGCCCGCATGGAGACATCGGGCAGGGAGGAGAGTTGCATGAGTTGAATACGCGCCAGCGCCGCTTCGGCTTGCCCAAGGAGTCTCGCCCCTGTTTCCGCATTTGATAACATCGCGGGCATTGGAAGGACGGCGGGTTTTCCCGCACGCGGCAGTGCTCCCGGCGTGGGCGGTGGTGGTGGTTGCTGGCCTGGAGATTTCGTTTGGGCCTCACCACCAAGCCAGAGCCGTAATTCGTTGCGAAGCCCAAGCAAAGCGCCTTTCAGATCACCCTGGGGCAAAGGCAGCATGCTGCTCTTTTGCAATGTGTTTTCAAACAAAACGCCCGAGCGGGCCAGCGCCTGCTTGAGACCTGCACCATCAAGTGGCCTGGCATCCAGATTAAGCCGACCTGACAATAACTTGGCCCCCCCCTGCGCGACAGGCTTCGGGAGGTTGGCCAGTTTTGCGCCAAGTCCGGCAAGGCTTGCAAGCAAGGTAGCAATGCTGTCCTGGCGCGTAACTGCTTGCTGAGCGGTTTGTGTCACGGCTTGCTGCAGAGGATTGGCGACAGGTGCGGTATTTTGAGCCGACGCGGGCGCGGACGCGCTGGCGGATTTAGGGCTGGCAACGGGCACAAGTACCGGACGTGAAGACACACCGACGCCCTGAAGCTGTAAGCGAAAGACGGTCCCGGCCTCAAGCTGGGCAGCCTGTCCTGCCTGAGTTGAAACAGGGACCAGTTGTGGAGCTGAAGTTCCTGCTTGAGATTGGGGCACAGTTGTCTGCGGCAGCGCATTTGAACCCGGTACAGGAACGAGAGCTGGACGGGCATTCGGTACACTCGTTTGAACTGTACCCTGGGGAATGGCACCGGCTTGTGTTTGCTGCTGATTATGAGCGGGCGTGCTGGATGGACCTTTCGCTGGTCCAGACACTGCCGCTGACTGAACAGCAGTTTTGACATTTTGTGGCTGGGCCTGTGCGCCAGCAGATGCTTGCGCTGTCTGGGGCAACACGGTGAGCCGTGTATTGGGTGCCGCCCCCTGCACGAGCAATTGGATGAGCGCATCGGGTTGCAGGCGAATCGGCAGCGCGGCATCTACAAGCTGGCTACCAATGGAAAGTTGCGTGGTGCCGCCCGCCCCTGTACCGACTACGCGCGCCTCGACAACCTGTCCGGCGCGCGAAGCCAGGGCTTCAAGCTGTGCCGCTGTTTGCGGAAGCGGTTGTGCCGCAGTGGTTGGTAGAGAAATCGCCACGTGCCATTTGCCTCGAACATCTGGACGGGACGCCCTTGGGTCCCAAGGGCAATGGTGGCGGATTATGGTTAATGCAAGCTAACCATTGGCCTCATCTCCATCACGCGGCCATGCCTTTCCCATGACCAGGGCTTGAATTAAGATCACCAGATTGTTTACACCCAGTGGCGGGATAAATGCCGATGCAGCGTCAGACCATGGATTTGGAGACTTTTCTTTCAAGCCTGCCAACGGAAGCGGCAGCCAATGCGCGGGCGGCGGCGGCACGCATCGATGAATTGGAACATGCAGCTCAGCGCATCGGCAAATCTGACCGACAATATGTCATTGCATTCACGATTGCAGGTATCCTCGCCCTTGTTGCCACCTATATGGCCCTGGGCGGCTACAGGCTATATAGCGGAGGCCACGGCCAACTGGACGACTTGGTGATTCTGGTCATGGCCGGCGCATTCCCGGCTATGATTTTCATCTATTCATTGCGCATGCGTGAGCGCACCAAGCTCGATCAGAAGAAATTCGATCTCATCGAAACCTATTTCATGCCCCATGACGGCATCTATTTTCCACCCGGCCCCGGACGAGAAACCGGAACAATCAGCATCAACACCCTGGGCTCATTGCGCAAACCAAACACCAAGGACGTAAAAAAAGCCTGGATGTACTGGTAAAGCCTCTAGAACTTGGCGGTTCAGTCCTGGCTGTCGAGCTTGGTGTCAGAGATATCTTTGGTTCGAGATTCAACATCATCGCGTGAAACGGCATCCTCAGCGGTCCGCTTAACTTCGTCCTGGATCTGCTGCGTGGCCCTCTTTGCCTGCTCACGCAAATACCCGCGCATCTCGCGATAAACCTGGGTGGCGCTCTCATACGGCTTCACCTGCATATCCATGTGGCCAAGAAAGGACTCAAGCTGACGTCCTGTGGCGCTCACGGCCCCACCGCCGGGCAGGCTGCTTCCCACGGCATGGGCTGCTTCTTCGACACGGGCCAATTCGCTGACAATGGCAGAGTAAGCGTCCTCGCCTCCGCTTTGCATGGAAAGAGGTATCGGCGGCATGGCGGCTGCGCTCGAAAGCGCCGCCGCGCCCTGAGTAAACTTTCTGCGACTGATCAGCATCAGGATATACCCTTTGGGTCCTCGACACATGTGCCTTCAGCATCCGACCAGACCCATTCGATCGGGCACTCGATGTCATGATGGCACGCATAAGCAGCACTGGTCGAAATGGCAGACACTGCGGTCAGCAGCAGTAATGCATAAGCGTGTTACACGGTCTGGACCCCATTTTGCAATGACTGGATTGAGTGTGGCTCCATCTTCAATAAGGGTCTCGAGAGGACTGATTTCAAGGGCAAATGTTCAATTAGGCGGAAATCAAACCATAGACGATCCGCCACGTCACCCGCGCCCCATGGTCCTGGTCAAGACGCCGCAAGGCGGCACGCAAACTGCCCGGTGGCAGGGGGGCATATCCGGGCCTCGGCGTGTTTGCCCCGATGGACCTAAGCGCTCTCAGGAAGGCTATAGCGCTGCCATAATTGACCTCGCGCGATTCCCGCTCAACCACGCCCGGCATTTCAGGCATGGGAATCATCCCGTTGCGCAAGCCGCATAGATCCTGAGCGCTGCGCCACTCCGGACAGTTGTTCGGCGCGAGCGTCGCATAGAGCAATTGCCCGCCAGGCTTCAGCAGGGCTTTCAGGCGATCAATGCCCCCAACTGGATCACTGAACCATTGCAGGGTCATCGACATGGCAATGAGGTCGAACCCCGCCTCACATTCTGGCACCTCGCCATCCATCACGGCGAAACGGATCGCCCGGCCATTGGTGCTTTGATAGCGCGCACGGCACTGATCCACCATTTCGTTCGCCAGGTCGGTTATGAGAAAATCACCATGGCTGTATTGATCGAGCAGGTGGCGGGTAAGAAAACCGGTTCCACACCCGATTTCAAGTATGTCGGGCTGGTTGAGCGGGGGTAGCAGGACCGCAAGCCGTGCCGCGATCTCCGCCTGCAAGGACGCATGACGTTCATAGTCCCCGGCATGCGCAGCAAACGCCCGGGCGACAATCTGGTTAGGACTCAAGGTCATCGGCAAATTTATTGATATGGTCCGCGCACCATTCGGGCGCAGTGAGTGGCAGGATATGGTCGGCGTCTTCATGCCAATGCAACTCCGAAATGCCATTGCCCCATATGGCTTCGCTCGCTTCCTTGCGGACAACCCTGTCATTCCTGGCGGCAAGTGCCAGAACCGGAGCGCCGAGGGTTTTCAACGCCTCACCTTCGTCCCACGTGGCAATCCAGTCCAGCCCGCCTCGCAAGCCACCCTTGTCAAGTTCTCCTTCTGGCTGAAGTCCTGCAAAACCGCCATTTTCCGCAAAACTGTTCATTTGCGCTTCCGGGTCTGTGCGCATCCCTTCGCGCATGGCCTCCAGCACATTGGCAGGCACATGCTTGTGGAGGCAATCAAAGCCGGCAATGCTCACCAGCCCGCGTATGGGCCTGGGCCCATGCTTGAGCAACCACATGACGCCGAAGGAATGGCCGATGCACAGCGAGTCGGTTGGCATGTCATTGGAGGCCCTGGGGCCGCCGCGAACAAAACCTAAATCGATGCAATGGATTTCATGGCTGTCGAGATGGGGCACGAGTTTGTCCCAGACACCGGAATGAAATCCCCAGCCATGTACCAAAACCAGCTTCATGCGATATTCACGCGTTCTTGTGCTGCTGTTTGCGAAAGGAACTCGAGAAGGTCATCTACCTGCCTGATAGTGTGCGCAGCGGAGAAAGCAAGCCGTAATCTTGCCGTACCATCAGGAACGGTCGGCGGCCGGATTGCCGTTGCCCAGAAACCTGCACGCTTAAGCTTTACACTCAAAGCAAGCGCGGCATCGGTTTCTCCCACTATCACTGGGACAATTTGCGTAGCCGACGCCCCGGTATCGAACCCGAGTGCGTGCGCCTCTTTGCGAAAATGGGCCGCGAGCTTCGCCACATGGGCACGTTCGGCGTCCAGACGGGGAAGTAAATCCAGGCTTGCATCGATGGCGCCCAGGATTTGCGGTGGCAGGGCGGTCGAATAAATCAGCCCGCTGCAGCGGTTGACCAGATAATCCCGCATGAGATTTGAGCACGCCACATAGGCACCATAGCTGCCTAGCGCCTTCGAGAAGGTACCGATGACAATATCCGCCCCCTCGCTCAAGCCCTTGCCCCCCTCGCCCAGCACACCAGTGGCATGGGCATCATCGCAGATCAGTGTCACGCCATGAGTTCTGGCCAGTTTGGCGACCTCTATCATCGGGGCGATATCTCCATCCATGGAAAACACACTTTCGGTGAGGATGAATTTCGGCTTGTTATCCTGCTCGTGTTTTGCCAGCAAAGTTTCCAAATGATCCATATCGCAATGGCGGTAGCGATGCTGGCGCACGCCCGCCGCCTGGCAGCCAAAATGCATGCTGGCGTGATTCAACCGGTCCGAGAAAACGAGTGGTTCTGCACCAAGAACTTTCTTGTCCAGAACCGCCTGAAGCACTGCTGCATTGGTTTGGAAACCCGATGCCATGACAAGGGCTGACCCATGACCTTTGAGGGACGCGACCTTTTGCTCGATCCCCTCGAACAAATCCAGATTACCGGTTACCAGCCTCGAAGCGCCCGCGCCCGCACCATAACGCTCAGCCCATGCCCCAGACCGCTCAATAAGCTCGGGGTGGTGTGCAAGACCGAGATAATCATTTCCGGAAAAATTGACGTATGACGTCCCGCCATAGTTTACGCAACCGGGCGTATCCGGCAGTGCCGGTGTCAGCTCTCGCAACAGACCGGAATATTCACGCGCCTCAAGCCATGCGCAATAGCGGCTTTCGTTTTCATTCATGTTCTTGTATTACCGGAGCGCCGGGAAAGCGGCAATCGCAAGGATGGCAGCAAGACAACGCACATGCCCACAAACGGTCAAAATTTCCCCGAACAAAAAGTAAGCGCAGTATTGGCTGAACCGCGCCACGACTGGAGTGTGGATGACATTCTTTCGATCCTGCAAAGCCCCCTCCTTGAGCTGGTCCACACAGCGCAAAGCGTGCATCGTCAATGGCACGAGGAAGGCACGGTTCAGCTTGCAAGCCTGCTGTCGATCAAAACCGGCTCCTGTCCCGAGGATTGTAAATATTGTCCCCAATCCGCCCACTACGCCAAGGACACAGGCCTTGAAAAAGAACGGCTGATGGACGTGGACACCGTATTGGCATCTGCAAAGACGGCAAAGGATGCCGGTGCGACGCGGTTTTGCATGGGGGCGGCCTGGCGAGAGGTGCGCGACGGGGCTGAATTCGACCAGGTAATCGAAATGGTTTCGGGCGTGCGTGAGATGGGTATGGAAGCCTGCGTCACGCTTGGAATGCTCAATCAAACCCAGGCCAACCGGCTGGCCGGGGCCGGATTGACAGCCTACAATCACAATCTCGATACCTCGCCTGAATTTTACAACGAGATCATTTCAACGCGCACCTACCAGGATCGCATAGACACGATTGCCCACGTCCGTGAAGCCGGCATCACCGTGTGTAGTGGCGGCATAATCGGAATGGGCGAGAGCGAGCGCGACCGCGCCAGCATGTTGCAGGTGCTGTCCAACATGGACCCGCACCCCGAGAGCGTACCGATCAATTCATTGGTGCCCGTTCCCGGCACACCACTTGAAAATCAAACTCCCGTTGAGCCGATGGAAATGGTGCGCATGATCGCCACGGCGCGCATCGTCATGCCAAAATCACGGGTGCGGCTTTCAGCCGGCCGCCAGGCCATGTCGAAGGAAACGCAGATCCTGTGTCTGCTGGCTGGCGCCAATTCGATATTCTATGGCGAGAAACTGCTGACCACTTCCAACCCGGACACAGAGCAGGACATTGCCTTGATCCGTGAGGCGGGCCTTCAGGTTCTGTCATCAGGTGCAAGCGAAGGATAATCCCATGTCACGCATCGTCTATGTGAACGGCAATTACGTGCCCGAGGAGGAGGCGAAGATTTCCATCTTCGACCGCGCCTTCCTATTTGCTGACGGCATCTATGAAGTGACCGCCGTTATCGATGGCAAGCTGGTGGACTATGAGCCGCATATGGAGCGCCTGCATCGCTCGCTGAGAGAACTCGACATGGCGCAGCCGATCACGGACGCGGACCTCAGGGAGATGCATGAGCAGCTGGTTGAGCGCAATAACATTTCGCAAGGGCTGATCTATATGCAAATCACCCGCGGCGTTGCAGAACGGGATTTTTCCTACCCCGAAGACGCAGCACAGACCCTGATTGCTTTCACACAAGTTAAAGACCTGGTCGACCCGCCAGCGGCAAAAACAGGCATCAGCATTATCACCATTCCCGATATCCGCTGGAAGCGTCGCGATATCAAAACCACCGGCATGCTTGCCCAGGCCATGGGCAAGCAGGCGGCGAAAGAAGCTGGTGTTGGTGATGCATGGATGGTCGAAGACGGGTATGTGACCGAGGGCACCTCGAACACCGCCTTCATTGTACTGGATGAAAACCGACTGATTACCCGGCCTCTGTCAAATTCGATCCTGGCAGGCATCACCCGGCGCACAATCCTCAAGCTTGCAGAAACCGGAGAGATCACGGTGGAAGAACGTCCCTTCACGGTCGAAGAGGCCAAGTCTGCATCGGAAGCCTTCCTGACGAGCGCATCAACATTCGTCATGCCCATCGTCGAGATTGATGGTGAAATGATCGGCGGCGGACAACCTGGCCCCGTAACACGCAAGCTGCGTGGGATGTATCTGGAAGAAGCCAAGAACGCGTAACGAACCAACCGGCACAACCCGCAACTATTCGTTAACCATATAAGCGTATAAATAAGACTCAGCGGAATGCTTCAGCAAACCGCGATACATGACCCCCCTGATACGTTACGACTGCAACAGTTGGTCCGGTGCCCCCCAGCACCGGACCACACTTCCATTGGCAGGATACTGTTCTCGATTAGAGATAGAGCTTGAACCCTACATGGGTGGGTTGAAAACCGACCTGCTCATAAAACCGGATGGCGTCGGGACGCTCTTTGTTGCTAGTGAGTTGAACGATCTTGCAACCATGCTCGCGGGCAAGGTCAATCGCATAACTCATCAGCCTTTTGCCCAGCCCCTGCCCCTGGTGGCTGTCGGCCACACGTACCGCCTCAATGAGCGCACGCCGCGCGCCTTCAAAAGTGAGATTGGCGATGAATGTGAGTTGAAGAGTTCCAACAACGATCCCGCCCTCCTCAGCCACGATGACCATATTGTTCGGCTCATGGTCTATTTCAGCAAAAGCCTGCTCATAGGCTTGCAGGTTTCCTTCCGCAGATTCACGATTCTTCCCCAATTTATCATCAGCCATCAGTGCAATGATCTCGGCCAGATCACCTCGACGGGCCGTCCTGAAAGTAACTTTGCTCATGATGTCCCCTGAAAAGTGTCCTTGTCGTTCATTCTTGAGGGGGTATGGAGAATGCCCCCGGACCTACTGAATTAAGTGTTTGCTATGCCATCTGATCACAACTTCTCTAATGACACCGAAGCGAAGTGATCCGAAGATCGAGTCCCGTTCTCACTTGTAGGGATCAGCCGCGTCACGAAGCCCATCACCAAGAAAGTTAAAGGCGATAATAACGAGCACCACCGGGACAACCGGCATTATCAACCAGGGATAAAGCGCGATTACGGAGATATTCTGGGCCTCGTTCAGCAAAACGCCCCAACTTGTAATTGGCGGACGCAAGCCCAGGCCAAGGAAAGAAAGCGCTGTCTCGCCGAGAATGATCGTGGGGATCGACAATGTGGCTGAGGCGATGAGATGGCTCATAAAGCCGGGAAGCAAATGACGGGCAATTATTCGCTTCGGTCTGGCGCCCATAAGCTGAGCAGCCAGGCAGTATTCCTCCTCGCGCAGCGACAGTAGTTTCGAGCGCACAGCGCGCGCCAGCCCGGTCCAGTCCAGCATCGCCAGGATGACCGTTATCGCAAAGTAGATCAGCAACGGACTCCAGGACACCGGCAGCACCGCCGAGAGCGCCATCCATAATGGAATCTGGGGAAATGACTGAATCACCTCAATCACCCGCTGGGTGATGAGATCGACCAGTCCGCCATAATAGCCCGCAAGACCACCGATCAACAGCGCCAGTGAAAAGCTCAGCGTGACCCCAATCAGCCCGATGGTCAGAGAAATACGGGCACCATAGATAATGCGCGAGAGGACGTCCCGGCCCAGCCGGTCAGTGCCAAGCAAAAACATCGTTCCGCCTTTCTCGACACAGACAAGGTGTTTGTTGCTGTTTCCAATGCCCCAAAAATCATACTCATCACCGCTGCAGAAAAAGCGCAGGCGGTAGATCTTGCTCTTGTCCTCGGTATAGACCCGCTGAAGGTTATCCATATTGAGCCGATATTTGGTTCCGTAAACAAACGGTCCGACGAACGAGCCCTCATGGATCACATGAACACTCTGAGGCGGTGAGAAAATGAAATCCACATTGCGGGTGTGAAGAGCATAGGGCGCGAGAAATTCCGATATCAGGATGGAAAAATATGTCACCAGCAGGAACACGCCAGAGACCACCGCAAGCCTATGGCGAGTGAATTTCCACCACATCAGTTGCCATTGCGAGGCGAGATAATATTTCTGCTGCTCTGGCGAGACGGCGTGGTCGATCAGCTGTGGATCAAATGGCTCGCTGGAGACAAAATGTTCAAGCTCCGCGCCTTTACGGGAAGCATCACTCATTTCGTGTTTGCTCCCATGAGACGGATGCGCGGATCAAGCCAGGCCAGAAGCAAATCGGAAATCAGAACCCCGACCACGGTCAATGTGGCAAGGAACATCAAAAAGGATCCCGCGAGATACATGTCCTGGCTTTGCAGGGCCGATATCAGTATCGGTCCCGTCGTCGGCAGGGACATGACCACTGCAACCAGTTCTGCGCCCGAGATAATACTTGGCAGCAGGTTGCCGATATCGGAAATGAAAAAATTGAGAGCTGCACGCAACGGATATTTGACCAGCGCCTTGAAGGGTGCCAATCCCTTGGCCTTGGCTGTGGTGACATATTGCTTTTGCAGCTCATCAAGTAAATTGGCGCGCAGGCGTCGGATCATGCCCGCCGTTCCCGAGGTGCCAATGACGACAACGGGAATCCAGAGATGCTCCAGCACCGAAATCGCTTTGGCCAAGCTCCAGGGCTTGCCGATGAACTCCGCGTCCATTAGCCCGCCTATGGACGTGCCGAAGTAAACATTGGCGAAATACAGAAGGATCAGTGCGAGCAGAAAATTGGGCGTCGCCAGCCCGAGAAGTCCAATGAATGTCAGGCCATAGTCGCCCCAGCTATACTGGTGGGTTGCAGAATAGATGCCAATCGGAAAGGCAATCATCCAGGTGAACAGGATCGTGGCCATCGACACCAGGATGGTCAGGAAAAGGCGATCTCCCACAACATCGGTAACCGGCAGCCTGTACTCGAACGAGTAACCAAAATCTCCTTGCAGCATCCCGCCAATCCAGCTCAGATAGCGCTGCACCGGCGGGTCTCCAAACCCGTAATTTTCTCGCAGGAACTCAATATGCTGGGGATCGACATTCTCGCCCTGGGCTTGCAGTTCCGCGACATAGCTTTCGAGATAATCACCCGGCGGCAATTCGATGATGATGAATACAATCATGGAGATCGCGAGTAGAGTCGGGACCATGATCAGCAGACGCCGGAAGATATAGCTAACCATGCCCGCCTGCTCTCTCAGGATCGTGTTTTGGCCAAGCGCGGATCATCGGGGTGTGTACCAGAAGGTATCTGGCTTGTAGACGCCAAAATAAGCGCCGGGCTTCCAGTTATAAAACGCATTCGACGGCACATTGCGCAACCGGTTACTCACCAGAACCGGTTGCAAGGTGCTGTTGACGATGCCGATGGAAAATATCTGGTCCGCGTGAATGTCCAGCATCTCTCGCCATATATTTTCCTGCTCTTCGGTGCTGACGGCCTGCAACCAGGCGCTGTGAAGTTCCCCCAGGCGGCGGACTTCCGGAAGTGCTGGCGCCTCACCACTTTTGCCACTTGTCTGGCTCCACAAGCCCCATTGCGGCCACTGCAGCTGATATTTATTTGATGGCGCCAATTCCTCCGGGTTCATTGAAGCTGTTGCAATTCCGTTCGAGATTCCTGACCAGACCGACATAATCGTCTGTCCTGCAACGATGCGCCTGCGGAAAACCTCGCGTTGTGAAGGCCTGGTGAAGAGCTTGATGCCAGCCTTGAGCCAGCTGTCATGTATCAGCTCAAGGACATCAACCTGCTCGGTGCTCTCGCCCGCGGTATCCACGGGAATAATCATCGGCTGGCCATCTGGCATCAACCGGAGTCCCTCCGCGTTTCGTTTGGTCAGCCCAATGGCGTCCAGAAGTTCATTGGCCTGCTTGAGATCAAATTCACACCAGGCTTTTTGCAGTCGGGGGCTATAGAGAGGGCTGGCTGGCAGAACCGTGTTGTTCCCTTCACTCGCAAGCCCGTAATAGACCACCTGGTTGATTTCATGCCGGTTGATGGCCAGCGACAGTGCACGGCGGAAACGTGGGTCTCGTAGAAGTTTGCGCCACTGCGCATCGGCAGCATTCAGATTGGGATATAGAGCGATATGGGCACCCTGTGCCCGCTTCCACAATTTTACGGAATAGTTGTAGCGCGACTCACCTTCTTTCAGGAACGTATAGTGGTTGAGACGTAGATAACGGGCTTGCAAATCAGTTTCACCGGACCCTGATTTGGCCGGGATCACCTTGGTCTCGCCAAGCGACATGAGCACCCGGTCAATATAGGGCAGCTGATGTCCCCTGGTGTCGATCCGGTGATAGAACGGATTGCGCAAGAACACGAAGCGGACAGCTGGCGGTTTGGTTGTATTCATCCATGGCTGCAGCGTTGGTTGGTCGATATTGTCCATGCGGTACCAACGGTCGCGGCTTGCATGGAGATCAATCCAGTCGCGCTTGCGTTCTGCCTTGATGAGCGTCTCAATCTCCTGCCTGTCGCCATGATCGATGTGGAACTGCTTGTGATAATGAGCCGGGCGATAGAGCTGCAGCGGGCGCGGCCCGGCGATCCACGGGATGAACTGCCTGTTCGGCTTGTGCCACGTGTAACGCACCGTGGTCTCATCTATCACCTCAAAACTTGGCGGTCTCTTCTCAACGAGCAGTGCCTTTGGCAATCCCCGTGGTGACATTTTCTTGTTTGTCGCGATGTCTTCCCAGAAATAGCGAAAATCCTCGGCGGTGAAGGGGTGACCATCGGACCATCTGTGCCCCTCGCGCAGATGAAATGTGAATTCACGGCCTTCATTCACTTCATAACTTTTCAGGATATCGGGGCTGAAACGCAACCTGTCATCAAGCGCGATGAGCCGGGCATAACCATACACGCTCATCATGCGCGTATCCTTCTGCTTGCCCATCAGCAATCGCAATACGCCACCGTAGTTGCCCGGCACTTTTCCCGCCGCGTCGAGATCGATAATGGCGGGCTCCTGTGGGACGCGCTTCCCAATCGGTGGCAATTCACCGCCTTCGACCTGTTTGACCAGGCTTGGAACCTCGATAAATTCCACTGCCAAAGCGGGGCATGCGAACAGAACAAGGCCGAGCAGCCATGCGAGACACCCTGCCCTCATGATCCGAGCTCCCGTGGCGATGTTCCTTCTGCTGCAAGGACGTAATGTTCGCCCCCAAGATCAAACATTGCAGAGGGAAGATCAGGTCTGATTGCAAAGGGTTTGGGCCAACTCGCAGGCTCATTGCTCCCCAATTTTTCAAAGCTCGAGAAATCGAGTTTTCGATCAAGGTCAGGATAGGGAACAGCCGCCATCAGCCGACGCGTATAATGATGAACCGGGTTGCGGAACAGGAGCTCGCGTGGCGCGATCTCGACGATACGGCCCCGGCACATCACGGCGATGCGGTCGGCGATATAATCGACAACCGCAAGGTTATGCGAAATGAAGAGATAGGTCAGGTTCAGGTCTTTTTGCAGGTCCTTGAAAAGGTTAAGGACCTGGGCCTGGATTGACACATCGAGAGCAGAAACCGGCTCATCGCAGATCAGCAAATCGGGCTTCAGAGCCAGCGCCCTTGCAAGTCCAATGCGCTGGCGCTGACCACCGGAAAAACTGTGCGGGTAACGATTGAGGAAGCGCGGGTCGAGGCCAACCAGGCGCACCAGTTCGCGCACCATATCAGCCTGCTCGCGCGCACTGCCGATTTCGTGGATCACCAGCGGCTCACGGATAATATCAAATACCGTCATACGCGGATTCAGCGAGCCAACCGGGTCCTGGAAGATCATCTGGATCTTGCGGCGCAGCGGCATCATCTCTTCGTCTTCAACCGAAAGAAGATCCACAATATTGCCGCGGTCGTTGAACGTGACAGTCCCGGCATCGGACGAGATGGCACGCATAATAAGCTTGCTGACACTCGACTTACCGCACCCGCTTTCACCAACCAGACCAAGACACTCGCCACGCTTGATATCGAAATTTACGCCGTCAACCGCCGTGATCCTCGTAGCTTCGCGTGAGCCGAACCAGGACTGCTTTCGGGTGGTGTAGTGTTTCGTAAGCCCGTTCACGCTCAGCAGCGTGGCTTCCTTATCGAGGTCACTGGGCCACGGTTCCTTGGCGCTCATCAAAGGCCCGGACTCATAGTCAATTTCATGAACAGGCGTCAGGCGTTCGCCAGCTTTCATATCAAAATGCGGCACCGCTTTAATCAGGGCCTGAAGATATTTATGGCCAGGCTTGCCGAAGATATCGCCAACGCAGCCGCTTTCCATGACCTTGCCGTGATAGAGAACGACAACTTCATCAGCAACATTGGCGACGACACCCAGGTCATGGGTGATCATTAAAACTGCCATGCCCAGCTCAGCCTGTAACTCCTTGATCAATTTCAAAATTGTGGCCTGGATTGAAACGTCGAGCGCGGTCGTTGGTTCATCGGCAATCAACAGCGCCGGCCGGCACACAAGCGCCATCGCAATCATCGCCCTTTGGCGCAGGCCGCCCGAAAGCTCAAACGCATATGTGTCAATGGCGGCGGAAGGATCGGGAAAACCGACCAGACGCAGCATCTTTTCAACCGCTTCGCGCCCTTCTTTGGAGCCGATGTCACGATGCAGGTGCAAAGCCTCGCCGATCTGGTCCCCCACAGTGTGGAACTGCGAGAGCGAGGTCATGGGTTCCTGAAAAATGATGGAGATGCTTCCCCCCCGAATGTCGCGCATTTGCTGGCCATCGGGTGAGAGGGAGACAATATCGATGACCTCATTGTTCTTATCCGGGTCGGCGAAGAGTATTTCACCTGATGTGATCCGTCCTACCTTCGGGAGTATTCCCATGATTGACTGGGCGATCACGGATTTGCCGGAACCTGATTCCCCGACCAGCGCCACGGTGGAGCCCGGCCGGATTCGCATGGATACGCCCTTCACGGCCTCGATTGTGCCGCCAAGCAGGGAAAATTCGACCCTCAGGTCGTTGATCCTTATGAGGTCATCCAAGGAAGGGCACTCTTCAATTCAAGCAAACTCAATCGAACAAAACCCTATCATGGGCCTCTGGTAGGAACAATTCACCAGCTGCTTCAAATGCTCGACGAAACACACCTAAAATTCAGACAGCGGCTTGGTCATGGCAACATGGTCGTCATGCCAGGACCCATCAAGCGGTTTGAATCCGTGAATCATTGCCCAGGGCTGGTGTTCCCGCCTGATCCAGCCAAAAAGATCGTGATCAGATGAGTGCCAATCCATATTGATTGCGGACTTTAAAAGAAAAAATCCCAGATCCCTGCCCCGGTGGGATTTTCGTACATTAAGTGTCCGGTACCGCACTAGATCATCGCTCCATTGCACAAGGTGGGTCGCGCCGATCAGCTCCCCCTTGTCAAAAAGTCCATATGAAATCCGGCGAGGATCAATCATCCCGGATTGATATGGTCCGAGCTTGCGAACGACCTCGCGGATTTTCTTGTTCGGATCTTTGAAATGGTCAACCACGATCCAGTAGGATTTCAGATCGTCGAACGAAATCCGCGCCACATCCATTTCCGGTCTCCAATCAAGGAATTTCGATGATATTCAGGAAAATATGGTTAACGCATGCAGGAGATAAAGCGAAGACTGTAAACCACGAGCGAATATCAATAAAATACCGAACAAGGGTCGATTGCATCTAACATGGCCGGATGAGCGTTAAGGATTGTATTGGGCGAAACTACCAACTACCTTAACGCTCAATGCGGGTTGTTTTGTGGGTCGGCGAGTGGCTGACCGCTTTCAGTAGGACCTGATTATGGTAGAGGCTTTAAGGTCCAAGCGTATACTCATTTACAGCCATGACACTTTCGGTCTGGGGCATCTGCGCCGTTGCAGAACGATTGCGCATTCGCTTGTTGAGCGCTTCAAGGGGCTAACGGTACTGATCCTGTCCGGGTCCCCGATTATCGGGAATTTTGATTTTCGCGCTCGCGTGGATTTCATCCGTATTCCAGGCGTCATCAAATTATACAATGGTGACTACACGTCCCTGGGTCTGCATATCGACCTCAAGGATACCCTCTCCATTCGTGAATCCATCATCCGCCATACGGCCAGGACATTCGCCCCTGACTTGCTGCTGGTCGACAAGGAACCGCTCGGCCTTAAGGGTGAAATGACCCAGACCCTGGAAATGCTGAAATCCACAGACACGCGGCTGGTTCTGGGATTGCGTGATGTCATGGATGAACCGATGCTCCTGAAAAGAGAGTGGAGTAATGGTCACGCCATTGAGGCGATGGAAAATCTGTACGACGAAATCTGGGTCTATGGCCGCGAGGATTTTGTCGATCCACTGGACAGCATGAATCTCTCTCCCGCCATCCGGGACAAAATGCTCTATACGGGGTATCTGCCACGTCAGCTGCCTAAGGAAACCGAGTTACCCAAATCACTGGATGTCCAGGAACCGTACATGCTGGTCACCACGGGTGGCGGCGGGGACGGTGTGGCAATGATAGACTGGGTGCTTCGCGCCTATGAAAGCGATGACCGGCTTCCGCTTTCCGCCCTGATCGTCCTTGGACCATTCATGCCGCATGAGGAGCGCGACGAATTCATCGACCGTTGCAAGAACCTTGACCGGGTAAACGTCATCACCTTCGACTCCAGATTGGAGGTATTGATGGCAAGGTCCGCCTGCGTCGTTTCGATGGCGGGATACAATACGTTCTGCGAAATATTGTCCTACGACAAACCTGCACTGGTTGTTCCTCGTGTTGAACCGCGAAAGGAACAAATGATCCGTGCGCTCAGGGCCCAGGATATGGGTCTATTGAAAGTGCTGATTCCCGATGACGGCCTTGAAACGAGCGTAATGTCCGAGGCGTTGAAAAACCTTCCTAACCAGGCAAAACCTTCAGCAGCACTCAGGCCCGGCATGCTTGGAGGTCTGGACTCCATTGGCGAGATGTCGCGCAGGATTCTCGGCAACGGAATCGACGCGGAAGAACTGCAACTTGCTGACATGTAACGAGACCGTGGTGCAATCAGCGGTCGCATTCGTTCTCAAGGGTTATCCGCGATTGTCGGAAACCTTTATTGCCCAGGAAATCCTTGCCCTTGAACAACGCGGTCTGGATATTCTGATCGTCTCCCTGCGCCAGCCAACAGACAGCAGACGCCATCTTATCCATGAAGAGATCGAGGCCAGGGTCTTGTACCTGCCCGAGTTTCCAGCAAGCGAACCTGTGAGAGTTCTCAAAGCATGGTGGTGGGGGCGCAGGCAGCCCAATTACCGCTCTGCCCGAAATCAGTGGTTCAGGGATTTGCGGCGCGATTTATCCCTTGCCCGTGCCCGCAGTTTCACCCAGTCGCTTGTGCTGGCCCATGAGGCCCCCACTCAGCTCTCAAGCCTCCACGCCCATTACATACATACGCCTGCTTCTGTCACCCGTTATGCTGCCATGGTGCTGGGTCTGCCCTGGAGTTGTTCGGCACATGCGCGCGATATCTGGACCGCGCCCGACTGGGACAAGAAAGAGAAACTGGACGATCTTGAGTGGCTCGTGACCTGTACGGACATCGGGCAAAAACATCTGGCCAACCTTGCCCGTGATCCGCAACGCGTGGAACTGGTCTATCACGGTCTGGATTTTGACCGTTTTCCTCGCCCCAACCGTAGAGAAGCTGCGCCAGATGGCGGCAGCAAGGATAGCTTGGTAAGCATTATATCGGTAGGCCGTGCAGTCGAGAAAAAAGGTTATGGATGTCTGCTTGACGCCCTTGCACGCTTGCCCAAACAGCTTCATTGGCGCTTCGTCCACATTGGTGATGGCGCGCTGCTCCCTGCTCTCAAATGCCAGGCTGAAAAGCTTCACATTGATGACCGCATTACATGGATGGGCGCCCAGCCACAGGACAAGGTGATTGAGAGTTACCGCGCCGCCGACATGTTTGCTCTCGCCAATTGCGTTGCCCATGATGGCGATATGGATGGATTGCCCAACGTGATGATGGAAGCGCAAAGCCAGGGACTGGCGTGTGTTTCCACCAGACTTTCGGCGATACCGGAATTGATCGAGGATGGCGTCACCGGGGTACTGGTGCCGCCTGACGATGAACACGCCCTCTCCTCGGCTCTCGAACGGGTCATTTCTGATCCGGCCTTGCGCGCAAGATTGGGTGAGGCCGGGCTCGGCCGCGTCCGCGAGAAATTTTCGCATGTACAAGGCGTGGATCAGCTGGCGGTAAAATTCGGTCTTGCCAAGACCCGAAACCGAATACGCGCCTGACGACGGCGAAGGAGCGATGTAGCGTGACGCCTTTGGTCATGATCCGCCACGGTCCAACCGCGTGGAATGAAGAAAAGCGCCTCCAGGGTCACCAGGATATTCCCCTCAGCGAGGACGGTCGCAAACTCGTGTCAAACTGGCAGGTCCCCTCCCCGTTCAACCAGTATCAATGGGTGTGCAGTCCTCTCATCCGGGCCAGGGAGACAGCGGAACTGCTTGGTGCTGTTAGCCTGCAAGTCGAGCCCAGGCTCATGGAGATGGATTACGGTAAATGGGAAGGCAGCCGGCTCCAGGACCTGCGCAGGGATTTGGGACGCGAGATGGCCGAGAACGAGGCTCTCGGCCTCGATTTTCGACCCGATGGCGGTGAGAAGCCACGAGAGGTACAGGACCGTTTAAAGCCTTGGCTCATGGAGATTGCCAGGCATGGCCGGCCAACTCTTGCTGTGGCTCATCATGGTGTGATCCGTGCCCTCTATTCATTGGCTACCGGCTGGAGCATGGTTGAAGCACCACCGGAAAAGTTTCAAAGAGGCGCCATGCATAGCTTTAACGTCGCTGAAAAGGGACATGTGAGCGTGGAACGCATCAATATCAGCATTGCTCCGAAATGACTGAATCCCGGATTTTATTCTACGTTCAGTATCTTCAGGGCGTCGGGCATCTTTACCGGGCCCTTCACATTGCCCGGGCGATGGCAAACGTCGGACTGGCGGTTGATCTGGTATCGGGCGGAATGCCCGTTCCCGGCCTTGACGTGGCAGGTGTCAATTTCCACCAGCTAACGCCCATTAAATGTCGTGATGGTGATTTTAGCGATCTGATTGATGAGAACGCACTGCCATTAGACAGCCCCTTTATGGACCAGCGCCGTGATGAACTCCTGGCCCTGCTTGCCCGGCTCCAACCCGCCGCCATTATCATCGAAGCCTTTCCATTCGGGCGCAGGCAAATGAGTTTCGAATTGCTCCCGCTTCTCCAACAAGCTCAATCCGCATCCCCGAAACCGGTCATAATCAGTTCGGTCCGGGACATCCTGCAACGAAGCAACAAACCGGACCGTGTCCGTGAGACGATCGAATATGTCAGCCAGTATTTCGATCATGTCCTGGTTCATGGCGATCCGGAATTCGTCATATTAGAAGAAACATTTCCCGGTGCGGAAAATTTTGCAGACAAGATTCATTACACGGGCCTGGTTTCCAAACCACCTGATGTTGCTGGGGTTGTTGATAGGTCTTCAGACGGCGAGGTCCTTGTCTCGGCCGGCGGCGGAGGCACTCAAAGTGAAAGACTTCTTGGCGTCGCCATCGAGGCGCGAGATTTGTCGAACGCAAAAAACCGGCCCTGGCGGTTGCTGGCCGGGCCAAACCTTCCATCTGATGAGTTCGAAAAACTGGCTTCTCGCCTAGTTGCCGGTGTCACGCTGGAGCCAAACCGGGGAGACTTTGCGTCCCTCCTTGCTGCATGCGCCGTATCCGTGTCACAGGCCGGGTACAACACGGTTGTTGATCTGCTTCGATCTGGTTGCCGATCAGTTGTCGTGCCCTATTCCGCCCGTGGAGAAACCGAACAATTGTTTCGCGCCCGGCGCCTCAAGACGATGGGTTTGATAGAACTGGTTGAAGATGAGGAATTAAGTCCACAATCGTTGGCCCTGGCAATTGATGCCGCGTTAAAGGCACCACCTCCAGGTCTGCCGGACATTGATCTTCGAGGTGCTGAGAAGAGTGCGTCGCTGGTATCTCAATGGCTTGGAGGATGAACGTCAGCGCCGTCCTATAAGCATGAAACGGGTATATTTCTTCAACTCCAATTCACCCTCAAACAACACATCTTCAAGGGGAACCTGTTGCTTGAACTGATCCAGTGTCTCAACGCAATTCACATGCCCATCAATCCCGAAATAATTATTTGATTGCAGCGTAAGCAGTGTCCCTGTGGGAATTCTCTCAAACCATTTACCGATCGTTTCCAGATGTTCGCAACTGGTGTTCACGATGAGGTCGTATTCGTCTCGAACGAATTCCATCTCGTACATGTCAGCCGCAATGAACGAAAAATTACTCGCGTCTACATGGGTCCTGTTCAGACTGAGCGCGACCTCCTTGCAGGTTATATCGATATCTACGCTCGTGACATGCTCGATGTCGAAACGCGGATCATGCAGCAGCTTGAAGCCGAGCACGCCATACCAGCCGCCGAGAATGCAAACACGTCCAAGCTTTCCGCCAGTTGACTCAAAAAGTGAATCGATCAGCCATTTCTTGGATACTGACTGGTTATGGTTGAGGGCGTGACCCAACCTGATATCAGGGTACTGCAAGGAAGTTTCCCGGATATCGGTGATAAGCCGGCTGTCAAAATGGACTGCCAATCCTTTCAGGATATCCAGATACATCGCTACTTGGTTAGACATGGGAGCGCGCTCACTTCGTCTTGCTCTGATCCTGCATGGACGACACAAGCTTGTTGCTGACCCAGCTTGCTACCTGGGAAGCGACCCGGCCATCACCTTCCATCAACTGCAGAAACACCTCCTTTTCGATTCGCAGTGCCGTCAACGGGGTTACAGCACGCACCGTTGCCGTGGTGAGCGCTTCAGTGAGCAGTGAAAGTTCACCAATAAGTTCGTTCTTCCCGCGTTGTGTAATGACCTTTTCTTTTTTGCCGGAACCGACAATAACATCGGCCTCACCGTCCAAGATCACATAGGCAAATTCACCTGGCTCACCCTCGTCGATCAGGTTCTGACCCGGTTCAAAATTAATTCGCTTGCTGCTGAAAGCCAGCAGTTTCAAGTGATTGGTGCTGATTGAGGAAAATAGCGGAATATGCGACAGAGCCGCGGCTTCCACATTCACCATCACGGAAGAAGCCCCTTCTTCCTCGCCTCCGACCTCGACTTCTTCCGACTCGGCAGCAGCTGACATCATTACCTCCTTGCGATCATCAATATACCGCTCAACGATGCGACCATCGCGCATGGAAAGGACTTGTTTGAACTCCGACCCTTCCGGCATCTCGCTGAAAAAATAGATGAAGGTGGTCTCAGGGAGCAGACCAAAAATATTTTGGCGTATGCGCGTCTGGGCCTCACGGTCCATGGAGCTCAGGGCATCATTGTTTACGAGAATATCCGGTCTCTTGATGATGCTTCGGGCAAGGGCAACTTTCTGTTTGTCGGCGTGAGATAATTTTGAGCCCCCCACACCAACATCAAAACCTGTCGCGTGAAGGATCATCTTATCGACCAGGCCCATCTCCTTCAGGACATCAAATGTAATTTCGTTGAGCCTTTCCTCCGCATTGTTGATGGTGTGATTGATAGTCCCCACCAGCAGGTTGTTACGGTTGCTCAATTGCGAATTGAATTCTTCCTGATCAAAAAAAGCAATCTCGGCATGCTTCTCCTCGGGCAGTTTCTCGCGAAAGATCCGACGTGCCCCCAGGATCAGGTGCTGAATATCATCGTCGATGAAACCAAAGCGATGGCGGTCAACGATCAGCTGCAAGGTGAGTGATACGAGAAGGGTTTTGTCCTCCTCTTTCAGAGTCTCAAGTTCTTCTGGACCAACATTTGCAGTTAGGGTTTTCAACTCCTGCAGCGTTTCCTCATCGACAAAACTGAAATTTTCGAACAAGGGCTGGTCAGCGGTCATATCACCAAACAGGTCAATCACCATCTCTGCCACTTCGTAACCTATCTTCACGAACCGGTCCGTCAGGTCACACTCATCCAGCACAGCTCGAACATATGGGTTGCCGCCAAGGGTTTTGAATTCGAACTCTTCATTCACCGGCACTCCATATACGAGATTGGCTGCGACCGATGCGTTGGCATTATATTGGTCGAACTTGTACGGGCGAATCAGTTCAGAATTTTCCGGATTTTCACTAAGCCTGGTCGCAATAAGCTGACGCGCTTTCATCATGCTCCCGGCGAGGTCAGGATTTTTTTCCGCGTCCAGCCGCATGCTGAGAGAGCGCGCCGCCAGCAGGTCATCAAGCTCAACGGTATGAATGACCTTGAGCGTCCATTCATTCAACGCGACCTCATCGCTTAAACCAAGGGCCTTGAAGTCGATCCAGTCCGCCTCAATTCTGTGCGAGCTGTTGCCTGATGCCAGTGCCTCCACATACTCTATGCTCTGCTCATCAATTCCGGCTCCGTTTGCAACGGGAACGTGCCTGGTTCCATAAAGAATATTGTCATCAATCGTGCCAGAGAAAATATAGGACTCAGGTCCCGCATAACCAATTGCGGCACCCGTTACGGCTTCGGGAAGATCTGCAAGATTTGATTTTCCGACCGAGATATTCCCACTGGTTGGAGTAATGAGACGGGCGATCAAATGGGCGAACTTGTCGCGGGTTGCCGGTTCCGAGACGATGGCAATATTGTCACCCGGCTCAATTTGAACCGTGACATCCTCCAGCACCTTCGTTCCTTCTTCGATGAAGCGTACATTGCTGAGCGTCAGGCCATCGTTTAGGCGTGCAATTGTCTCAGGGCGATGACTGAGTTGCTTCAGGTCCAGCATCTCGTCGGGCTGAAACTGTTCGACCAACTGCTCATACTTGATTTTCACGTCGTTCAGACGCTGATAATATTTCAGCAGTTCCTTCCACGGCGTGGTGAACCGGTTGTAGGCAGCCAGGACTGCGACCAGCGCGCCCAGCGACAGACTGCCGTTAATGACCAGAATGCCGCCGATCGAATAGAAGAATAATGGGGTCAGCTGGCTCAGGAAGACGTTGAGCGCCTTCATGAAGAACTTTTTTTGATACAGCTGATACCGGATATTAAAAATGCCACCGAGCTTTTCCGAGATGCTCGCTTGCATGTAGGTGGATGTATCATTGGTATGAATGTCGCCAATGCCGAGCACGGACTCACCGACCCAACCGGCAAGTTTACGCGCCCTGATAACGCGTTCCCGCCCGAGCAAATTGACCTTGGTCTGGAGTTTCGGAATGACCCAGGCCTGGACCGGAACCATGGATATTGCGACCAGTCCGAGGATTGGGTCCTCGGAAATCATGAAAAAGAGAATGGTCAGCATTGTCCCGCCCTGGACCATCGGCATTGAGAATGAATCGCTGATAAAGTCGCCCATGGGCTCGACTTCCGCAGTTATCATCGCGGAGAGTTCCGGGGGCGTGACTTTCTGGAAATGCTTTTGTGGAAAGCGCAGGATATTCTCGTAGAGCTGGTATCTCAGGCGACGGACAAGCCGTTCCGAGGATACGCCTTTATACGTGTTGATCCTCATGGAGAAGTACGCGTTGATGATGAGCAGCGCCAGCAAACCGGTACACAGCAAAAGCAGATATTCAACCTGGGTAAATTCAAATCCGTATAATTCCTTTGGAAAAGTCTTTCCGTCGATCGCATCATTGATGATGTATTTTGGCAGATCGAGGACAAGGTACAGGAACGGAAGAGACGCCAACGTCATCAGCATGATCGTGATCTGCTGCCTTTTGCTATGGCGCCAGATGAATTGAAAAATGCTGTTTTCCATGGTCACTGCTCTTTGGTGAGTGAAGCCGAAACGTAATCATCAATTATTCGGGGGGCTGGATCAAATAGAAGGTTGATCCACTAAGCCGAACAAGGTGCGGTCTTGCCATGTATGAGCGTGCGGTGCATCAACCGGCGGTGCTCGGGATTGAATTCTTTACGCCGGTGAAGGGTCGAACGATTGTCCCACATCAGCAGATCACCAACGCGCCATTTATGCACATAAGTATATTTGCTGTTCGTGGCGTGTTCCCACAACTCATCGAGAAGTGCCTCGGAGTCCTCAAGGCTCAATCCGTCCACATAGGCATTGCGGCGTCGCCCCAGGTAGAGCACCGGCTTGCCCGACGCCGGATGGAGACAAATTGCCGGGTGAAGCCGGCCCACACTGGTAAGCGGATCGTCATTGGCCTCCACGCCCTTGCGTACGTAACCGCCCGCATTATAGGTGCCATCATGCTTGATGGATCGGCCCTCGATTTTGCGGCGCAAATCAGCGGGCATGTCTTCCAGTGCAGCAAACATACCGGAGACCGATGTATCGCCACCTGTGGGCGGAACTTCCATCGCGTAGAGCAGAATAGCGTCAGGCGGGTTCTCGCGGTCTGAATTGTCGGAATGCCACACGGCCTCGCCTGCGCCGAGACTACCAATGGCCGTTCCGTCCGTATCCCTGATATTGGACACTACGAAAATTTCCGGCATTCCGGGAACGGCTTTGTGCAGTTGCGCCTCCGCCGCCCTGTCCAGTTCGCCAAAAATTCGGCTGAACGAGACAAAGTCATCATTGCTGAGCTTCTGATCACGGAACAGCAATGCGGAATGGTTATGAAAGGCGTCGAGTATAAAATAGCTGTCCTCGGTGGATAAATTTGACAGATCGACACTGGTCACTTCCATACCCACTCTGGGGGCCAGGGGGCGTAGACTGCAAGTTTCAAGTGCCTGTTCCAATTGCGTCTCGCTTGATGTCAATCTTGATAATGATGGTAACGCGCACATTACCATTCTCATGAACTTCGGTCACGCCCCGTTGGGATCGATTGCGGCGCCTGGCAGTGTCGAGAACATTGTCATGGTAGCCAACGCGCATTCCGGCTATTTGGATGCAGCTGTGCCAATCGGCATGAGGAATGCTGCAATCGCTTCGCAGCCACCTATATTGAGTTATACCCTGACCAGCGCCAGTCGATTGTCCACCTTCGGAGAGAGTTAGGCGAGAACCGATGTCATCAATGCAAGAGCGCCGGGCGCTGAAGGAAATGACGCCTTCCGTCAGGCTCGACGAGGTGCACACGCAAAACTGCCGCGTGCTGCCCACGCGTATGCATTTGCTCGACCGTCTCCCAAGCGGCGGCGTGGTTGCGGAGATCGGTGTGGCCTTCGGAGATTTCACAACACAAATTCTTAATCGAAGCAGACCGGAAAAACTGTACCTAGTGGACGCCTGGGCTTCAGAGCGTTACCAGCTGGGCCTCGAGCAAATTCGAGATCGTTTCAGCGATGAAATAGCCAGCGGCGCAATCGAGGTGAACCAGGGACTTTCGACCGAAAAGCTTGGCGAGTTTCCTCCCGATTATTTTGACTGGGTTTATATTGATACCGATCACTCCTACGCGACAACGCGGGACGAGTTGCGGCTTTCGGCACAAAAAGTGAAGCCGAACGGTATTATCGCGGGTCACGATTTTACCAGCGGGAATCCGGTTCGGGCAGTGCCATATGGCGTGATCGAGGCGTGCAATGAGTTTTGTGTTCAGGAGGGATGGGAATACGCATTTCTCACGCTGGAACCGAGCGGCCATTTCTCCTTCGCTCTGACTAAATCCGGGAACGGCAGCGCTACGGGTGCACCGTGAAAAGCATCACCAAGCACGCAAGAACAATCCACCCCTGGCACCTGGTTTGGAGATGATAAAATGCTGGCAGGATTGAGGGCTTTTATTTTCGGTGCACGGACGACGGGCCATTTGCCCCGGCGCGTTCAGGAAAATATTGCGCTTCAGCAGCAGGAAAGTGAAATCCTGATTGGCTGGGTGCAATTCGTATTGGTGGCAACATTTTTCGCCCTTTATTCGCTGTCTCCCAAAACCGGCTCGCAGGCCATGTTCCAGCCCGTGCCATGGGCGATCTCACTCTATTTTGTTTTCACCGTTATCCGGCTCGTTGCAGCTTACAAAAACTATTTACCCGGATGGCTCCTTATCTCTTCGGTGATCATGGACATGGGGCTCTTGATGTTTCTGATCTGGAGTTTCCACATCCAGTATGAACAGCCGGCATCATTCTATCTGAAGGCGCCAACGGTGATGTATGTGTTTATTTTTATTGCCCTTCGCACATTACGTTTCGAGCCCCGCTATATCCTTTGGGCTGGTGTGACGGCCATCATCGGATGGGCCTCCATGGTCGGGTATGTCCTGTTTGCAGATCCTGACAACCCGATGATTACACGCAACTATGTGGATTATCTCACTTCCAATGCCGTGCTGATCGGGGCGGAGGTCGACAAGATCATATCCATCGCCGCGGTCACAATGGTTCTGTTCGTCGCCATAGTCCGGGCGCGGCGCATCCTGAACAGCGCCGTGCGCGATGCAACTGCGGCCAGTGATCTCTCCCGCTTCGTCTCCCGCGAGGTCGCGGACCGGATTACGTCATCTGACAGAGCCGTCCAGCCAGGCGATGGGGAATCGCGCACCGCCACGGTGCTGTTCACAGATATGGAGGGGTTTTCGACCGTTTCTGAAAAACTGACACCACAGCAACTGGCTAAGATGTTGAACCAATATTTCGAGGCGACCAGCAAAATCATCGACCAGTTTGGCGGCGTCATCACCCAGTTTCAGGGCGACGCGATGCTGATTACCTTCAACGCGGTGACGCGTGACGACAATCATGCCGTCAATGCCATGAAGACGGCCCTGGGAATTCGTGAACTCACCCAGGCTCACGTCTTTTGTCATGGCGCAACACTACCGACACGATGCGGCGTCAATAGTGGTGAGATTATCGTCGGCGCTATTGGATCAAAGGAACGGTTGAGTTTTACCGTTCATGGCGACCAGGTGAATGTTGCAGCCCGGTTGGAGCCGTTGAACAAGCAATATGGCTCCTACATCCTGGCGGGTGAAGAGACGGTACAGTTATGCGGATCTGAATTTGATTTTAAGCAGGCCGGCGAAGTGACCGTACGTGGACGTGAAGCGCCAACTAAAATCTATACCGTGGCTGGTTAGGTCACATTCAGTTTTCTGCGCCAGCTTTTTTGGATGCGGCTTGCAGTTGCGCCTTGAGCTGAACAGCCGCCATGGTAAAGCCGCCATCCGAGCCGTCGACGAAATGTACGTGCTCTCCCTGCTCCAAGGAAAATACCAGGCAAGTCATCAAGGCCTGATTGGAGTAATGAAGCCCATAAGCAATCTTGTCTCGGGCGCGCAGGTCCTGAAAGTGCGCCTCGATAGCCTTGGCATTCCCGGTCGAGCAATCGAGGATCATGCGCAACATATCGTCGAAGCGTCTGAAATCGGAATTGGCGCGCAGTTCTGCCCGGTAGACCGGCGCATCATACCCTCCGGCGGACAGATCAAACTTTTCCAGAATGAACTGCACCAGGCTGGTAAAATACATCCGGAACCATTTGCGGCGGCGATTTGATGAATCAGCAAACAGCTTGATTTCATTTTGAATCCCTGGAGGCGGCCATTTGAAAATCATGTTCCCGGTGCTGACCGGGCTGGCAACTGTTGGATCCGATTTGAATATCCGGGCCACACCGTCAATCACCTCACGATAAATCGCGATATTTTCGGAATTCGTCTTGCCTGTGGCATAGACCAGCATACTCAACATCGTGCCACGGCATGATTTCAAAGGTTCCCACCTGCATGACAGCCCCTCCATGTCCGGCGCTACATCATCCTCGGGAACCGGGATTTGATACTTTTTACGTCCTTCTGCCGACTTGATCATCGTGTCCACCAGCTGGACACCGCCGCCCGTCAGCATGGCAATATAATTTCCGCGGCTGAGTTGAAATTTTGCCACCAGAACATCCGCGCCTGCATCGCGAACGTCGCTGATCGGCACCAAGCCTACGCGCAAATCCAGATTGAATTGCGTTTTGGCAAGTCTGCGCGTAGCTCCGAGTGTTCGTGCGACGATATCCCTGGCAGAGCCGGGAATGGCAAGGGTCGCTCCATCGCCGCCAAATACATAAGGGATTTTGTTATACGGCAAGGCTCGGATGACGGCAGTGATGCAAGCAGCCCCCATCATGTTGACGTCCTTGTATCGCCCTTCTTCAATTGCCTTGGTGGAAGAGGTGATGTCGGCCAGAACAATCAACCAATCATCAGGTAGCAGGCGGTAAAGTGAGAGATCGGTTACGCTGGAAAACTCGGTAAATGCTGACAGATTCTTGAAGAAGTCGTCCGAAATTTCAGGCATCTCAAGATTTACTCAGAAAGGAAAGCTCCTTGATATGTCTGAAGGATCATTATGTTCATATCAGGATTGCAAGTGACGGCAGCCCAGAAATCCATCAGCCGCGAACCATCTCGTAAACCCGGATTGGATAAGGGCTGAAAAGACCCAGTTTAAGCCGCGATATTAATGATAGCCGCCTGGGCTTGAGCCTGGTCTCGCCTGATAACGCATTGTGATGTACAGGATTATAGTAGATCACGATGATGCGGGTGTGACGCGCCTGGGCTGTATCCACGGCCCGGCGGACCACTTTATCCATGAGATCCGCCCCGAACGGATTGTAAAAATAGAGAATACAATCTCCTTCCGGCAGAGGGTAATCCAGCGCATCCTCACAGACAGATTGCACATCGGCGCACACCAGCCGATCAACCGGGTAGTTTGAAATATTGAGTACAGCTTCCTGATTCAATTGCCCTGAAAATTCAATTCCGCGCACGGCCTTTAACGGCCTTTCGGCAGCCGCCAGCAACACACGGCCCCTCCCCGATCCAAAATCCATAAAGGTAAATCGGGACAAATCTACATTGAGTCCATCAACAAGCCACTGCACGACCAGGCGCGGTGAAGGTGCATATTCGCTCGCCTGCCCCAAGTTAGAGGCATCATCAGGCGACAGGTCCTCCTTGTGCAGTAATCCGCTTGTTGGAACCGTTTCAAGAGGCTCGAACCGGCTGTCCCAAAGCGCATAATGCAGCCGCAGCATGTTCATCAACCTGATACGGCGCAGGAATGCGACAAGGCCCTTGTCACGCAGCATCGAAGCGGGATTGCGCTTCCAGGACGGGAATGGGTAGCCCGGCTGCCCATCTGATCTTCGCGGCGACAGAATGCGCAACAGCTGCCTCAACACAGGTATCGGCTGTTCAGCACCTTGATGTGAATGTTTGTCCTGCTGTGAGCCCACTTCAAACATCCAGGTTGATCGCGTTATAGATCAGAGAAACCGGTTTGAAATTACTTTGTGTAGTGATCTACGTTCTGCGACCAGATTCAGCCGCTACAGAGTATATCCGCTTTACCCCAAATAACGGACACCCTAGTGCTAAAAATCAGGACAAAAAACGTCCTAAATTGAAGCATATCCTTAACTAACTCCGCCCGGTAGCTCGCCCCCAGCGGCAAGACTTCATTATTGAAATTATAATTGGGGTTGTGCAGGCTCTCCCGGCAGTTGCCAGCACCCAATAGAACATAAGACCCGGGCTTTTGCTGAAGCATGTAGGCGAAATCCTCTGAGCCCATACCGGCGTGCAATCAAATCCGCCTGATCACTGTCGCCATTCTGTCATTTCTTCGTGCAGGTCTTCGATCTGCCATTCGGCTCTCCTGTTCTTCATGCCTGGCTGAAACTGATGGGGTCAGGATTCGTGATAACTCGCTGAGAAGCCCAGTGCCCGGGAAATATGACGCGCTGTCTCTACGACCAATGGACCAAGCTTTTCTCGCACCTGGTCGACATTCCAGGCTGAGTGGTTTTTACGTCTGCTAATGACCCACTAGCGGACATATTGGATAGGCCAGTACAGTTTGTTTTAAGCTCAACTCACGCGTTCCAGCGCAACCGGGCTGATGAATCCTTGCGGTTTTACGGCCAGCACTGAACAGTCGAGTTGATCAAGAATGCTTTCGGCCGTGTTTCCGATAAGTAGTCCTGAAATTCCTGTCCGCGCCACCGTACCCATCACAACGAGATCAGCATGAAGCTCCCGGGCAAGTTCAGGAATGACGTTGCGAGCATCGCCCTTGGAGAGATGCGTATTTGGTTGGACGGAATCGTAGATCTCTTCCCTGGTCCATTTTTTCGCCAAACCCATCAACCGGTTCAACCATTGTTGATGATGAGCATGCACCTCTTCAACGTAGGCCTCCACCTCCTCATCTTCCATTCCGGTTCTGTTTTTCATCATGTTTTCATAGGGCGGATACCAGGCGTGACACACGTGTAACTCGCTTTTTTCGCTGTGGGCCAGCGACAGCGCCAACTCCAGGATTTGGCGATTAAGGGCCTCGGATTCCTCGCTCTCATCGTCCTC
>JAJFHP010000068.1 GCA_021775555.1 Hyphomicrobiales bacterium | reverse complement strand
GCTCAATAACGAGCTGACGGATTTCTCGTTTTTGCCCCGCGACAAGGACGGGCGCCCGGTCGCAAACCGGGTGCAAGGGGGCAAGCGGCCGCGCTCTTCCATGTCTCCCACCATCGTGTTCGACAGGGAAGGCAAGGTGCGCATGGTGCTGGGCTCTCCCGGTGGCTCGCGCATCATCCTCTATGTGCTCAAAACACTCATCGCCCATCTTGACTGGGGAGTTGGCCCGCAACAGGCTGTCTCCCTGCCCGCATTTGGCAGCCGTAATGGCCCTTTCGAGATCGAGTCCGGCCCCTGGGCGGCGAGCCCGGCGCATGCCATGCGCGCGCGCGGCCACACCATCCGTGTTTCACCCATGACAAGCGGCCTGGCACTGATCATTTCCCGCGATGGTCATCTTGAAGGGGGCGCCGACCCCCGGCGGGAAGGTATCGCACTGGGCGACTAGCCCGAATGACGCTAAACTGATGGCGCTAAACTGATGCGACTACTGCTGATATAGTCGCGCCATTCCGGAGTTGAATTTAGTCCCTTGCCGAAGAAGAAAATCACGATTATTGGCGCGGGCATTTGCGGCCTGTGGCAGGCGTTGACGCTGGTCAGGGCCGGGCATGCGGTAACACTTATTGAGCGCAGCAAGAAACCGTTTGAAGGCGCGTGCAGTTTCTACGCCGGCGCCATGCTCGCGCCATTTGCCGAAGAAGAAGGAGCGGAGAAACTAATCCGTGAGCTGGGTTTGCGCTCCATTGAGCTTTGGCGCGATACCTATCCTGATACGCAATGCGAGGGCAGTCTCATTATCGCACAACCGCGCGACCAAAAGGAGCTCCACCGGTTTGAGCGTATGACCATGGGGCATGAGCGGGTCAATGAAAGCCGGATTTCAGAGATGGAACCTGACCTCAAAGGCCGCTACAGCAACGGGCTTTTCTTTGCCGATGAAGCCCATGTCCATCCACATCAATCTATGGACTTTCTGTTGAACGCAGCCGAAGAAGCCGGAGCGGTGGTTCACTTTGGACGCGACGAGGCGCCCGGAAGCACTGATCTGCTGATCGATTGCCGTGGAATTGCCGCGCGTGAAGACTTGGGTGAATTGCGCGGTGTGCGCGGCGAACGGCTTGTCGTCAGAACAGAGGAAATCAATCTCAGCCGACCTGTCCGGCTGCTGCATCCGCGCTTTCCGCTCTATGTGGTTCCCTGGGGATACGGATTTTACCTGATCGGGGCAACGCAGATCGAAAGCGACGAGGCAGGCCCCGTGACGGTACGTTCAGCGCTGGATCTTCTCTCCACCGCTTATGCATTGCATCCAGCCTTTGGTGAGGCTGAAGTTGTCGGTTTCGGGGCTGGAGCACGTCCGGCTTTTCCGGACAATTTGCCTCGCATTATTGTCAAGGGTGACCATATCCATGTAAACGGTCTGTTCAGGCACGGCTTCCTTCTGGCCCCGGCGCTGGCAGAATTGACGGCGCGCTATATCGAGACCGGTGAAACGCATCCGGAGGTGTTCAGTTGAAAATTCTGCTCAATGGCGAATTGACCCAAACACGCGCCAAAACATTGGCTGAGTTGTGCACAAATCTCGGCCACGGGCTGGACAAGATCGCCACCGCCCGTAATGGTGATTTCGTGCCCGTTACCGAGCGGGCCAAGACCCTCATCTCCGAGGATGATCAGATTGAAATTGTGGCGCCAAGGCAGGGCGGATGATGCTTGAATTTTATGGAATCGGGATCAGTTCACGGCTGCTGATCGGCACGGCGCTTTACCCCTCGCCACAAATCCTGAGCGATGCCGTGGTTGCGTCGGGCTCGAAGCTGGTCACTGTCTCGGTGCGCCGCGAAGCCGCGCGCGCACGCGCCGGTCAGGGCTTCTGGGAACTTATCAAGCAACTGGACGTTCACGTCCTGCCCAACACGGCCGGGTGCAAGACGGTGAAGGAAGCCGTCACCACGGCACAGATGGCGCGAGAGCTGTTCGAGACCGACTGGATAAAGCTGGAGGTTATCGCCAATGACGACACGCTCCAGCCGGAAGTGTTCGGCCTCGTCGAAGCCGCGCGCATCCTGAACGAGGACGGCTTCAAGGTGTTCCCCTATATGACGGAAGATCTGGGTGTCGCGGAAAAGCTCGTGGGAGCTGGCTGCGAGGTTCTGATGCCGTGGGGTGCGCCCATCGGCTCAGGACAGGGCCTCGCCAACCCGAGCGCGATGAAAACCATGCGGGCCTATTTCCCCGATATTCCGCTGGTGGTGGATGCGGGCATCGGCGCGCCAAGCCACGCGGCCTTCGCCATGGAGATGGGCTATGACGCGATCCTGCTCAACACGGCCATCGCCAAGGCGGGCGACCCGGTCAAGATGGGCCGGGCGTTTGCACAAGCGATTGATGCCGGAAGGCTGGCTTATGAATCCGGCCTGATGGAGCCGCGCGACATGGCGAGCCCCTCAACGCCGGTCGCCGGAACGCCCTTCTTCAATATCGATTCAGCCTGAAATGCTTCACGGCTTTTACCCCGTGTTGCCGGACCTTGGGTGGCTGGAGCGGCTGGTGCCGCTGGGTGTCAGGACCGTACAGCTGCGTTTGAAGGATACAGAACAGGCGGAAATTGAGCGGCAAATCACGGCATCACTTGAGCTCTGCGCAAAACATGACTGCCAGCTCATCGTTAACGACTATTGGCGCGAGGCGATTGCGCTCGGCGCGAACTATCTTCATCTGGGACAGGAAGACCTCGCCTCAGCCGACCTTGGTGCGATCAAAAGTGCGGGGCTGAAACTCGGCATTTCCACCCATTCCCATGAAGAGCTGAAGATTGCGCTGAACGCTGAGCCCGACTATGTGGCGCTAGGCCCCGTCTATGAGACGAAACTCAAGAAAATGAAATGGAAACCGCAGGGGCTGGACCGCGTCACAGAATGGAAATCGCTCATCTCCTGTCCACTGGTCGCCATTGCCGGAATCACGGTCGAGCGCGCTCCCGATGTGCTTGCGGCAGGCGCGGACTCTCTCGCCGTCGTGACTGATATCGTTTCGCACGCTGATCCCGAGAAACGGGTCGTCCAATGGCTGGAGGTCGTCTCCAACAATCGTTGAGGCCGTGTACTGCATGGAGGAAAACATGACGGACGCACAGGATGAAATCGTTCGCGCTGCGGTTCAAGCGGCCAGCAAGAAATGGATGACAGCCTTCAATGACGGAGACGCATCCCGCTGCGCTTCCCATTACGAAGAAACAGCGGTCATGAATGCCAAGCCTTTTGGCACCTTCACAGGCCGTGGCGATATTGAAGCTTTCTGGTCCAAAATAATCGGGGATGGTTTCGCAGACGTGGCCTATATCGACCCTGAAATCAAGGTGATCGATGAGAGATCAGCAATAGTCTCGTCCAGGTGGCGAATGAACAAAGCGCATGGCATCATCACCAAGGAACTCTGGGTTCTCCAGGATGACGGCACGGCCCTTCTGCGCGAAGATGACTTTGAGGTCGAGGGATAGATTTTTCCCGGCAGCTTGCATTCATTGAAGGCAGTTTCGAATTTGTGCGGTGTGAACTATGTTCACGGCAGTTTTACCTGTCTTGGATGCCTCTATGCCACCCACTCTCACGCCGGCCCAGGCTCGACGCCACTATGACCGCAACGCGCACAGGCAGGATGCGCAGGGGTGGTACGAGGATGATGCGCTGGAGCGCCTCATTGCGCTCAGCAATTTTGGTCTCGCCGACGATGTACTGGAAGTGGGGTGTGGCACGGGCAAGTTTGCCGCCACCCTGCTGCGCGATCACCTGCAACCGCACACCAGCTATATCGGCGTTGACATTTCACCGGCCATGCTGGCGCGTGCGGGACGAAAGCTGCAAAAATATGCACCGCGCGCCAAGCTGAGACCCGGAGATGTGTCGCTCGGGCTGACCTCACGCGATGAAAGCGCTGACAGGATCATCGCCACCTATCTGTTCGACCTTCTCTCGCCAGCACATTCAAAACTCTTGCTCGAGCACATGCACAGGGTGTTGCGCCCGGGCGGGCTCATTTGCCTCGCCAGTCTGACGCTTGAACGCGATGACGGCGACATGACGATCATCTCGCAACTCTGGGCGCTGATCCAGCGCCGCTGGCCGTGGATTGTCGGCGGCTGCCGTCCGGTGCAGCTGAAGGCGATGCTGGACGAGGGGCAATGGGAGGTCGTGGCGCACGAGACTGTCGCGCCGAGAGGGCTGGTGTCTGAAGTGCTGGTCGCGCGGAAGGTTTGAGCGGGGATCGTCCGCTTTGCACCCAATTGAAGGCATAATTCCACATCGGCTGGAATGTCTGCTTTGTGCCAGAAGCGGCCATCGGAACAGTGGGCGCGGTACTGGTCACCAATAGCCGCCAAGTCATCAGGAATATCCCGCAGGCCCAACTAATTCTTGAGCGCACTTTCCAATGAGGGAATTGAGAACACCCTCAACGGCACATATTTTTTAGGTCGGCTGAAATCGCTTGAGCTCATTCTTCAGATCTTCGATTTGCGACATGAGTTCGAGGGCAAGGGCTGCTCCGGCGGGGTTCAGGCGTAAATCCTGCTCCAACCTGTTCGCTTGCCGGATTCGGACGATGCTAGCCTCTGTAAACCGCCAGAGTTTGACTTCATTACCCTGAACTTCGACCACGCCTTCCTCGATATAGGCAATGACTTTTGACTCCGGCACCTCGCACTTCTCACAAATGTCAGTCAATGCCAGTTTGTAGTCTTCTCTCAAAATTTGACCGTTCATGATAAGATTCCTTGATTACGATTTCGCCCGGACCTGATCGCCATGCTTGATGTCTCGCATGAGATGTTCACGCGGATTGAAATCAAGCTCAGCCATGGCTTCATAAACCTTCTTCGCCTTGGCACTGTCTGCGGGCGGCAAGGCAATCCGCAAAGAAACATATAAATCGCCGGGCGGCTTTGCAGGTAGACCGCGCCCTTTCAGGCGAAGCTTCCTACCCTGCTGGGATCCAGCAGGAATGTTCAGATCGACAATCCCGCCTGGCGTGGGCACCTTGACCTTTCGGCCAAGAGCTGCCTCCCAAGGTGTTACCGGAAGATCGAGATAAAGATCAGAACCCCCGGCCCGATATATGGGATGTGCCTTGTTGACGATCTCAATATACAGATCACCCGCAGTGCCATCACCCCGACCCGGAGCTCCCTGGCCTTTCAACCGGATATGTTGACCTTCTTGCACGCCTTTTGGGATAGAGACCTCAAGTTTACGATCCTTAACAACCAAATGACCGTCTTCTGTAACTTCGGGTACTTTTAGAACGATAGTGCGCTTGGTTCCGTGGAAGGTATCTTCAAGATCGATGAGCACCTTAGCGTGGTGGTCCTGCCCCTTGGCGTGAAATCGTGCCTTGGCATCGGCCGCACGTTTCTGTTGATAGGCTTCTCCAAACAGGGTTTCGAAAAAATCAGAGAAATCTTGTCCCTGCGCATTCTCGCTTGCAGGTCCATCAGAAAATTCAAACCCTGCATCCCAATCCGGTGGCGGCTGAAAGTCCTGCCCTGGTCGATACGCCTGACCCAACTGATCGTAAGCGGCCCGTTTTTCAGGGTCGCTTAGGACTTCGTTGGCTTCGCTGATTTCTTTGAACTTAGCTTCGGCATCCTCATCCTTGTTTAAGTCCGGATGAAATTTTCGTGCAAGTTTCCTGAAAGCGCGTTTGATTTCGTCCTGTGTGGCCGATTTCTCAACATCAAGAATCTCATAATAGTCCCTATATTCCATGATCTAACTATTCCTGCCGCCGCTTATGTGATGTTCGGCTTGCCGTAAGTGCTTTATCATATTGACCTGCTATATTTCGCACCACTCGTTGAATTATCCGGAATTGCCTTTCGTGGGCTAGAAGCTTTCCATAAACGCCTTCCCGCCAGAGCTCCATCCCAACAAACCTTTTAAGCCAAGAGAACCATGGCATTTCACTCGGTCGTGAACTCAATTTCAGGTGAATCCATTTTCAATACGGAATTCAATCAACTCAAATCCGTCACCTGCTGATCGTGATCGAGCGCCGGAACAACATTAGACTTGAGGCAAAGAAAACTGATCCGAGCCCGGCGACTTTAAGGAAATCCGGCCAGACGATATCGAGGCCGGCGCCCCTAAAGACGATTGCCTGGGCAAAGGACATATAGTGGCGTGAAGGCAGCAGCCAAGTGACTGGCTGGACAATTTCCGGCTGGCTTTCAATCGGGCTTATACTGCCCGATAGCATCATCATGGGCATGATTGTCATCAACATCAGCAGTGCAAACTGCGCCATCGTTCTGGCGATGGTCCCAAGAAAAATACCGATCGCGGCGGCAGCGAAGAGGTAAATTATCGTGCCCGAAAACAAGAGTAATTTTGATCCGGCAATTGGAACTCCGAGCACTCCCTGGACGATAAAAAACATCGATAGAGAAAAACAGATCAGAATGAGAAAACCGTTGGCCCAGACCTTCGCCATGGCGATCTGAAATGCCGTCAGTGGCATCACCAGAAGGTGCTCGATTGTGCCATGTTCACGCTCGCGTATCAACGCCGCTCCCGTCAGCACAATCGTCAGCAATGAAAGCTGATCGAGCAACGCCCCAATTGCCGCGAACCAGAGCTGTGTGCCATTGGGATTGAATGCGCGGCGAATAACGAGATTAACCGGTTCGACAGCGATATTGTCCCAGCGTTGCGCAAAACGGTTCACTTCCTTCAGCAGAATGTTTTGTATATAACCGCCGCCGAGACCGGCCTGATTGACGGCGGTTGCGTCGATATTGACCTGGATCGCCGGCTGTCGTCCACGCTTTACGTCAGCTTCGAAGTTTGGCGGAACGGACACGACGAACATATACCGGTTCTGGTCCATGGCGTCATCGACTTCATTGGCTTCGATCAACTCCGGCAGTTTGAAGTATGGCGGATAGAGAGCATTGCGTAATTTACCGGACAGTGCCGAGCGATCCTCGTCGACGAATGCAATCGAAGCATTGTTCACGGTCTCTCCCATTCCCCGCGATCTCTCGGTGATCGAGAAGGTGAACGACCAGACGATGAATACCACCATAATGGTATCGCTCAGCACGCTGCGCAGCTCCTTTGTGCCAAGCCAGAAAATATTAGCCCAGCTTCTCATCAGCTATGCCTCCTGCTTCTTGAGTAGTGCCGCGGCGATAGCGATGAAGATGGGAATGAAGACCGCCAGAGCCAGGAGGTCAGGAATCAGGTCTCCAAAACCAAGTCCTTTGGTGAAGGCGCCGACGCTTAGATGCATGTAGTAGGTTGTCGGCCACAGAGTGCCCATAATACGGGCGCCACCTTCGAGCGTTGAGACCGGCTGGATCATTCCCGAGAACTGCATTGTCGGCAGCATGGACAGGATTGCGCCGGCAAACACGGCTGCCACCTGGCTCTTCGTGATCATTGAAATCACCAACCCAAAGCCAGTGGACGCTGCAAGATAGAGCAGCGCCCCCAGTGATAGAGCCAACAAAGAGCCCTTGAGCGGCACCTGCATGACGAGCACCACGATCAGCGTCAGAGCAACAAAGTTCACCATGCCGATTGCGATGTAAGGCAATTGCTTGCCAAGCAGGAACTCGAGCCGGGTTGTGGGCGTGACATAGAAGTTCGTGATTGTGCCAATTTCTTTTTCTCGGGCCACGCTTACCGCCATGAGAATTGACGGGAACAGCAACAGGAGCAGCGCCGGAACAGACGGCCCCATAGCGTAGATGCTCTCGAAAGCGGGGTTGTAACGATAACGCGGCTCAAGTGTTGCGTACTGTCCGGTTTGAGAATCCTGGCCTGTGGACCGGGCGAGCTGCTTCAGATACAGGCTGTGAGCACCCGAAACATATCCTTCAATTGTCCCTGCTCTTGCCGCATTCGCACCATCAATCCAGGCAGAGACCTGCGGGTTGTTGGCTTTTTTCAAGTTGCGTCCGAAGCCCGGCGGGATTTCGATCGCCAGCGTGATATCACCTGATTTAAGGCGCCTTTCAAGTTCGTCCCTGGTTCTCATTTCTGGCTTCTCAATGAAATAGCGTGAGCCGGAGAAGTTTTGCAGATAAGCACGGCTCTGCGGCGTCTGGTCAAAATCGAGCGCTGCATATGTCAGATCGTCGACATCCTGCGAGATCCCGTAGGACATGATTATGAGCAGGACCAGAGAACCGAAAAAAGCAAAAGCCAGCCTTATCGGGTCGCGCATGACCTCCATGGCTTCGCGGTAGCTGTAAGCCAGAAGCCGTGTGAGATTGAGCTTCAGATGGGCTGAGCCACCACCCGGTGGCTTTACGTGCCCCACGCCGGCAATATCAGACAGTTTGCCCGAAAGCTCACCCTTTTCGGGTGTCTTCTCATTTCCTTCCTCGCCAATCGCGTCCTCAATATAGCTGATGAAGGCTTCTTCGAGAGATGCAGCCCCTTTTGCATTCATGAGATGTTTGGGGTCGTCATAGACAAGCACCTCACCAGCATGCATGAGGGAAATACGGTCGCAACGCATTGCTTCATTCATGAAATGCGTAGAAATGAAAATCGTCACGCCATTGTTGCGTGAGAGGTCAATCAGCAATTCCCAGAATTCATCGCGCGCGACCGGATCGACACCGGAGGTTGGTTCATCAAGGATGAGCATTTCCGGCTCATGGATGATGGCAACCGCGAGTGACAGGCGCTGGCGAATGCCAAGTGGCAATGCAGCGGCAAGGGAACCCATATGCTCGCGCAATCCGAACGAGCTGACGAGATCTTCTATCCGCTGTGCACTCTTTTCACCTTCGAGATGGAACAGCCGTGCATGTAAGGTTAGGTTCTGCGCAACAGTCAACTCGCCGTAGAGCGAGAAGGATTGTGACATGAACCCGACACGTTTGCGGGTTTCCAGATCGTTCGCATCCACTGGCTTTCCGAACAGAAAGGCCTCGCCTTCGGAGACGGGCAACAGACCGGTGAGCATTTTCATGGTTGTGGTCTTCCCGCAACCATTGGAGCCCAGAAAGCCGAAGATCTCGCCCTGCTGGATCTCGAAGCTCACATTGTCAACGGCCGTAAAATCACCGAACCTGCGGGTCAGCCCCCTGGCGACAATGGCCGGCTGCCCATCAATCGTCTTGAGAGGCGGAATGGACAATTCGCCCCGCCCATTTTGCTTTCCTTGCGGCAGCAATTCCACGAATGCGGCCTCGATATCATCGGCACCTGTTTCCTTTTTCAGCTCCGCCGGCGTACCCGTGGCCAGAATGCGGCCATCATCCATCGCCACAAGCCAGTCAAACTGCTCTGCCTCATCCATGTAGGCGGTTGAAACCAGCACGCTCATTCCCGGCCGCTCCGCTCTGATCGCGTCGATCAGTTCCCAAAACTGTCTCCGAGACAATGGATCGACGCCAGTCGTCGGCTCATCGAGTATCAGAAAATCAGGGTCGTGGATGAGAGCGCAACACAGGCCCAGCTTCTGTTTCATTCCCCCCGACAATTTACCCGCCGGTCGATCGAGAAACGAATTCAGTCCGGTTGCCTTTGTGAGTCGGTTAATACGCGCACGGCGTTCTGCTTTTTGCTGGCCGAACAACTTGCCAAAGAAATCCAGGTTTTCCTCAATACTCAACTCCTGGTACAGGTTTTTGCCAAGGCCTTGCGGCATGTAAGCAATGCGCGGCCCAACAATATTGCGGTGACGTACGGAGCCCATGTCGCCGTCCAGCACCTCAAGCGTACCACTCTGCAGTTTACGCGCACCCGCGATCAGACCGAGCAGGGTGGACTTTCCGACACCATCAGGTCCGAGCAGTCCAACCATCTGCCCCGAAGGAATGTCCAGTGACACATCCTCCAACGCTCGTATCTTCTTGTAGAGGTGCGTCAGGTTCTCAATGCGTGCGACGGGTTGCAGGAGATCCTTCATCCATGCGGCCTTGTTCTACTTGCTGTCAGTGGATTGTGAGGCGTCAGGCGGTAACTTTTGTAAAAATTCCGGCCAAGCAGGTTTCACTTCGCTGTTGAGCCAAATATAAGCCATGCCGCGAACTCCGGTTTTGACTCTGTTAATATGCTTGAGCACCAACTCCTGGGGCACCCGCACCTTGATACGGAACATCAATTTCTCACGCTCGCTCGGGGTCTCGACCTGTTTCGGCGTAAACTGCGATTCAGGCGAGACAAAGCTCACCTTGGCGGGAATGGAGAAATCGAGAATGTCGATTTTTATTCGTGCCTCACTGCCGATACTGACGCGATGGGCCTGCGCTGACGGCAGGAATATCTCCATATAGATGTCACCGAGATTGATAAGGGTCAGCACCTTTCCACCACTGCCAAGGACCTCCCCTGGTTCTGCCAGGCGGTACAACACCCTTCCGATCATCGGTGATACGAGAAGGCCATCATCGATCTGCGTCTTGATTTCCTGTGCGACCGCACTGGCTGCATCGACACTGCGTTGCCGCGAGACAAGCATTGCTTCGGCGGCCTTGAGATTTGCCTCTGCAACATCGCGATTGCTGACACGCGTGTCATAGGTTTCCTTGCTGGTGTGCCCCTGGGCGACCAGGCGGCTGGCACGCTCAAGCTCTTGTTCCGTCAGTTTAAGCTGGGCTTTGGCCTGGGCGATGGACGCTTCTGCTGCAGCAACTTCACTCACTGCGCTGGCGATGTCGGCCTGCGCTTTCAAGTGCTGCGCTTTCAGTTGCGCCGTATCAATAATTGCAACTTTCTGGCCGGACTGCACAAGGTCGCCCTCGTTAGCGAAAATCTCCTGCACCCGGCCTGCAATTTTTGTGGAAATATCAACCTGGACGGCCTCAATGCGACCGTTCCCGAACGCGATGCCATCGGGCAATCGTGAATTAAGCTGGTCCTGCCAGTAGAAATAACCCCCAAAGACGACCGCAACGGCCACGATGGAGGCAGCAATCCATGTTCGTGTTTTCATGAAAAAATACTCTTTGCGATCAGATGATCGGGTCTATTTGCGACCCATCCAAGTATTCTACTTTTCAGCCTACAGATAGCACATCGCAGATATGAAGTTCTGGAAGTGTTGAATGTCGTATAATAAATTTTCCGGCCTTGACCGATATCAATGCTGCATTGCGGCATAAACGCATAGATGACACACAAATCGCGTCACCTATGGATACCGATTGAGATGTATTGAGGCAGGTATCATCACATGGACAAGCCAAAAGCGAAATCACACCGGGGCAAGGCTGTTATAACAAACGGCAAGCCGAGGCAAATCTTGCAAGATCGAAAATCACCAACTTATAGACCTGCCGATAAAGAAGGCGGTGATCTGGAAATGTCAGCGAAATCTCGGCAATTTCCGACGCCCCCACCGATTCTACCATCTCCGTTTGAACCTGACTCATTTGCGTCCACGGCACTCGCTGAAGTGCTCAACCGCTCCACGCATGCAGCCATGGCTCACTTTACGGCTGGTCTTTCACCTGCGGCACTGGCGGCGGCATATTTCGACTGGTTGACCCACATGAATTCAGCACCGGGCAAGCAGTTGCAGCTTGGCGAGAAGGCCTGGCGAAAATGGGTCCGGCTGGCCAATTATGCAGGCCGCTGCGCCACGAATTCGGCCGATGCGGGATGCTGCATCGACCCTCTTCCGCAAGACAAACGCTTCGAGGGCAATGCTTGGCAAAACTGGCCATTCAACATCCTCTATCAGTCGTTCCTGTTCCAACAACAATGGTGGCATAACGCAACCACCGGCGTACCAGGCGTCACGCAACAACATGAGCGCGAGCTGGAGTTCGCGGCCCGCCAGCTATTGGATGTCTTTGCACCGTCGAATTTTCTGGCCACCAACCCGGAGGTGCTGAAGAAGACCCAATCAGAAGGCGGCATGAATCTGGTCCGCGGCTGCCAGAATTTCCTTGAGGATTGGGAACGGGCCGTGAGCGGCAAGAAGCCGATCGGCACCGAGCAATTTGTGCCTGGTGAGAGCGTGGCGATCACGCCAGGCAAGATCGTCTACCGGAACAGGCTGATCGAACTTATCCAATACACACCGGCAACTGATCAGGTGAGATCTGAACCGCTACTCATCGTGCCGGCGTGGATCATGAAATATTACATCCTAGATCTCTCAGCAGAGAACTCCCTGGTCAAATATCTGGTCGACAGCGGCTTTACGGTCTTCATGATCTCCTGGAAAAACCCGGGCCCCGAGGATCGTGACCTAACCATGGAAGACTATCGCAGCTTAGGTATTGGCGCTGCGCTGGAGGCGATTGACGCCATCGTACCCGATCAGGACGTCCACGGCGTCGGCTATTGCTTGGGTGGGACTCTGCTCTCGATCGCAGCGGCAGCGCAGGCGCGCAATGGTGGCAATCGTTTCAAGTCGCTCAGTTTTTTTGCCACGCAGGTAGATTTTGAGGAACCTGGCGAGTTGGAGCTGTTTATCAATGAAAGCCAACTTCGTTTCCTGGAAGACATGATGTGGGAACAGGGCTTCCTCGATACTAAACAAATGGCAGGAGCCTTCCAGCTGCTCCGTTCAAATGACCTGATCTGGTCACGCCTGATCCACGATTATCTGATGGGTGAACGCCGTCCGATGAACGATCTTATGGCGTGGAACGCCGATGCAACGCGGTTGCCATACGCCATGCACTCGCAGTATCTGCGGCAGATGTTCCTGAACAACGACTTGTCAGAGGGGCGCTACGAGGTCGACGGTCGACCCGTAACGATATCGGACATTCGCGCGCCAATTTTCATCGTGGGTACGATCAAGGACCATGTGGCTCCTTGGCGCTCGGTCTACAAGATACATTTGCTCGCCGACACGGAGGTCACCTTCCTTCTGACCAGCGGTGGACATAATGCCGGTATCGTATCCGAACCAGGTCATCCGCGGCGCAGTTACCAGAGACGAACCAAGCCTGAAGCGGAACTTTATGTCGATCCGGAAACATGGGTGCGAGATACGCCGACAAAAGAAGGGTCATGGTGGCCGGAGTGGCTGACCTGGCTAAAGGAGCACTCTGGAGAGCAGGTTGCGCCACCGCAGATTGGCGCACCAAAGGCGGGATACGCGCCCGATGGTGATGCGCCGGGTTCCTATGTGTTGCAGGAGTGAATTCGGATAGTCCTTGTCCCGCATCACGAAAGCCAGGCAAGATTTTCTGCCGGCAAGAGCGCAGCGAATGACCACGCGCAATCTGAGTTTCTTTTTCGATCCGCGTTCCGTGGCCCTCATCGGCGCCAGCAGTCAGACAGGATCGGTCGGCTCCGTACTAGTCCGCAATCTGGTACGCGGCAATCTTGACGCACCTGTGTTTGCCGTCAATCCGAAGCGGGAAAATGTTTTCACGCTGCGTTCCTATCCCGACGTCACCAGTCTTCCTCAAACTCCTGATCTCGCCGTTATCGCCACACCACCAAGTACCATTCCCAATATCATCAAGGAACTTGGAGCAAAGGGCACGAAGGCTGTTGTCGTGATCTCGGCAGGTTTTTCTGACGGCGGGCAGGAAGGCCGAGAATTGAAGAAGGCCATGCTGGAGGCCGCCCGTCCGCACCTGCTTCGTGTCATTGGCCCGAATTGCCTGGGCATCATGGCGCCGCACGCCGGCCTCAATGCGAGTTTTGCAAAGATAGAGGCTCTGCCGGGCCGGCTCGCTTTCGTCACCCAATCCGGTGCTGTGGCCACCGCCGTTGTCGATTGGGCGCATGAGAAGGGCATCGGGTTCTCGCACCTCATTTCACTTGGCGATATGTCAGACGTCGATTTCGGAGATATGCTCGACTATCTGGCGCTTGACCGTAAGGCCCGCGCGATCCTTCTTTATGTCGAGGCCGTAACCGATGCCCGCAAGTTCATGTCGGCAGCCCGTGCCGCCTCCCGTGCCAAGCCCGTCATCGTTGTCAAGGTCGGCCGATCGGCCGCTGGAGCCAGAGCAGCAGCATCGCATACCGGCTCGCTGGCCGGTTCCGACGTGGTCTATGAAGCAGCTTTCCGGAGAGCGGGTATCCTTCGTGTGTCAACGCTCGATGAGCTGTTTGACGCAGCAGAGACTTTAAGCAAAATCAACGTGCCGAAAGGTGACCGCCTCGCCATTTTGACCAATGGTGGTGGCGCCGGCGTGCTGGCGACGGATTCGGTCGCCGAAAAAGGTGGCCGGTTGGCGGAGCTGCAGCCGGAAACGCTCGCGGCGCTGGACACGGTTCTCCCCCCAAACTGGTCACACGGAAACCCCGTAGACATCATCGGCGATGCGCCGAGCGAGCGCTATGAGGCCAGCCTCAAAGTGCTCCTCGAAGATAAGAATACGGACGCTGTTCTCGTCCTGAGCTGCCCCACCGCAATGGCGTCCGGTACAGCGGCTGCCGAAGCGGTAATCAAAACTGCCGCCGCCAATAATCATGTGCCGGTGCTGACCAATTGGCTCGGCGGTGTATCGGCTCAGGATGCGCGCCGGCTGTTCTCTGAACACCGGATACCCACATACGATACGCCGCACGATGCCGTGCGCGCTTTCATGCACCTGGTCGATTATCGGCGTAGTCAAACTTCTCTTATGGAGACACCGGCCTCTATCCCGGTGGAATTTGAGCCCGATACAGCGCGGGCCAGGACAATCATACAAAAGGTCCTGGATGAGGGAAGGGATCTGCTCACTGAGCCGGAGGCGAAAGAGGTCCTCGAGGCTTACACAATCCCGACCACAAAGACGCACATCGTTTCCTCTCCGTCCGAGGCCCGCGATGCCGCTTCCCGGTTTACAGGCCCCGTAGTGCTCAAGATTCTGTCACGGGAGATTACGCATAAGTCAGACGTTGGCGGTGTTGCGTTAGGGCTGGAGACGCCGGACGCGGTCGAGGCTGCTGCCACCACAATGCTCGAACGCGTGCGTGAGGCGGAACCAGAGGCCCAGATAGATGGCTTTGTCATTCAGGAGATGATCACGCGCCCTGGCGCCTACGAACTGATTGTCGGTATGAATGAAGACGCCCAATTTGGTCCGACAGTCCTGTTTGGTCAGGGCGGTACCGCGGTTGAGATTTTGGACGATACGATCCTTGGCTTGCCCCCGCTCAATTTGCACCTGGCGCGCGAGATGATCTCCTCCACGCGCATCCATAAACTCCTTCGGGGTTTTCGCGACAGACCGTCAGTCGATATGGACGCGCTGGATCTTGCCTTGATCAAAGTTTCGCAGCTCGTCGTCGACGTCGGCGAGATCAAGGAATTGGATATCAACCCCCTGCTGGCCGACCAGAACGGCGTCGTGGCGCTCGATGCGCGCGTCGTTGTCGCTCCCTATGAGGGGCATCCGCATCGCCGGCTCGCCATTAAGCCATATCCGAAGGAGCTTGAAGAGACGATCGAACTCGAAGATGGGCGAACGCTTCTGCTTCGGCCGATTCGGGGCGAAGATGAGCCTTGCTTGCGGGCCGGTTTCGCCAAGTTGACGCCGGATGAGGTGAAGATGCGGTTCTTCGTGCCGATGAAAACACTTGATCATCTGTGGGCTGCCCGACTCTCCCAGATAAACTATGACCGGGAAATGGCTTTGATCTTCACCGATCATGGAGCGCCTGGAAAAACCGAGATCTATGGTGTTGCGCGTATTTCCGCCGACCCCAATAATGAGAGCGCCGAATATGCCCTGATCGTCCGCAACGACATGACCGGGATGGGCCTTGGGACCCTTCTGCTGAAAAAGATACTCGCCTACGCAAAGGCGCGCGGCATCCGCGAAGTTTTCGGTGACGTTCTGCGAGACAACCGCAAGATGCTACACCTTTGCGACAAACTCGGTTTCGAAACAAGCCATGAAGGTGATGATCTGTCTGTTGTGAGAACATCGATGGCTCTGTGACCGGTGCGAATTGCCAAAATTCAAGAACGCCACGTGAGGCTCTGATGGACGATCACAAGATGTCTGTTAGAGATGTATGTTAATCGTAGGGTGCTTTGGGCACATTCTGGAACTATGTCGATGTGTGGGACGATCCTGATAGTATTAGTTTAGCCGATGTCAGTGTCCGTGGGCTTGAAGCCAGGCATCGAATGCTATGGCGACCCCGGTCATGGTATCCCAGCCCGATGTGTGCCCGATGCGATCAATACCAGCCAGAGAATCACGAACAGCTTGTTCCCTTCCCTGCAGGATAGTTTCCAAAGCGCGATGAACTCCTGCACTCCCTTGCCCCTGTGACGCCGCGCTGAGAAGCGCGTGCGAGATCGGGTTGCTTGCTCCCCTGGCATGGTCGTGGGCCTGCTCCCATAAATGCCGGCAGATACCCGGTTCACCCACACCGTGCAAAGCGATCATTACACCGCCAATCACATCATCCCCTGACGGCGTCAATCCCGGACCCAAGCCAACCAGCGGGTGAACCCAGTTTAAAACCTGCTCACCCTTTTCTGGGCACCTCATGGCCGAAACCAGCCATCGTTGCGCCTCGGCAATCGGTGCTTGGGCAGTTACGCTGATGAGATCATTTTCTAAGGGTGAGTGCCCGTTAATGAGGAAGCGGCCCAACCCTTCCTCTGGAATATAGCTCAGAGACGCCTCCCGAAATACATTCAATCCACGCTCCAGATCAATGGCGCACCAGTGATTGGGAACTGAGGAAGGCGACCAGTCAGCCGCGCCTGAGTGGAGAAAGGAAAAGCGGTTACCAACGCTGATGGCCTTGCTGGAAATATGAATCTGCGCATTGCGTTGCAGACCACAGGCTGACCAATCCGTGCCTGCCGGTGCTGTTGTGACAAGGCTCAATGGAGACGGCTCGAGTGTCTCGTTGCCTATGCAGATAAATCCTGCTTCGGTATCCACATAGAAGCTGGAACGGAACACAGCCGCGACATGCCCGGCTGTAGCGTCTTTCAATATTTTCGATGCAATACAACCGGAGAGTTGAACCGGGATTTCGAGCTGATTGGTACAACTATCCATTATCGGCCACGATATGCGTACCCGCTTCACCGCGAAGCGCCTGCATCGCCTCATCCAGACACGCCACAATGACACGCTCGCCGCCGCCCTCAAGGAAACGAAGTGCAGCGTCAATTTTTGGCCCCATACTGCCCGGCGGGAAATGTCCTTCGTTCTGGAAGGCCCGCAATTCTCGCATGGTTACAATATCCAAATCCTTCTGCTCGGGCGTACCGAAATTAATGGCAACCTTTGGCACTGCAGTCAGGATCATCATCAATCCGATGCCAAGTACGTTAGCCATGTGGGCCGAGGTCAGGTCCTTATCAATCACTGCCGGTACGCCGTGCCGTACTCCTTTGGGTCCGCGCACAACAGGAATACCTCCACCACCGCCGGAGATGACCACGGTGCCGCGGCGCGCCAGAACCTGCACTAACGAGATATCGCAGACATGTTTAGGGTCGGGAGAGGGAACAACGTGACGCCATCCGCGCCCGGAATCCTCCTTCATCCGCCATCCCAGTTCTTCATTGATCCGCTGTGCCTCTTCTTCATCATAGAAAGCACCGATCGGCTTGCTTGGATCGTCAAAAGCAGGATCGTCAGGGTCGACCTCAACCTGTGTCAGCAGGCAGGCGACATGGCGGGAACTGTCTGCTTCCCGCAAAGCATTCTCCATGGCCTGAACCAGAAGATAGGCAATGCCACCTTGCGAATGTGCAACGCAGATATCGAGCGGCATCGGAGCAATGGTATCGCGCGTCAGCGCCTGCCGCATAAGAATTTTGCCAACAACCGGACCATTTCCATGTGTGATTATCAACTCGTTGTCGAGCATCGCCAAGGGCAGCAGGGCCTCGGCTGTGCTGGCCGCGATAGCTTTCTGCTCCCGCGAAGTGCCTTCAATATCCTCTGGATGCGTGGCGTTCCCACCAATGGCAACGAGAAGCCTGTCTGTGCTGTCGAATGAGTGTGCCATGACCTGCCCTCAACCGATCGATCGGATTGCAGTAAGCGCCCAGGCTGCAGCGTCTGCATTGGTCGGCGCGACGCGGACGCCCGCAGCTTCCAATTTAGCCATTTGAGCAGAGCGGATTTGCGGATCTTCCTCGGTGCCGGTGACAGAGGAAATAATCAAGGGACCGCCATCAACTCCATATTCTTTAATTACACTGGCAAAATAACCGGCTGGATCATCATGCGCGCCATAGCCGATGACCATGTCGGCCAGGATTACGGCAACAGTTTCATCCTTGAGAGCTTCGATGATGGCATCGTCGCGCACGCTGGGATCGATCATGGGGTGCGGTTTGCCGCGGGTGTATTCATCCTCACCCAGATCCAGCATGATATGAGCACCATTTGCATTATCGAGTGATGAAACACCGGGGATTGGCGCATTTGAGTTCACGGCCTCGTCGGCATCCAGGAAAATGACCTGAGCTTCGGCACACAGCGTACCCCCTGAAAACAACCCTCGCACCTTGGTACGCCCTGCCGGAGCAACTCTGTTTTCACCCGTCATTGGAGTTTGCAGATTTTCATCATCAATGCCGCAAGCAGTCAGTGCAGCTTGTTTTAACGAAAAAACCTGAGTGGCATTGACCGGCATTGGAATTTTATCTGCACCGATGAAACAGACGGTGGCGGGCTTTGTGCTTTCTGAAATGCGGTCGAGAACCTTTGCCGCGATATCGGCTTCGGGAGGCTTTGATACAAGGACGATGTGTTTTGTATTGGGATCGTCATCAAGCGCATCAATGGCCATCAGGGTTGAGATGGCGCCAATCTCCGGCTTGAGATCGCGCCCGCCAACGCCGATGGCGTGGGATATACCCATGCCATATTGGGCAATGAGACAGGTCACCTCCTGGGTGCCGGTGCCGGATGCACCGATGATACCGATATCGCCACGAGGTACCCGGTTGGCAAAAGCAAGAGGTGTCCCGTTGATGATCGCTGTTCCGCAATCCGGGCCCATCACAAGACAGCCAAGGTCACGCGCTTCGCGTTTCAAATCGGCCTCTTCTGCCAGATCAACATTGTCGCTGAAGATCATGACGTGCAGGCCACGGCGAATGGCCTTGCGAGCTTCAGCTATAGCGAAATCTCCTGGAACAGAAATGAGCACCAGGTTGGAGTCAGGAGCTGATTTTACAGCCGCGCGCAATGTCCGGGGATGCCAGGCAGCGCCTTCACCCCCTTTTTCTGTTGGCTGATCAAGCAAGGCTTGGGACTTGGCCAGCGCGCGATCAGCATACTTTTGATCTTTCGCTCGAATGCCGATGACCAGATCGCCGCCCTCGGCAGCACTCCCCGTCTTTTCAAGCAATCCGGCATCGCTCATGATCTGACGGTTGGCGGACGTGCCCATCATCAGGGCTGCTTCCTCAATGCCCTCCAATTCGGCAATAGTTCTGGAAAAGCGCATCAGTGCCACGGAATCGAGATAGAAACCCTTGCGCACCAGGTTGAGAATGACAGCGCTCATGACACACCTACACTTTGCGCAAATGCATGCAGCGCCTGCTCAAAACAGGCCATCGGTGCGCGCACGACGCCGGCGCCAACCTGACCAACACCGGGTTCTTTGTGAGCGATCCCTGTATTGATGGTTGGTGATAAACCTGTCTCCACGACAAGCCGGATATCGATGCCAGTTGGCACGCCGAGATAATCGAGTGCGGGAATGGTCCATTCGGGGTTTTCACCAAGCGTGATTTCACCCATGGTGCGGGTGAAATTTGCCGCATCTGACGCTGCACCCGCGCCGACAAATCCGGCAACGGCTGGTGCGGCTCCCATAGCGAACCCGCCAAGACCGATGGTCTCGACGATGGTAGAATCTCCCATATCCGGATTGGCGTCTGCCTCAGTAAATCCGGGGAAATAGAGCCCTTCCGGCATTTCTACTGGCGCAGTGAACCACCTATCTCCAGTACCGCTTACGCGGATGCCAAAATCAGTGCCGTTGCGTGACATGGCCGTCACGAGACTTGAACCTTCGATACCGCGCACCGGGTCCATTATTGCCTTGCCCATAGCCATGGCGATATTGAGAAAGAACTGATCATTGCCACCAATGAAGCTGAGGATTTCAGACAGCGCATCTGTGTCGTTTGATGTAGACGCCAGGGCTGGTGATATGGCCCGCAATGTAAGGCCGGAACACGCTACGTTGCGCTGGTGCATTTCATCGCCCATGGTCAATCCGCGTGCGATCAGGCTCTTCAACGGAATGCCGCCGCATTCGCGCAGCGCCTTTGCCAGAAGCGGGCCGGCAACGTCGCGCAGCCACGCGAGTCGCTTGAGCACTTCGGCGTCATTGCCGCCGAAGCGCATGACCTTGCCCAGGCCTTCGTTGATGGTGCAATAGGATCGGTTTGCGAATGTCCGGTTTTCGACAACCATCACCGGCTGGCTGCG
>JAJFHP010000067.1 GCA_021775555.1 Hyphomicrobiales bacterium | reverse complement strand
GTCGTGCGAATTAGATGGTTAGATTTCATGGTCTATCCTCCCTTTATGATGGTTCTTGTGTAATGGTTTCTCTAAATGCGCTCACCCGCTCATCTGCCTGTCGGATAAGCGGGTTATCTCGGCAAAATGCCTATCCACCGGCCCGACACGCAAGAATCTGCCGACTTGTTCAAAGTCTGCTCTCAAGCTACCTTTCTATTTTGGACTCATCCTAGAGCCAATTGTCAGGTTTCGGTGGGACCAGACGATGCGTGAGTTGCTGTTTCAGTTGTCCGCCAGCCGAGCACAGGTGCTGTGGCATGTTATCCTCAAGGGCGCGATGCCGGAAATCCTGACCGGTACGCGCATCGGCGTCGGTTTTGGCTGGACGACGCTGGTTGCAGCTGAAGTGGTCGCCACCCAGAAAGGTTTAGGCGCCATGATCATGAGCGCCTCGGAATTCCTGGTGACATCTGTTGTCGTCATGGGAATCGTGGTGATCGGCATCATTGCCTACTCATTCGATTTACTAATGCGGTGGATCGAGCGCAAAGTCGTTCCCTGGAAGGGACGCGTCTAACAAGCAGCTAGCCGGCGGCGATAGCTGCTCTCCCGCGTCGCCGTTGGTGGCATGCATTAACATGCTCTCACTGATCACACTCAGTAAGTTACCCAACTTGCGATTACTGGTGCTCGGCAACTGCTGTACCAGAATTTATGCTCATATGAAGCTGTTGCGGGGGGAAGGCACCAAGTCCTTGGCAAACTAATTCTGCTTTTACATAAGAATTAATTTACAAATTTCTGGTTTTTTCTACTGGGATATTCCCAAACTTTGAATTTGGGAAAATATTTTTCAGTGAAAATCAAATGGAAAAAAAATACGAGCTGCTAGTCCCTACGCCCACCGGCAGCTCTATGAAAATCAAAACCAGAATTTTTACTCTCGTGGCGTTCTGCCTTGGGCTGCTCACTATGGTGGCTGGCATTGGCATTTGGCAGATGAGCAAAATCAGCGTTGAGATCGAAGGAATCGCACAACGCAACATTCCGTTGGCTGATGCCCTGACCAAGATTACCATCCACCAGATCAAACAAGTGATCACCTTCGAGCGTGCCTTCCGTGCCGGTGAAAAGGTGAAGGGGCATTCCGGAGCAGCCTCCAACGAGTTTGATGAAACAGTCCAGGAATTTAAGAAATTGATCACCAAGGTCGATCAGGAATTCGACCAGGTGAAGTTTATTGCACAAAGCTCAGTTGATACTTCCACATCGGTAAAAGAGCGACAGGAATATCAGAGAGTAGTGACCATGCTTGGCTGGCTCAGCACGAAGCACATGGAGTATGACCGGCTTACCACGCAGACACTCACGTTGGTTGATGAAGGTAAGATCGAACAGGCTTTCACACAGTTACCCATAATTGAGGTCGAGGAAGAAAGCCTCACCAGCCACTTGGAACAACTGGTTGCCAACGTAGGAGGTTTAACCAAGAGCGCAGCTAGAGAGGCTGAAGAGAGAGAAAGCTTCGCCTTTATACTGCTGACGACGTTAACAGGCGTTGCCATTGTCATCGGCACTGTTGTTGCCGTCTTCCTGGTTAGTCGCAGTATTATACGCCCGCTTGGTGAGATCGTTACCGGCCTTGATGCACTCAGTGCAGACGATATGTCCGTCGATGTCAAAGTGCATAACAAAGATGAGATCGGCGCTGTTGCCAGATCCTACGTCATTTTCAAACACAGCCTGATGAAGCTTAAGCAAAGAGAACATCAGCTACATCATAGTGAGCAGCGTTTCCGTAACATTGTGGAGGTATCCTCTGACTGGATATGGGAATGCGATGAAAACTTACGCTTCACCTACCTCTCAGACCGCTTCCAGCAAGCCTCAGGGTTTCCCAAGAAACAACTTCTTGGGAAAACACATGATCAGATCAGCAAGGATGCCATAGCTGACTGGGATACCCATTTGGCCAACCTAAGGGATGAACTTCCTTTCCGTGACTTCAACTACACCTTGAAAAACGAAAACGGAGAGACACGGCACTGGACGATCAGTGGGCGGCCGGTATTTGATGAAAACGGTAAATTCAAGGGCTATCACGGTACAGGTTCTGACAAGACGCAGGAGGTTCGCGATCAGGCTGAACTTGTAAACCATCGCGACCATCTTCAAGAACTGGTCGATACTGCTACGCAGGAATTAAAAGGCCAGGCCAAAGAATTGGAAGAAGCTTTAGCCAAGGAGCAGAAACTTAATAAACTGCAGCGCGAGTTTGTTTCCATGGCCAGTCATGAGTTCCGCACCCCTTTGGCCATTATCGACGCAACCGCACAGCGCATGAAGAGCCGGGCCGACAAAAACAAGCTCACTCCAGACGATGCTGTTGAGAGGGTCCAGAAGATCAGGAGTGCCGTCCAGCGTATGACACGGCTGATGGAAAGCACCCTCACTGCAGCGCGCATGGAAGAAGGAAAGATCGATATTGTGATTGAACCTTGCAATATCAAGCAGGTCATTCACGAGGTATGCATGCGTCAGCAGGATCTCGCTAATGCCCATATCATCTCATGCGATCTGGCTGATATACCTGACACCATACAGGCCGATTCCCACGCCCTGGAACAGGTATTCACCAATCTCCTGTCCAATGCGTTGAAGTATTCACCAGATGCACCCGATATCGAGGTAAAAGGGCAAACGGACTCTCAACAAGTGGTTTTCTCAGTACGTGATAATGGCATTGGTATTGACGAGGATGAAATAGGCCAAATCGGGGAGCGGTTCTTCCGGGCCAGGACCTCTACAGGAACGAGCGGTACTGGTATCGGTCTCAATCTGGTGAAAACGCTGGTTGAGATGCATGGCGGTTCGTTTAATGCTAAGAGCAAGAAGGGCGAAGGCAGCACATTCACCATATGCCTGCCGATTGCAGGGCCAGAAGAAAAACTGGAAGCACAAACAGGATTAGTGCAAACAAAGGTGGCATAGTAGAGCATTCTGATTGGGATTCGATTTACGATCTTGCCTACACGTATGAACCCTAAAACTTCGCCCCATGCATTCCGCCGCATCGTATGGCCCCTCGCTGTTGCGGAAACTATCGTTTGGGCAGCACTCTACTATTCCTTCCCGGCCCTTCTGCTCGAATGGGAGAAGGACTTTGGCTGGTCAAAAACGGAACTCACCGGCGCACTAACGATCTCATTGCTTGTTTCAGCAGCTTCAGCGCCTATTGCCGGTCGCATCATTGATCGAGGCAAAGGTCGTATCCAACTCACCGGAAGTGCGCTGTTTGGCGCGTTCCTGCTTGTTTTGCTCTCACAGGTGACGCAACTCTGGCAATTCTATGCTGTGTGGATACTGATCGGTTTTGCCATGGCGGGCAGTCTTTATGATGCCTGCTTTGCAGTTCTCACCCGTACCATGGGTGACCAGGCCAAACGCGCAATCACATTGGTGACCCTGGTTGCCGGGCTTGCGGGCACGGTCTCATTTCCAAGCGCGAACGCTCTGTCCGCTACCATAGGCTGGCGCGGGACACTTCTGGTATTCGCCGCAGTCATCATATTCATTGCAGCACCCTTATTCTGGCATGCCTGCGGCAAGGCTGATGACCAACCTCGTGAAACATTGCTACCGCCAGGGCGCAAGACAGAAGCAGCCCTGCGTCTCTTTCGCTCTCCGCTGTTCTGGTGCCTCGTCATTTGCTTCATCGGTATGGCGTTCAATCATGGAATTCTCATCAACCATCTGCTGCCCTTGCTGGACGAGCGTGGAGTTCATAAAGAAACTGCAATCCTTGCCATTTCGATGATCGGTCCGATGCAGGTGTCTGGACGCCTCGCCATGATGACTGCCGAGCGTCACGTTTCAACCAGCGCCATGTTTATCGTCTGCACTCTTGCCGCCTCAACTGCTGCCCTTTTCCTCTACGGCGCGGCTGCAGTCCCTGCCCTACTCGTTGGTTTCGTTCTCTTTCAGGGAGCGGGACACGGCGTGGTCAGCATTTTACGACCAGTCATCATTGCCGAATATCTCGGGCGGCAGGATTTTGGTCTCGTTGCCGGAATTCTGGCTGCCGTATATCTGGTCGGTTACGCATTTGCCCCGACGGTCGGATCTTTCGTCTGGGAAATTGGAGGCTATGACCGGGTTATCGAGTTTGCATTCGCCATGACGATCCTTGCATTCCTGTCACTAGTCGCAGCGAGAGTGATTGCTAAGCCCTGATCGTCAGGTTGTTCCGGGTATTACCGAAAGCCCTTGTTGATCTTCGCCAGCTCCGCATTGCCAGGGCACAGCTCGCTCATCGGCACCGCGTTCAGGGGCTGACTTGTAGTGCCCAGCAACTTGTGTAAATCGGTGTCCTGGTCATCGATATGGAGCAGCCCCGTGACCACCTGCCCCTTGGCGTAGCGCTTGCGCAGGGTGGTCAGTGCACTTTCGGAATCGCGCGGATCATAGCTGTCGTCCAGCTTGTGAAGACGCATCAGTGAGCCGTCATGCATGCGTACTGTCGTGGTCTGGCCTTCTTCTGCCTGCGCGGTAATTTCCTCGCGCTCCGGCACCAGGTCGAGCCGGTCCATGGCCTCGTTATGCGCGCGCACATAGTCATAAGACTTGGTTGAATCCTCGTGGTCATTGAAAGTGACGCAGGGTGAAACGATGTCGATAAAAGCGAACCCGTTATAACGGAATGCCGCCTTGATGAGCGGTACCAAGTGGTTCTTGTCGCCGGAAAAACCCCGTGCCACGAAACCAGCACCCAGATGAATGGCCAGCGTGCAGAGGTCTATCGCCTCAAACAGGTTAGCTTCCCCCTTCTTGGACTTGGACACACGGTCGCTCGTGGCCGAGAATTGACCCTTGGTCAGTCCATAAGTGCCATTGTTTTCAACAATATAGATCATGTTTACACGACGTCGCATGGCGTGACAGAATTGCCCCAAGCCAATAGATGCCGTATCGCCATCGCCCGAAACACCGAGATAAATCAAGTCGCGGTTTGCCAGGTTGGCACCGGTCGCAATCGAGGGCATCCGGCCATGCACCGAGTTGAAGCCATGGCTGCGGTTGAGAAAATAAGTCGGTGTCTTGGAAGAACAGCCAATACCGGAAAGTTTCGCCAACCGGTGTGCGGGCAGATCAAGCTCAAAGCAGGCTTCAATGATGGCGGCCGAAATCGAGTCGTGACCACACCCCGCACACAGCGTTGAGACAAGGCCCTCGTAGTCGCGCCGCGTGAGACCCAACTCATTCTTGCGCAGGCCCGGATGGCGGACATTCGGCTTCTTCATGTAGGTCATGCTTTAAACCCTCACATCGCCTGGGCGGATAACTGCATGGCTTGCGCCACCGATTTATCGCTCTCGATGACCGCCTCGATTTTACGCTTCACCCATCCTGCCGTCAGAGGCATGCCCTCATAGTCGAGCACCGACACCAGCTTCTCAGGTGAAATTCCAGCCTCGTTGATGAGCAGGGAGCGCATCTGCGCATCGCGATTCTGCTCCACCACGAAAATCCGTTCATGTTGGCTCGCGAACTTCGCGACTTCCTTGCCAAACGGGAAGGCCCGAAGGCGCATGGTGTTGAGCTTGTAGCCCTCGCGTGACAGCAGATCGCAGGCCTCGCGCACGGCCGGTTCGGTGGAGCCGAAATTGATGATGCCGAGCTTGCTTGTCCGGCTTGTCTTGCGAATGACGGGCTTGGGCAAGCGGTTTGCGGCCATCTCGAACTTGCGCGTGAGACGGTCCATATTTTCAGCGTTCACCTGACCATCCTCGGTGTAAGCAGCAAAGGCATCATGGGATGAGCCGCGCGTGAAAAAAGCGCCCTTGGTCGGATGAGTGCCTGGCAGTGTCCGGTAAGTGATGCCGTCACCATCAACATCCCAGTAGCGGCCGAAATTTTTGACCCGATCCAGCATGTCCGCATCCATCACCTTGCCGCGGTCATGCTTGCGGTTATCGTCCCATTCGAGTGGATCGCATACCCACTCATTCATGCCGATATCGAGATCGCTCATGACAATAACAGGTGTTTGCAAACGCTCTGCCAGATCGAACGCATCCACCGTCAGGTCAAAACATTCCTTGGGATCGCCGGGGAACAGCAGCACCTGCTTGGTATCGCCGTGAGATGCGTAGGCACAGGTCGTTATATCGGACTGCTGGGTTCGCGTCGGCATGCCGGTGGATGGCCCGCCGCGCTGTACGTCAAACAGTACGAAAGGCACTTCTGCGAAGTAAGCAAGCCCGAGAAATTCTCCCATCAGCGAAATGCCTGGACCCGATGTGGAGGTAAAAGACCGGGCGCCGTTCCAAGCCGCACCAATCACAATACCGATTGCAGCCAGTTCATCTTCAGCCTGAACAATTGCCACATTACTGGTGCCGTCTTCCCGCAACCGGAACTTCTTGGCATGTCGTTCAAAGGCCTCCACCAATGACGTGGAGGGCGTGATCGGGTACCAGGCAGCAACAGACGCACCGGCATAAAGGCATCCAAGCCCGGCCGCTTCATTGCCGGTTATCATGATGCGGTCCTTGGCAGCCTTGACCTTCTTCACCTTGATTGGCAACGGACAGGTAAAATTCCGGCGGGCAAATTCACGGCCCATCTTGAGGGCTTCGACATTGGGATCGACCAGCTTCGCATTGCCTTTAAAGCGGTCGCGCACTGTCTGCTTGACCACTTTAAAGTCCATGTCCAGCAACGCTGTCAGCGCGCCCACATAGACCACATTCTTGAACAGCTGGCGTTCGCGAGGGCTGACATAGGCATCGGCACACATTCGCGCAATGGGGATACCGAGCACGTTGACGTCCTCGCGCGGGAAGGGTCGCGGCAGACTGGAATCGTAAATCATGTAACCGCCGGGAACGATATCGGCCAGGTCCTGCGCATAGGTTTGCGGATTCATGGCCACCATGACATCGACACCGCCGCGCCTCGCACCACGCCCGGACTGCGAAACACGCACTTCGTACCAGGTGGGCAGTCCCTGAATGTTCGAGGGGAAGACGTTTTTGGGCACCACCGAGAGTCCCATGCGGAACAGCGCCTTGGCGAACAGCAAGTTGGCGCTGGCGGAGCCGGAGCCATTCACATTGGCAAATTTGACGACGAAATCGTTGATCTTCTTCATGAGATATACGCCATACAATTGACCTGGCCCGCCGGATTGGCTTGCCGCTCCACATAGGTGAATTTCTGCATGTCCCACGCGCCTGTCGGGCAGCGTTCGGCACACAGCCCGCAATGCAGACACAGATCCTCATCCTTGGCCATGATGCGGCCGGTTTTGAGCTGATCAGAGATATAGAGATCCTGCTCCTCATTGACCGCTGGAACGCGTAAAGACTGGCGCAGGTCCTGCTCTTCGCCATTTGCTGTGAAATTGATGCAATCGACCGGGCAGATATCAACGCAGGCATCGCACTCAATGCACAGATTGCGGACAAACACGGTCTGAACATCGCAATTCAGACAGCGCTCTGCCTCTTCCAGAGCGAGTTTCACGTCATAGCCGAGTTCAACCTCGACCTTGAGATTTTTCAAAGATTTTTTCGTGGCAACATGGGGCACGGCCACGCGGCTGTCTTCGGAATAGTCATTGGCGTATGACCATTCATGCAGCCCCATTTTCTGGCTGACGAGGCTGATGCCTGGAGCGGGACGCGATGCCGTCAGGCTTTGTCCGGAACAATACAGGTCAATGGAAATGGCCGCCTGGTGGCCATGGGCCACGGCCCAGATGATATTTTCCGGACCCCAGCCCGCGTCACCTCCAAAGAACACGCCCGCGCGCGTTGACATCATCGTGGTCTTGTCAACGACGGGCATGTCCCACTCGCCAAACTCAAGACCAATGTCACGCTCAATCCAGGGGAATGCGTTGTCCTGGCCGATGGCCATCAGCACGTCATCACATTCGAAGATTAACTCTTCGCCCGTGGGGATCAGCTTACGGCGGCCATCCTTGTCATATTCAGCACTCATACGGGCAAATTTAACACCCGCCAGTTTACCATTTTCAACAATGAATTCAGAAGGTTGATGATTGTCAAAAATCGGGATGCCTTCGCGCTCCGCATCTTCTATTTCCCAGTCGGACGCTTTCATGTCGGCGCGGGGAGAGCGGACAGTGACGCGCACGTCCTTACCGCCCAGACGAATAGCTGAGCGGCAGCAATCCATCGCGGTGTTGCCACCGCCGATCACGACGACGCGCTTGCCTATTTTCTTCACATGCTCAAAAGCGACGGAGGTGAGCCAGTCGATGCCGATATGGATATTTTTGGCTGCCTCCTCGCGGCCCGGGATGTTCAAATCCTTGCCGCGCGGTGCCCCGGTGCCGACAAACACCCCATCAAAACCTTCATCAAGGATGCTCTTCAGACTCGTGACCTCGTGGCCGAAACGGGCCTCAACGCCCATGTCGAGGATCATATCGACTTCTTCGTTGATGACCTTTTCAGGTAGGCGGAAGGACGGAATATTAGTGCGCATCAGCCCGCCGCCGCGCGGATCTTTTTCGAACAGGACACAGCTATATCCCAACGGCATCAGATCACGTGCGACCGTTAACGAGGCTGGTCCGGCCCCCAGCAATGCGATGCGTTTGCCGTTCTTCTTTTTGGGAATTTTTGGCAGCAGTCCTGAAACATCGCCGCGATAATCTGCTGCCACGCGTTTCAGCCGGCAGATGGCAACCGGTTTATCTTCAAGCCGGCCACGCCGGCAGGCCGGCTCACAGGGCCGGTCGCAGGTGCGCCCGAGGATGCCGGGAAAGACATTCGACTCCCAGTTGAGCATATAGGCATCGGTATACCGGCCCTGCGCAACCAGGCGAATATATTCAGGTACGGGAGTATGGGTCGGACATGCCCATTGGCAATCCACAACCTTGTGGAAATAGTTCGGGTCAGTGATGTCCGTCGCACGCATAGAGTTGCGGGTCTTGACGGCAACATCCACTGAGCTCATAGGCTCACAACCTCAGGCCAAGCAGACATGCTTTGCGGCCTTTACACAATAAACCCTGGGAAACAGTGACTTTTTGCCCCTCACCCGGGTTTAATTCTCTCCTCTGACGGGCAATCGAATCCCGTCATCGCTTCACAACACCATCGGATCAGAGCCTCACTCTGGACGCAAGAAACAAATATAGTATTGATGAATACCAATTCGTCTAACGTGGCCCCCCTGCCACACAAAAACAGGCCACCCAAACCGCTTCATATTCAAGATTCCAATCCCCATATGATCTATAGGGAAGCGCATGGCTGCCAGAAAAACAAAAAGCAAATCGAAGGCCAAACCGGACATCATGTTCAAGGTGGAGGGCCTGACCAAAGTTTACCACACGGGTGAACTCGATATTCACGCGCTGTCGGGTGTTGATCTCACGCTTTATGAGGGCGAGCTGGCGGTGCTGCTTGGCCCCTCGGGCAGTGGCAAATCCACCCTGCTCAATATCCTTGGCGGGCTGGATGTCGCGAGTGGCGGCCATGCTTGGTTTCGCAAGGATGAAATCACACAGCTCGGCGAGCGCGAACTCACCCGGTACCGGCGCGACCATGTTGGGTTCGTTTTCCAGTTTTACAATCTTATCCCTTCCCTGAGTGCGCGAGAGAATGTGGCGCTTGTGACCGAGATCTCAAAATACCCGATGAAGCCGGAAGAAGCACTCGGGCTGGTCGGTCTCGACCACCGGCTCGACCATTTCCCGGCACAGTTGTCTGGCGGCGAACAACAACGCGTGGCCATCGCCCGCGCCATCGCCAAACGTCCCGAAGTCCTGCTGTGCGATGAGCCAACGGGCGCGCTCGATTCCAAGACCGGCGTGCATGTGCTTAAAGCCCTCACCTCGGTCAATGAGGAACTGGGAACGACAACTGCCGTCATCACCCACAATATGGCTATCGCGGATATTGCCCACCGCGTATTTCATTTTGGCGATGGCAAAATCACGAAAACCTATACCAATAAGCGGCGCGTTGCTCCGGACAAGGTTCAATGGTGAGCGTGCTCGACAAAAAACTGCTGCGCGACATGGTTCGCCTCTGGGCGCAGGCCCTGGCGATTGCCCTCGTGATGGCATCAGGCGTTAGCACGCTCATTCTCGCTGTCGGCGCCTACCGTTCACTCGAAGAAACCCGTTCGGCCTATTACGAGCGCTACCGCTTCGCCGACGTCTTTGCTACGGCCAAGCGCGCCCCGGAATTTGTCGAACGGCAGATTCTTGAAATCTCCGGCGTCGCCGCGGCAGAAACACGAATCCAGGAATTTGCCCTGCTCGATATCGAGGGAATGGAGCAACCGGCAACGGGCCTGGCAATGTCACTGCCCGATCATCGCGAACAGCGACTCAACCGGATTTATCTGCGCGAGGGCCGCCTTCCCGAACCGGGCCGGGTTGATGAGGTCACCATTAATGAAGCCTTTGCCGTGGCGCATAGTTTCAAACTTGGCGCTAAATTCCATGCAATCCTCAACGGCTACAAACGTCCACTCACCGTGGTTGGCATCGCGCTGTCCCCGGAATTCATCTATGCGATCGGCCCCGGTGACCTGATCCCCGATGACCGCCGCTTCGCTGATCTCTGGATGTCGGAAAAAGCAATGGCCGCCATGTTCGATCTTGATGGCGCTTTCAATTCTATTTCCCTCAAACTTTTACGAGGCGCCAGAGAAGCCGAGGTCATCAAGCAGCTGGATGATGTTCTTGAACGCTATGGCGGCACTGGTGCCTATGGCCGGAAGGACCAGCAGTCTCACGCCTTTCTTGATGCGGAACTCAATCAGCTAAAATCCATGGCGCAGGTAATCCCGCCCATCTTCCTGCTGGTTTCTGCCTTCCTCATCAATATCACGCTGACCCGGCTCATCGCGCTGGAGCGCGAGCAGATCGGTTTGTTGAAAGCTCTTGGATACCGGCGCTTCACCATTGCCACACATTATATGAAGCTGATCGTCTGCATTGCCTTCGTGGGCATCCTCATCGGCGCAGTCGCCGGCACATGGCTCGGGCAAGGACTGACCCGGCTTTATGCCGACTTCTTCCATTTCCCGTTTCTTATTTTCCAGCGAGGCATGGACATCTATGCAATTGCCGCGAGTATTTCCATCGCAACAGCACTCGCGGGCGGTATGCGGAGCATCTATACCGCGCTGACGCTGCCGCCGGCCGTCGCCATGTCACCGCCACTCCCCACCCATTACGCTCATCTGGGGATTGAGAAGCTTCAAGTGGTCAAACATCTCAGCCAGCTCACCATCATGGCGATCCGCCATATCATCCGCTGGCCAGTGAGATCCGGGCTGACCATCCTTGGTATTGCCATGAGTGGTGCCTTGCTGATTACAGCACTGTTCTCCCTCGATTCCATCGAGTTCATGATTGATACGATCTATTTCCAGGCTGACCGTCAGGATGCGACGCTGAACTTCACCCAGGAGCGCCCTGTCAAAGTGCTGCAGGAAGTGGAACACCTGCCCGGCGTTCTGGCGGTGGAGCCATACAGGGCTGTCGCGGTGAGGCTGCGCCACGGGCACTATCACCGCAAGCTCGCCATCACCGGCAAACCGCCGGGCGCTGACCTCAGCCGGATTCTTGATCGTGAAAACCGTCCTGTTGAACTGCCGCAATCAGGACTGCTGATGAGCGAGCGGGTGGCCAAGCTGCTCCATGTCACACGCGGCGATATGGTTGATGTGGAAATTCTGGATGACAGCCGCGGCCAGGGCTCGCTCGACGCGACCTCCATCGGCACCCGGCGCTCGACGCGGCGATTGCCCGTTGCCGGCATCATCCAGTCTTATCTCGGGCTTGCCGTTTACATGGACTTGCGCGCCCTGAACGAAATGCTGGATGAAGCTCCCGTTGTCTCGGGCGTGCATATGGCTATCGACGACAGCCAAACGGACAAATTGTTCGCCGCCATCAAGGGGCTGCCCGCCGTCTCGGCAATTGCCTTGCAAGGAGCCTCCCTTGCCAAGTTCCACGAAACACTGGCGACCAACCTCACCATCATGACAACGGTCTACGTTGTGTTAAGCGTTATCATTGCATTCGGCGTGGTGTATAATTCCGCGCGCATCCAGTTGTCGGAACGCGTCCGAGAATTTGCCAGCCTGCGCGTGCTGGGTTTCACCAAGGCGGAAGTCTCCCACGTGTTGCTGTTGGAACTGGCGATGCTGGTAATCGCCGCCATACCGCTGGCGTGGATCATCGGATACGGATTTGCCTGGGCCACGGTTCAGGGATTTGAAAGCGATCTTTACTCTCTGCCCTTCATAATCAAGACCGATACTTATGCTATTTCCGCGCTCGTCGTGTTGGGGGCTGCTATGACCTCAGCGCTCATCGTCCGGCGCAGAATTGACCGACTCGACATGATCAAGGCCCTCAAGACCAGGGAATAGATAAATGAATGGAACCTGGATTAAGCGCACCATACTCGGCGCCATCGCATTGGCCGTCATCGGAGCATTTGTCTATGCGCTCAGCCCCAAGCCTGTACTGGTCGACACCACCATCATCAGCCGTGGTCCCTTGAAGGTCACCGTCGATGAGGAAGGCGAGACGCGTATTCGCGAAATCTACGTGGTCTCCTCACCCCTCGACGGGAGAGTTCTGAGATCACCGCGCGAGGTGGGTGATGCGGTCAGCAAGGACAAGACACTGCTTGCCGTCATCGAGCCTGGTGATCCGTCCTTCCTCGATATCAGAACCCGCAGGGAACTGGAGGCCACGGTTGCTGCCGCCGAGGCTTCCGTCAGTCTCACCGAATCCGAGATCGACCGGGCGGAGTCTGAGCTTGAATTCGCCCAGAGCGATTTGAAGAGGGCCAAGTCTCTTGCACAACGCGGCACGATTTCTGAACGAACCCTGGAAAAGGCGGCTCTGGATGTACAGACCCGTCAGGCTGGCCTGGCGCAGGCGCGCGCCAACCTGATCCTGCGCCACCGTCAACTGGACAGCGCCAAGGCCAGGCTGATTGGCCCCGAGCAGAAAAAAGCAAGGTCAACAGATGACTCATGCTGCGTGGAAGTTCACGCGCCGGTCGATGGCAAGGTGTTGCGGATCGATAAGGAAAGCGAGCAGATCGTAAAGGCGGGTGAACCCCTGCTGAGGATCGGCGACCCGAAGGATCTGGAAATCGTCGTAGACCTGCTCTCCACCGACGCAGTGAAAGTCCGGGCAGGTGCAGACGCGCGCATTGAAGGCTGGGGCGGACCCAGGTCGCTCCAAGCCAGAGTGAGGCGCATCGATCCGGCGGGTTACACCAAGGTGTCAGCGCTTGGCATCGAGGAGCAACGGGTCAACACGATCCTAGACCTGACCAGCCCCAGGGAGGAGTTGCCGACACTCGGGCATGATTTTCGGGTGTTTGTCCGCATCACCGTGTGGTCTTCCGAGAATGCCCTCAAAGTACCGCTTGGTGCGCTTTTCCGGCAGGGAAATGAATGGGCAGTGTTCAAGGTGGTGGATGGAACAGCAAAACTCACACCAGTAAAAATAGGCCAGAGAAATTCGCAGGTGGCTGAAATCATTGAAGGTTTAGAAGCCGGCGCACGCGTTATCCTGCACCCCTCGGACCGTGTAAGCAGCGGAAGCAAGGTTGAGGAACGCCTCAATGAGGGTCTATCGGGGTGAGGATTGAAACCATCCACTACCCTGGTTCCCGACATCACCAAAACGTGCCCCAAAATATATCAATTTGGTCTGTCATTCCCTCCCCGGGCATGGCGTCGTAACGCAATCACTCCAGCAAGCCCTCAGTGGGTATATTATTTCTATATAATATTTTTATTAGCATTATTTTCTTTATATCTGACTTGTATTCCTTTTCAAAAGAATAATATTCTATTTCACAGAACACGGAGCAAATCATTTCAAGAGGCGCAAATTGGCGCCGGGTGACAGCAGCATGGCAAAGAAAATCTCAGGTCCTCGTATACTCACAGCCAACCTTCTCGGTGATGGCTTGGTTGTTTTTCTCGGTACGGACGGCTCATGGGCCCCCGGCCTTGAGAGCGCAAGGCTGGCCCACTCGAATGACGATGTCGCGCAGCTTGAAGCCGTAGGCGGTGAAGCGGCACGGGCCAATCACATCGTCGATCCGTATCTCATCGAGGTCGAGGATACAGGCTCATCTCTTCTGCCGATAGAAATGCGCGAGCGCATGCGTGCTAGAGGGCCGAGCGTCAATCTAGAGTTTAATTCCAGATCCAACGGACATGCTTTGGTAGCCGACCAGGCGGTTGCCGGCTAAAGGCCCTTTCCCATGTACAGATATGACGAGTTTGACGCCACGTTCGTCTCTGAACGTGTCGTCCAGTTTCGCGACCAGGTTGAGCGCCGCGTCAAGGGCGAGCTGAGCGAAGAGCAGTTCCGCCCCTTGAGGCTGATGAACGGCCTCTATCTGCAGCTTCATGCCTATATGCTGCGGGTCGCCGTGCCCTATGGCACGCTCAACTCCAGGCAGATGCATAAGCTGGCTTTCATTGCCGACAAGTTTGACCGCGGCTATGGCCATTTCACCACGCGCCAGAATATCCAGTATAACTGGCCGAAACTGCCGGATGTACCGGCCATTCTCGACAATCTGGCCGAGGTCGAGATGCATGCCATCCAGACCAGCGGCAATTGCATCCGCAATGTCACCGCTGACCAATGGTCCGGCGTTGCGGCTGATGAGGTCGAGGACCCGCGCCCTTACGCCGAATTGATGCGGCAATGGTCCAGCCTGCATCCGGAATTCTCGTTCCTGCCGCGCAAGTTCAAGATCGCCGTCACGGGAGATGAGGCAGACCGCGCGGTCATCGCCTACCACGACATCGGCCTGCGGCTGAAAAAGAACTCCGCTGGCGATATCGGCTTTGAAATTTTTGTTGGCGGCGGCATGGGCCGCACACCGATGATTGCCGCACGCGTGCGCGAATGGCTCCCCAAAAGCGAATTGCTTGGCTACCTGGAAGCGGTCATGCGCGTTTACAATCTCAATGGCCGGCGCGACAACAAGTACAAGGCACGCATCAAAATCCTCGTGCATGAACTTGGCGCGGAAGAATTCACACGCCAGGTCGAGGAAGAATATGCACGCCTCGATGTACCTCAGGGGCTCCCTTCGGATCAGGAACTGGAGCGTATCGCCGCCTATTTCGCACCGCCAGCCTATGAGGACTTGGCTGAGAATGACGCGGACCACACCCAGCACCTTGTGGACAACAAGGAGTTTGCCGAATGGGTGGAGCGCAACGTTGCGCCGCACAAAGTCACAGGCTACGCGATCGTTAATATTTCACTCAAACCTGTTGGCGGCGTCCCCGGCGATGCCACGTCCGGCCAGATGCGCGCCATCGCCGACCTGGCGCAAAAAATGTCGCTTGATGAGATACGCGTCACCCACGAGCAGAACCTTGTTCTGCCGAATGTGCGCAAGCATGACCTGTTCGCAGTCTGGCAGGAGCTGAAAGAGCACAAGCTGGCCGATGCCAATCTCGGTCTGGCCACCGACATTATCTCCTGCCCCGGTCTTGATTATTGTGGGCTGGCGACCGCGCGCTCTATTCCCATTTCACAGGATATTTCAAACCGTCTTGGCGACATCAAGCGTCAGCGTGATATCGGCGATCTCAAGATCAAGATATCTGGCTGCATCAATGCCTGCGGCCATCACCATGCCGGTCATATCGGCATTCTCGGCCTGGAGAAACGAGGCGTGGAATATTACCAGATCACGCTCGGCGGCAGCGGCGACGAGAACGCGGCGGTTGGCCAGATAATTGGTCCCGGTTTCTCCAGTGAAACCGTAACGGACGCGGTGGAGACGATCGTCGATACATATGTGGACCTGAGACAAAACGGCGAAACCTTCCTGGAAGCCTATCGCCGGGTTGGCGCGGAACCCTTCAAGGAGGCGGTCTATGCCACTCATTAGGGATGGAAAGATTGTCGAGGATAGCTGGGTTTTGCTTGATGACGAGGCAGAGCTTCCAGCTAAGGGTGACGTAATCCTGTCACTGAATCGGCTTAAAAAAGATGCTGACACGATTCAGACCCGCGGCGGGCGTACAGGCGTGATATTGGAAAACGATGTGGATGAGGAAGACCTCGCGGCTTATTTGCCGCAGATCGACCTGGTCGCCCTCACCTTCCCTGCCTTTACCGATGGCCGTGCCTATTCACAGGCCCGCCAGTTGCGCACAAAACTGGGATTTAAAGGCGAATTGCGCGCCACCGGTAATGTGCTTGCCGATCAGGCCACATTTTTATGCCGCGTCGGCTTTGACAGTTTCGAGGTGGACAATGGCCAGTCGATCGATGTCTGGAACAAGGCTCTTCGCTCCATGTCGGTCGCCTATCAGCGCGGATATGACGGCGAACAGGCAACGCGCGATTCTAACCCCTCTTCGCAAGGCAAGGCGCAACCCACTCTGGCCTGAAACCTGCATTGATTCAGCACCATGGCGTCATTTTGCGCCTCCAGCGATAAACCCGTGCGAGAGATTGTCCAATGACCTACGCCGTGACCGAGGCTTGCATCCGCTGCAAATTCACTGACTGCGTGGAAGTCTGCCCCGTCGACTGCTTTTACGAGGGCGAAAACATGCTCGTCATTCACCCGGACGAATGCATTGATTGCGGGGTGTGCGAACCTGAATGTCCCGAAGAGGCTATCGTGCCCGATACTGAACCTGGCACGGAAAAATGGGTGGCGCTGAACCAGAAATATTCTGAAATCTGGCCCAATATCACCGAGCGCAAGGATCCGCCAACGGATGCCGAGGAATGGTCAGGCAAGCCTGGTAAAATGGATTATATTTCGCCCGCGCCCGCTTCCGCCTAGACTTCATCTGCGCACAGCACTAAAGCAAAGACATGAGTGATACAGCAACAGATCCCGACGCAGCTGGAGCGGCCAAAGTGCCTCCCCTGGTGGTGCGTTTTGCAGGCGATTCCGGAGACGGGATTCAGCTTGCGGGTTATGAATTCGCCAAGTCGACAGCGGATGCCAAATCCGACTTCATGACGTTTCCCGATTTTCCGGCGGAAATCCGTGCGCCGATTGGCACGCTGTTCGGTGTCTCCGCGTTCCAGATTCAGTTTGGCGCGGATGAAGTGCTCACGCCGGGCGACAGGGCGGATGTGCTGGTTGCGTTCAACCCGGCAGCGCTGGTGACTAATCTGCAAAACCTCAAATCCGGCGGCGTTCTGATCGTGGACGATTCCAGTTTTGACGCCCGTGGTCTCAAGAAAGCCAAACTGGAGACCAACCCGCTCGAAGATGGAACGCTGGATGGCTTCCAACTCATCACCGTCGATGTGGTCAAACGCACGCTGGAAGCACTCGACCATCTTGGTCTTGGACGCAAGCCGGCAACGCGTGCAAAGAACCTCTGGGTGCTGGGCCTCGTCTACTGGATGTTCGGCCGGCCACTGGACACAACACAAGATTGGCTTACCTCGAAATTCAAAAAGACGCCCGAGGTGGCGCAAGCCAATATCACGGCGCTCAAGGCCGGGCACGCCTACGGTGAGACCCTTGAATTTTCTGCGTTTCCAACCCTGAGCGCGCCGCGTATCGCCAAACGTCACAAGGGCAAATCCCGCATCATTTCGGGCGCGCAGGCCATGGCCCTTGGGCTCGCCGCCGTCGCGGCCCTGGGAAAACGCGATATTGTCTATTGCTCCTATCCGATCACGCCGGCTTCAACCCTGCTGCACGCGCTGGCACGCTTTGAAGGCGGGGTACGTACTTTTCAGGCTGAAGATGAGATCGCGGCCATCTCGGCGGCACTCGGCGCATCATTTGCTGGTTCACTTGGAGTTACTGCCAGTTCCGGTCCGGGACTATCGCTCAAGACTGAAGCCATGGGTCTGGGTATCTCGGTGGAGTTGCCCCTGCTGGTGATCGATGTCCAACGTGGCGGGCCATCGACGGGCATGCCGACAAAACCAGAGCAATCCGATCTGACCATGGCCATACATGGCCGCCACGGCGAAGCGCCCCTTCCCGTACTTGCGCCTGCCACTCCGGATGACTGCTTCTGGATCATGATCGAGGCGGCGCGCATTGCGATTGAAACCATGAGCCCCGTCATCATCCTGACGGATGCCTATTTGGCGAACGCCGCGTCTGACTGGGAATTGCCGGATGTGGATAGCGTGCCGGACATTGACTGGCCGGCGGTGACCTCAAGCGGCGAAGAGTTCCAGCCCTTCACCCGTGATCCTGAAACACTCGCGCGGCCATGGGTCGCACCAGGCACGCCGCAGCATGCGCACCGCATCGGAGGCATCGAGAAGGCACAAGGCAGCGGGCATATTTCCTATGATCCGGCGAACCATCAGGAAATGACTAAGGCAAGGGCTGAGAAAGTCTCAAAAGTCGCGGATCGCCTGCCCCCGGTCGAACTGGAAGACGGCGCGCAGGACGGCGATATTCTCGTCATCGGCTGGGGCTCCACCCATGGATCGATTGCCCAAGCCGCGAAGGAGTTGAATGCGCAAGGCAAGCGCGTCGCCCATGTGCATCTGCGCCACTTGTGGCCTCTGCCGCGCGGACTGGATGAGCTCATCAAGCGCTTCCCGCGCGCGGTCACGGCTGAGCTGAACACCGGCCAGTTGTGCTCCATCCTGCGCAGCGAATATCTGGCGCCCGTAACATGCATCTCTCAGGTCAACGGTCAGCCATTTCATGTTTCCGATCTTAAATCCGAGATCACGAAGCGCCTGGAGGCGCCGGTGTCATGAACGAGATGCCAGTTAAAGACGTGAAAGCTTTTACCGCCAATGATTTCGGCTCGGACCAGGAAGTGCGCTGGTGCCCGGGCTGCGGCGACTACGCCATCCTGAAAGCCATGAAAACTGTGCTCGCTGATATCGGACGCACGCCTGATGACATCGTGTTCGTCGCCGGCATCGGCTGCGCCGCGCGCTTTCCCTATTATTTATCGACCTACGGCTTCCACACCATTCACGGCCGGGCGGCGGCAGTGGCAACAGGCGTGAAGCTAGCCAACCCGGAGCTTGACGTGTGGGTCGTAGGCGGCGATGGAGATTTTATGTCCATCGGTGGCAACCACACACTGCATGCACTCAGGCGCAATGTAGATCTCAACCTGCTGCTTTTTAACAATGCGATTTACGGGCTGACCAAGGGGCAATATTCCCCCACCTCGCCTGTCGGCACTCGCTCGCCCAGCACACCGGGAGGCTCGATTGAGCAACCCGTGAACCCCGTCCGCTTTGCGCTCGGTGCGGGCGCGAAATTCGTCGCGCGCGCCGCCGATACGCTGCAAACCCACTTGCCCGGTGTGCTGAAGCGCGCCCATGCCAACAAGGGCGCATCCTTCGTGGAAATTCTGCAAAACTGCCTCGTCTATAATGACGGGGCATTTGGAGCCATAAACGATCGGTCGCAATCTCACGAGGCAACCGTGCGTCTCGAACATGGGCAACCGATGGTCTTCGGAAAGGAAGAAGACAAGGGGCTGGTATTCGACAAGGAGACAGGCGCTTTTGAAGTGGTTAATCTCTCTGACCTTGCCAGCAAGGATGTCCTCGCTATCCATGACGAAACAAACCTGGTTCGAGCACAAGCGCTGGCCGAACTGGAACAACCCGGATTTCCCGTTCCCCTTGGCGTCATTTATGCAGAGATAGCAGCAGAGTTCGTTGAAGCGCGCGGGTTCTCGGGCACCAAGAGCAAATGGGGCCGCGATGAACTGAAAGCCCTTCTTTAGAGCTTGATAGGGATCAAGGCGGCCCGTCCTCTCAATTGCCAACCTCTTACTGAAACTCCATCATGGGGCGTGAAGAGGACATCAGATCATGAAACCAGTCAAAACCTTCATCGTCGTGGCCGATGGCGCGCATGCGCGGGCCTATCTCAATGACGGTCCGGGCCACGGGATATCTGAACTCCCCTCATACGCCCGTGACATGGACCTCAAGGCAAGCCGCGATATTGATGCCGACAAGCCAGGCCGGACATTCGACTCCGGCGGACAAGGCCGTCATGCCATGGAAAGCCCGACCGACTCACAACGCCATGCAAAAAATGAATTTGCGCGTGGACTGGCGGAAAAAATCAACGCTGCAATGATCGCTGGCGAATTCGACCGCCTTGTGCTGATCGCAGCTCCCGCCACGCTGGGTGATCTGCGCCAACATCTCTCAAAGCAATCAAGCGACAATATTCATGGCGAGATTGCTAAAGATCTAACCCACGCCGGCGATAAGGAAATCCTGGCACAAGTGGGCAGCGTACTCGCGGTTTGAGAATTACAGCCGCGTCACATGATTGTCCCACGCGCCAGCCAGCGCACTCGCCAAAGGCTGCGTTCTGTCGGAGCGTCCCCAAGCCAGCCTGCCCGAACCGCTGGTCAGCAGAAATCCGCCAGCCTTGCGTCTTGCCGCACCGCTCGCATCAGCAAAGGACGCAAGTCCCAAAAAGCTTTCACTAGAAACATCGAAATAGATCGCAACGCCGCCCTTGGGCGAGGTCGCGGCAACAATCCCACCAAAGCGGTCTGCGCAAATCGAGCCAACATATCCATTCAACCGCACATTTGCGGAATGGGGAATTTCAGCAAGTTTCAACGCCTCTCCGCGTTTGTGAAATCCGATGAGGTTGGGCTGCTCGTTTCTCGGTCCCTTGTACTGACAGCCAAACACAACCCTGTCTCCCCTGGCCACAGTGAGGTGGCGTATCGACAATTGATGCAGGCCTTTAGGCAACTCCTGGCGTTCCAGCACTTCGCCAGTTTGCGTATCGATATAGACAAGATTTGGAGCCATGGTTTCGAGGTTTAATATTTCCCGACCCCTGTCTGGGTGGGTCTGGATGCCACCATTGGCCACCACGAGGACACGCCCATCCCCCAGCAGCGCAATGTCATGGGGACCAACTCCGCCCGATGCAAATTCATCGATCTGGCGATACCCGTTTGTTGCATCACGCACCCCGATGATGCCGCGCCTGGTCTCAAAATCATTTTCGGTGGAATACAGCAAACGCCCGTCCCGGGAGAACACGCCATGGCCATAAAAATGCCGGTCGGCGTTCGCGGCAAACCATAAAGGCGGGCGGTCCATTCCGGGACCAAATACGACAGCAAATGTTCCCGGTCGGCGGGCAAAAGCAATGCACTCGCCTGCGCCGGGACGCATGGCAAAGGAATGCCCCCGCGCGGGCAGGGCGACCCGTGAAACCTCACCGTCCTCAACACTGAATATCGAGGCGGTGTAACCACCATCTGGATCACGAAGAGCCGCGGCGAACATTTCCCGGGGTTCCCCATGCGCGTAGGTAGGTAACAGCGGCCAGGCGGCCAAGCCTGCACCACTCAACAGAAATGTTCTGCGATCAATCTCCATCGAGTGCATTAAACCCCAGGGCCAGGCCCGCTGCTTGCGTCAGAACGCGGGCGGCTTCTTTGCGTGCAGATTTGAGTGGAAAGCCTATCGCCATCAACTTGTCTTCTGCATCCGGATCTTCGACCGCGGCTTTCATGGGCAAAGAAATGGATTTCAGCTGCTTCAGGGATAAGTTGAGGTCGTATTGTATCCCTTTCCCCATCCCGGCTTCATGGCGCTCAATATGTTCCATCAATCCGCCCTTCTCATAAAGGTGGAGTATGCCCTCAAGATTGGCGGTAATGGCGCGCGTTGAAAGTCCGCTGCGTTCAAACACCGCCGGTTTGCGCCGGGTGCTCTTGCGCTGCAAGCCCAGCGGCCCGGCAATCCGGATATCCCTTACCCTTTCCAGAGCAACGAGATAGGATTTGGCAATCTCCAGCGTGACTTCTTTTGGCTCAAGATAGGCTGGGTTGTTCGCACCGGGCTGCATAAATGTCGCCGCATACCCTTGCCTTCCCGACCACTGGTCCAGGACCTCCTTCGAGATAAGCACGATATTCGCGGCAATCGCCTTCATGAACAAGCAGCGGTGGGTTCTGGCGGGACCGGGAATGGACAGCTTTTCGCTACCCTTCGCGACCAAAATATATTCAAGCGCACCAAGGCCCTGCAGGGCCACGCTTTTGCCTTCCAGACTCTCGCGTGCAGTTACACTTGCATCGCGCTTGCCAAGCGCCCGCGCCACCTGCTTACGCCCCAGCCCCTTGCGATCCGGCCAGTAGACCATCCGTGCATGGCGCGCCTTCTTCATGATGGGGCCAAAGCGCAGATGCTCGATGCGTGACCATGCCAGCACGGCCGACCCGAAAGCTTTTTTTACCGATGAAAGAGTGTTGCCGGGCGCAGCGCTGCAATGGGTACCAATGTTCTTTTCAAGGCCCCTAGCGGCAGCTAGCAATTGCGTATATCCGGGCCGGATATGTTGCTCCAGCGTCTGGTGTGCAAGGGCAGAATGATCAAACTCCGTGGCCCTCGCCAAGCCCGGTAAAAGGCTGATTATCACAATGAATACAGGAATATATCTCACAATGAATTCACAAAGGCTATCAGTCGGTCACGGTCCTTCTTGTCCAGGGCAGCAAAAGCGTCCCGGGCAGGTCCGGCCTCACCATCATGCCACAATATGGCCTCGAGCAGGGAACGCGCGCGGCCATCATGCAGATACTGAGTGTGGCCGTTGACGATGGGTGTCAGCCCGATGCCCCATAGCGGCGCTGTGCGCCACTCGCGCCCCGTGGCAACGCCTTCGGGGCGATTGTCCGCCAACCCCTCGCCCATGTCATGCAACAGCATATCGGTATAGGGCCAGATCAACTGGTTCGAAAGATGCGGCTGGCCTTCCAGGGTGCTTGTCCTGAATTTCGGTTGATGGCATTGCACGCATCCCGTCTCGTAAAACAGCTTTTTGCCGGCCAGGACTTCTCGACTGTCCGGAGTGCGCCGCCGGGGTACGGCGAGATTCCTGGAGTAGAAGGCGACGAGGTCGAGGAATTTTTCTCCCGCCTCAACATTCCCGATCTTAGGTGAGGCTCCGTTTGGCGCCTTACGGCAGTGGGATTGCTTGTCCGTGCAATCCCCCCAGGCATTGCGCGCCATGGGAGTCGATATTCCGATATCGCCTTCAAATGCACCGGCTGACTGCGCCTTGACGGTGGGATTGCCCGCTTTCCAGCCAAAGCGTCCGACGATGATGTTTTTATGCTCTGCCGACCACACTTCATTGGGCCGCCCTGAAATACCATTGCGATCCGTGTCGTCCATGTCTGCAAGCCCCCGGATGAGCATTTCAGGTATCGCTTCGAGTAAACCCAACCCGATCATCTGTGGAGAGACACGCGGTGAGAGCATGACTTTTGAGTGAAGCGGGCCATAGGCCAGCCTGTCGATTGAATATGAGGGCTTGCGAAGCGTCACCTTGCTGCCATCAGGAAACTGGAATTGCACATCGGCATAATCGATATGCATCTTGCCTTCCGCGTCATGTCCCTGAATGGCGAAGTCTTGCAATTGCCCGCCATAGGTTGGCTCAGGCACGACGGAGATCTTTCGTTCGGCGAGGAGCTTTTTCTGTTCCTCCGTCTCGGGTGGTATGGACAGGCGCAGGAACATCGACGTGGCGTCATCGTCCGGGAAATTGGCTTGCGGCGTGTGGCCACGACCATCCTTCAAATGGCAGCGCTGGCACGATCGCGCATTGTAGAGAGGCCCAAGCCCGTCCGATGATTTGGTGGATGACGGCGCGGATACCCAAAGCTTGCGGAAGATACCGTTGCCGACCTTGAAATCGAGTTCCTTGCGAAACGGCAAATTTCCGGAGGAATGGGAAAAGGCGTTTGCATTATCCACGCTCTTGCGCGATGTCGCATCTCCTCCAGGGTACGCTTCCCCCTTCTCCAGCTTGCTGAAGTCATTTGTCGGGCGCAGTTCAGTCGTCACGCCAGCTCTGTTGTCAGCCGACCTTGCCTCGAGATTGGGAATCGCGACGGCCGCAACAAAAGCCGCGAAGACGAAACTGGTACGGATCACCTATTTTTCCCTTTCCGGGGCATCCAGACTGTCGGAACCTTCAAAGGCTATCGACTGCAGGTCAAGCACGGAAACTGCCCGCTCGATCGCGCGGGTCTGCTTCAACAATGCATCAATCGCATTCTGCACGACCTTGTTCCCGGCATCATTTCCTTCGCTGATCATCTGGTCATACGCCTCAAGCGTTTCGGCGCGGTGCACGATGACCTGCATCACCGTAATGGTTTCATTCAGACGCGCCTGCAAGGCAGCGTCGGTTTCGACATCCTTTTCACGCACCAGGTCAGACACGCTGGGGCCGGAAACAATGCTGCCGTCGATCCGGCGGTATCGCCCCAGATAGACATTGCGAATGCCGAGAGCATCGAAGAAGTGCGAATTGTGGGTGTTGTCGGAAAAACAATCATGTTCTTCCTCCGGGTCATGCACCATGAGGCCAAGCTGCATGCGTTCTCCCGCCAGCTCGCCATAGGACAATGAACCCAGACCTGTGAAAATTCTGGTCAGTCCGGTCGTATCACCTGCCTTCAAAAGCTCCCTGCGAGCGTCGCCTTTGGGCGCCCATTGCATGGTCATCCATGTCAGGTCATCGATCAGAAGATCCGTAGCGACGCGCAGATATGCAGCGCGGCGGGCACAATTGCCGTTGGTGCATTTTTTCAGATTAAAATCGTTTGGAGGACGGTTCCCGGCGCCTGGCCCCGTCACATTCAGATCCTGCCCCCAGAGCAGAAATTCAATCGCGTGGTAGCCGGTGGCGACATTCGCCTCGATCTCGCCTGCTTCATGCAGAACCTTCGAGATCAGCGCCTTGGTGATTTTGCGCGTATCCACTGACCTGCCGCCAATATTAATGCGTTTCCTGGCGATCACATTGGCTGCATAGAGTTTGTTTTCATCTGACTGCGTGCCGTATTCACCTGCCACATAGTCAATCAGGCCCTCATCCAGGGGCCAGGCATTCACCTTGCCTTCCCAGTCGTCCACCACCGCGTTACCAAAACGATACGCTTCGGTCTGCTGATAGGGGTTGCGAGCGGACAGCCAGGCTGCCTTGGCTGCTCTTTGTGTTTGCGCATTAGGATTTTCCAGAAAATCCTTGATCGCAGCGCGGAGTGTGCGAGCGGTTATGAGTGCATCCTCATATCCGGCATGGGCAATGCCGGAATAGGTTTTCAGAACGTCTTTGACCTGCGTTTGAGCCTTTGCCGCGGAGGGTGCGACGAACGACAGAGCAAGAATAAATATCGAAAGAACGGTATAGCGAACGCCATACCCGATTGGTGAGCTGTGCATTTTATCCCCCAATAATCGGGGTTCAAAGCCCCGGCATCGGATTGCTGTGAAACGTCTTTGCGAATGAATAGCAACGCCAATTGATGCCATGACAAACATTCTGTCAATCAATCAAGGCGTGCAGGATGGCGCCGCGTTCATAAGAATAGGTGAGCAAGTTCAACAGCTTAGATTTAGTCTAAACTGAATGTAGCGCCGCGCTGGGTTTGTTTTTGGCGGAGTCTCAACGAGTTAGTTCCCGCGTGACAAACGCTCTATGGACCACACCTTCCTTCACGGAAGCATTGTTAAAACTGGTTCTGTGGCAAACTGACGCAAAGTCAGCAAAACCGGAAAATCAAAGCTCGATCACCAGCCCGTCATAGGCACAGTCTTCCTGGACATCATCCATATGCCTGAGCATTTCCGGGCCGAGATGGGTTAGCACAATGCGTTTCGCATCAAGCTCATGCCTGTGTTCCACCAGATCAGGATAGTTCATGTGAAAGAGCACGCTCTTGGAGAAAAAATAACATTCGCTGATGAACAGATCAGCACCCCGCGCCAGCTCAGGCATATGTTCTGTCCAGGAGCTGTCACCGGTATAGGCAATAACTTTGCCGGCGACCTCAACCCGCATAGATGTTGGGTTGGTTGCCTCAGTGTGGACAGCAGGATAGGTCGTAACCTTCAGTCCGTTGATCTCATGGGATGCCATTGTCTCCATGTCGATGGTCTCAACCGCAAATTTCGGTGTCATGACCTGTGACCCCGGGAAAAGTGCTTCCTGAACTCGCGGCAGATGTTCAGCCGTATTTTTGGGACCGGCGATGGTCAGAGGCGTTTCACGATTTGCGCCCAGCATGGCGTCAATGAGCAGGGCAGATACACCACCGCAATGATCACCATGAAAATGCGTCAGCAGAATGAGATCGATCCTGTTGTGGGGAATACCAAGCGCATTGAGGGCAACCAGGCTTGATGCGCCGAAGTCGATCGCAAATGTGATCTGCGGAGCTTCGACCAGAATGCAGGTATTAAGCCTGCCACCTGAACCAAAGGCATCACCGGAACCGGCGAATGTAACTGAGACGCTCATGAGAGACGCTCCAAAATATTTTGGTTATCTGCAGTTACAATGGTCATCTTCAATAAGGCACTTACGGCTTTAAGCAAAAGGAGGTCTCTCCTGCATTTGAGGTGATTTTCGCAACACCGAGACGATAGGGATGATGATCCAGTTCCACCACCCTACTCTCAATATCGAAGGTTTCACCTGTGCCGAGAAGGCCCTCTGGTGCGTTGACGCTGAGAGGACCAAGATTGACCTCCAATCTACGAAAATCGATCGATGCACCGAGCCCCATCGCTTTTGCACAGGCTTCCTTGAGGGTCCAGAATTGCAGGAATGATTCCCATTTCTGCTGTTCCTGCATCCGTGACAGATATTCGCGTTCGCGCATGCTCAGCACATCGCTAACGATTTCAAGGTCCGCGTCTTTGGAGACGCTCTCGACATCGATACCAACCGGTCCCGATGCACTGATGGCAACGGCAACGCAGTCACCTGTATGGGATAGATTGAACTCCAGTTGAGGAAAACCAGGCGCCATCACCGGCTTGCCATTTGGGTTATCCCTGAAACGCCATTGCTCTGGTTGTATTTTGCCGTCCATCTCTTCTGACAGGGCATGGCGCAAGAGCGTACGCGCCGCCAGAAACCTTTCCCGGTCACCCGCCTGTCTCAACCGGTGTGAATGGGTTTTCTCTTCATCTGAGAGACAGATAATGCCTGACGGTCCCAGGAGCTTCCCCGTGGTCGCGATCCGGAGTGTGACGATACTGGCGGGGTCGTTTTGCATCTCAGGCAAACCTGCCTATTCCGCCGCCTCTTGTCGAACTTCAGTCCCACGGACAGCCTGGGCCGGATTTCCTTCCCAGATGGTATTGGGTGCAAGCGTTTCGCCCTTCATCAGAAAGGCGTTCGGCCCTAGCAGAGCATTGTCTCCCATGGTCACGCCATAATGAACCAGTGAGTTGCATGACAGGGTGCAGCCCTTACCGATCTTGATGCGACCTGACTTGAACGCTCCTTCTTCAAGAGAGTGGCCCTGGATCAGGCACTTAACGTTCAGGTTGCAGTAGTCACCGACCTCGATCAGCGTCCTGTCAACGATTGCAGCACCGTCATCGAAAACTTTTCTGCCCAGTTTAACGCCAAGCAAGCGGGTGATGATGTTCTTGAATGGCGTTCCTGCAAACAATCTCATCAATCCATGTTCGCTCAATTTCCAGTGACGCTCATGGAACCAGAAATCAGGATCATACATAGACACCTCCAACGGTTTGAGATGTCCAAAGTACATGCTCGCCTTTTCAATAAAGGCGTAATACAGGATCGTGAATATGGTGACGAAGGCGCCATAGGCCAGAAATAGCCCAATGCCATAGACCGGATAGTACAGAACTGCGGTATAGCCGGTCAGCATGGCAAAAAAGAACATCAGAAAATTGATTGACAGGTACATGACCATTGTCGCCAGGTTGGTCCGATTTTTCCGCGCAATAAGATCCTGTTTCGATTTCGGATCAATGAATTCACTCAGTTCTTTGTCCCTGCTAACCACACGTGGGATTTCAAAAGGGGGTGACCCCAGCAGGCCAACATTTTCCCGGACTGGCCCGTCGATGGGGATCATGACCTTGGTGCCCAGGAGAACATTCACACCGGTCTTGCCATTGGCAGGATAGAGGATGTCATTTCCCAGATAATTGTGGTCGCCAATCTTCACATGTTCAAGTCTGAAAGAGGTGCTTGAGGCTTGTGCATTGATCATCATCAGCCCGTCGGAAACCATAGTGCTGCTGCCGATGTCACACATGAAGGGATTGTCGTGTTTCTGGTCGAATCCGAAATTCGAGCCTGTCTGTTCGACTCGGTTCAGTTTGTATCCAACCCATTTCAGATAGTGGACGATATAGGAGCTGTCGCCAAACAGGATGTTGTAGGCAGGAATATTACTAAACGCAGAAATGATGCTCTGGATATAATAGTGGAATCCGAACAGCACATAGGTTTTCCCCTCTGTGAGGAAGAGATTGAGCAGTCTGGGGATAAGACTGACCATCAATGTGCCGAGCACAAACATCGTAACGAAGAGAATTATGCAAACGAGTAAAACCCCCGGGGCGAGCGCGAGAAAAACCGAAAGCGGCGACTCATAATTCAGAGAACCCACCGACGCGAAGACGAGCACATAGGGGAAAAGGTAAAACAGCGCCATGATTGTGAGTGGAGCCATGACGGCAAAGAGCGGGATCGCCAGCGCGATAGTGTAAAGCCATCTGCGCAGCGCGGTGCAGGACATGGGCTCGACCGAGCAATAGTCTGCTTTTGTCTCCTCTGCCGGCGTGCCGTGATAATGCTTACCTTGCGTGATGCGCTGACCGCGATGAAGCGCAGATGCGTGACCAAGCTGGGTGTCATCCTCCATCACGGTGTCAATTTCCAGCACGCTTCCAGAACCAACGAAGGATTGGGCTCCGATATGGATCGGACCGGTGTGGATATAATTGGACTCGGCCTTGTATCCCGAAAGCAGGGACTTGTGCCGAATGATCGTGTTGTCACCTATGACAAACAGGTCAGAACAGATGGGCGCACTGGAGCCTAGTATCACATTTCGTCCGATTTTCGCTCCGAGCAGCCGCAAGTAAACATTGTAGACCGGGCCGCCTGGGAAAATGGCCATTGGCGAAGTTGAGACAAGAGATTTGACCATCCAGAAGCGGAAGTAACGCAAGCTCCAGATTGGAAACTTCTCCTGCTTCCATTTGCCTACCAGAAGCCACTTCATGGCGATTGGAAAAATGCTGAATCCCAAATAGCTGGCAATCAGGAAGGTGACAATTCGGACGTAAAGTTCAAGCGGTTCGTTGATAGCTGAGTATGTCCAATGGAACCCGGTAACGAGGACCCAGAATGTCAGCAATCCGTAAGCGAAATAGAACAGGAGCTGAAGCGCGCCACATCCATAATATTCCAGATTGGAGGGAATCCGGTATTGCTCCTCCCTCTTGGCAAGAGGTGTCACCTCACCAGAGGAGCTGACAAAATTGGCCAGTTCCACGATGGTCGGGTTGAGATAGACGTCGCGCATGGCAACATCCGGCATGCCCTCTATCTTCCTGATCTCGGCGCAGTAACGCGCCATGAGCAGCGAGTGCGCACCCAGTTCCTGGAAAAAGTTTGCCACGGCAGAAATCTCATCCACCTTCATGACACCGGCAAGGGTTTTGGCGAGCGTCTCTTCGGTTTCATTCGCCGGGGCCACATATTCGCCGCCACCGGCACCAACTCGCGGACCTTTTGGTTCCGGCAGGGCCTTGCGGTCGGCCTTATTACTCGGCGTCATCGGGATGACGTCCAGCTGCTCAATGTAGGCCGGCACCATGTAACCGGGCATGCGGCCACGAAGCGTTTCGGCAATTTCCGAATGTTCGATAGCGTCATGACCCTTGTTCAGGGCGTAATAGGCGACGAGTTCAACAGCGCCGGGCTCTGCTTCATAGGTATCCACGACCGCCATTGAGATATGCGGAAACTCCATCAGCACCGACTCGATCTCGGTCAACTCAATACGGTAACCGCGGATCTTGACCTGGGTGTCGATGCGGCCATGAAACTCAACCTCGTCATCCTTGTTGATGCACCCCAGGTCGCCTGACCGGTAAATTCGTTTCGATGGATTATTGGGGATATCGAGAAAATCGGAGATGAACTTTTCTTCTGTGAGTTCAGGGCGTTTCAGATAGCCCTGGGCCAACCCAATGCCGGCGATTCCAATCTCGCCCATCCCGCCTTCGGGCACTTCTTCAGGCTTGTCGGGGTCAAGAATGACGATGGTGTATGTCGGCAGCGGTCCGCCGATGGTGACGGGCTTGTCAGGCAATAATTCCGTGAGCGTGCAGGTGACGGTCGCTTCAGTTGGTCCGTAGGCATTCAGGATCACGCGCCCGTCGAGCGCCCAGCGTGTCACCAGGTTTTGCGGGCAGGCCTCGCCTGAGACAATCAGGAGGCGCAGGTCCGGCAGATCTTTCTCGATTGTCCCCAGCAATGTGGGGACACAGGCCCACCCGGTCACTTTATGCTCCAGCAGGTAGTCAGCCAGGTCATCGCCCACGAGGCTGGCGCCAGCTTTCGCCGGAACCAGCGCTGAACCAGCGAGCAGAGGCACCCACAATTCCTCGACCGAGAAATCAAACGCAATGGTCATTCCCTGGTAAACGCGGTCATCGGGGCCGTAGCCGTAAATCTCCGCCGCCACGCGCACGAAATTGCAGATGCTGGCATGTTCGATGACAACACCCTTGGGCTGGCCCGTGGTACCTGAGGTGTAGATGAGATAGGCGATTTCGTCTTTCGGTTTGCCTTTCTCTTTTTCACTCAGGCGGGCAGTGTCCAGCTTGTCGAGTTCGTCCGAAGCACTGTCGAGATAAACCGTCAGCACATCGAATTCAGAAACCTTGTCCTTGTAGCCGGACTGGGTGAGCATCACCTTCACGCCGGCGTCTTCCATGATGAAGGCAATCCGGTCGTTCGGAAAACCGCCGTCGAAAGGCACATAGGCGGCATTGACCTTCAGCACCGCCAGCAACGCGATGTAGGTCTCAACGCCCTTGTCGAACAGCAGGCCAACCTTGTCACCGGACTTGACGCCCTGCGCGATCAGGTATCGCGCCGCCTGGTTGGCGCGGTTGTCCAGATCACGGAAGGTGTAAACTTTCTCATCGGTGATTACCGCTGGATGTGTGCCGCCGCTGGCACTATCCAGCTCATCACACCGGGCTTCGAACAGATGGTCGAGCCGTTCGCCTTCTTTCCAGCGAATGGAATTATCGGCCCCCTTGCAGATAAGCATGTGCCCTCACCCAATTTGCCTGCACACGGCTGCCCGTACACAACGCTGTTGCTAACCGGTAAAGTATGGAATTCAACGAAAGAACCGGATGGCCACGAGACTATCCGTCTGGCACCCGGTTCATCAAGTTTTGCCGAGCATTATCTTCAGCCTGTCTTGCCCTTGGTCCCGCTCTCGGGTGTCTGGTCGGCATGCGTGATAAGAAGCTGGGCTGCAACCTCCCAGCACCCACTAAGGCTTTCAGAGTCGGAGATATCATGGACATTCTTGTCCCATGCTTCCCGGCTGAACATGCCCTCGAACACGCGCTCGAGAATATCCAGACCCTGGTCCATTTCTTCCATCGTGGTCGTCAGCGGCATCATGCATTTGACGACTTCGTCCCTGGGACCGCAGCGCTCGATGATCAGGCCTTCGGTAAACGCATTCCTTGTCACCTTTGCCGCCTGGTCCGGGTCGACGCAGCGCACACCGATCATGAAGCCGCGCCCCTTGACGTCAATCAGATCATCGGGATGCTGTTCGACCATGGCCAGCAGCCGCTTGCGCAGATGCGCGCTCTTCTTCTTCAGTTCATTCTCGAACTTGCCATCTTTCCAGTAGAGCTCAAGCATCCTGGCTGAAGTGATAAACGCCGGGTTGTTTCCCCGGAACGTGCCGTTATGCTCGCCGGGACTCCACTGGTCCAGATCGCGCCTGATGAGCACTACAGAGAATGGCAGTCCGTATCCGGACAAGGATTTGGACAAAGTCACGATATCGGGTTTGAGGCCGGCTTCTTCGAAGCTGAAGAATGTTCCAGAGCGCCCGCACCCGGCCTGGATGTCATCTACGATGAGCGGAATTTCTCTCTTGTTGCACAAGGCCTGCAGGCTTTGGAGCCATTCGACGCGGGCCATATTCAGCCCGCCTTCGCCCTGGATGATCTCAAGAATAATTGCAGCAGGGGCGTCGATACCGCTGGAAGGGTCATCAAGCACGCGTTCGAGATAGGAGATCGTGTCAACATCTTCTCCCATGTACCGGTCATAAGGCATCGAGGTGGCGCCACCCAGCGGCACACCGGCTGCGGCGCGGAGCGTTTCATTTCCAGTAATGGACAAGGCCCCCATGGAAACGCCGTGGAACCCGTTGGTGAAACTGATGATGTTGGTGTTGCCGGTAACTTTGCGGGCGATCTTCAAAGCGGCTTCGACTGCATTGGTGCCAGTCGGGCCGGTAAACTGAATGACATAATCGAGACCGCGTGGCTTGAGAATGATCTCGTCCATGGCCGTCAGGAATTTCTCCTTGGCCACAGTGTGGAAATCGAGTCCATGAGTGATGCCGTCACTCTGCATATATTCAATGAGCGAGGATTTTATTGCGGGATTGTTATGTCCGAAATTTAGCGACCCGGCCCCGGCGAGAAAATCGATATAGGGCCGGCCATCCTTGTCCCAGATCGTCGTCCCCACTGCCTTGTTGAAAATGCGCGGAAAGGCACGGGCATAGGATTGAACGTTGGATTCAAGATGCTCAAACACTTCGTTTTGGGGCTGGCCTTCACCCTCACTTGCCAGGGAGAAAGTGTTGTCTTTCTGATCTTTCCCGTTGGAGCCTTTGGACTTCGTCTTCGAGCTTTTGCCAGCATCCTGTCCGGACTGCTCGATCAGAAGCTTCGCAGCTGCCGCCCAGCTTCCTTCCATATTCGCCGCGTCTGCTACGGCATGGGCGGCCTCGTCCCATCCTTTACTGCTGATTTCACCATCGAAAACATCACCCTGGGCTGAACCATCTGCAATTTTTGACCACGTAACCTGCCCGTCATGAACTTCATAACGATGCCGGGTGTGCGGTACGATCTGCTGGTTGCTTGGGATAGGTGAATCCGTGTCAATCGCGTCCGTTGCCGGCGCTGAGGAAATGATTTTCGTCTCAGGACCAAATTCACCGTCCACAAACTTCATTGCAGCTTTGCGGTTGGTGAACATTCCACCACGGCTATCCATGTCGTCCTGAACAATCCATGTGCCGGAAGGACCTTCATAGACATGCGCGAATGCGGCGGGCTGGTCTTGCTGCAAATTTACAATCGGGGCGGCTTTATCGGTCATTGTTGCGCTTTCAATTTCAATTTGATGAGACACCCTGAAGATAAGTATGCCTCATCTGACGAGAAGTGACGTATATCACACATTTTGTCTTCAGCGGTTTTGTTCTTGTAATTTCATTATATCTTTCAGTGCCTTAAATTTCTCCCATCTTCCCCGAGCGTATTTTAAACACGAACATGCGCGCGAAGGGATTCCAGGCAATCGTCGCCGTCGTTTTGTGAAAGCACCCAGGCGGGAATGCCTGAAATCTGGGTTTTATGGAGGATCAATTCCGACAAGGTTGGCATGAGCCAGAAATTTTCTGGTGGTGGCACCAGCAGGCATCCTGAACAGTCAAGCGATTGCAGGGCCGGCAGGTCCTTGATCGGGGTTAGGTCGTTCACAGGCGCTCGTGAGCAATTGAGTTTTTTCAGGGATGAAAGCCCCTTGAGCGGGGTGAGATCACTCACCGGGGTACGTGAGCATTTTAGCTCTTGCAGAGATGACAGGCCCTTGAGCGGAGTGAGATCCCTAACCGCCGTTTCCGCGAATTTAAGCACTTGCAGGGCTGTCAAACCTTTGAGAGGGGAAAGGTCGCTTACCTGGGTATGCATGCATTCAAGCTTTTGCAGGGCCGACAGGCCTTTGAGCGGGGTGAGATCACTCACCAGCGTGTGTGAGCAGTCAAGCTGTTGCAAGGCTGACAGGTCCTTGAGCGGAGTGAGGTCGCTTATCATTGTGTGCGAGCAGTGGAGTGACTGCAACGCCGCCAGGTTCTCAAGGGGGGAAAGGTCCTGCACATTGCTCAAGTTGCAGTAGAGCAATTGCAGTTTTGCCAATCCCTTGAGCGGGTCGAGATCGTTTACCGGTGCATGTGAACAGAACAGCGATTTCAGAGACGCCAGTTTCTTCAACGGTGCAAGATCTCTCACCTCCGTGTCCGAGCAGGCTAAGAACTGCAGAGAAGATAAATCCTGAAGCGGGGCGAGATCGATGACACCGGTTGCCGCGCAGGAAAACGATCGCAACTTTTTCATACCCTTGATCGGGGTGAGATCGATTACCGGGTTAAGCTTGCAGTCCAGCGATTGCAGAGCTGGCAGCTCCTGGAGCGGGGTCAAGTCAACCAGACCCGTACCACTCACCGACAATGTCTGGAGTTCCGGCAATGCGGCGAGGCGCTCAATTTGTGCCTCTACGGGATGTTGTGCGGCTGATGAGGCGCTCTTGCCCTGCTGTACATTTTCATTCCGGAAAGCCCCGTCGAGATTCAGCGCATGCAAATTCTTCAGTGAAAACAACTCTTCCGGCAATACTTCAAGGCCGAGCGAACTCAGATCGAGAAGTCCGGTGTTTTCCTGTGCTTCGCTGGCGATTCGTTCCTGGGCGATGGTCAATCCGTCCAAGGGACCCTCCTCTTATTCCTCCCCGAGGCACTGAGTAGCCTGTTACAGGCGATTATATACACACTGCTACGCAGTTCAGCAAAACAGGTTCCATGTATGGACCGTTTAGAATTCGGGGGCATTCGGTATGTGGTCGGTCATCACTTTTTTTGGCTTGGGTTATGAGGGTCGAACTTCCTTCGAGGACTTGGTATTCTACCACCTATGAGCAGCAGGAAATTTGATGGATCAATATTGGCAAGCTCCGCCCTATTTGCGGGTTTGGAGCGCGAAGCGCTTGATGGACTTGCGCGCTATTCCCATCACATTTCGCTCGAAACAAACGCAAGCCTGTTTAAGCAGGGTGATGCTTCAGACGGGTGCTACGCAATAATGGAAGGCGTCTTGAAGGTTTGCGTGACCGCCCCGGACGGCCAGGAAGCGCTCCTTGCCATGCTGGGCACCGGTGACGTGATTGGCGATATGGGGCTCATCGATGCCCAGCCGAGATCCGCTAGTGCCACCGCGCTCAAACCCTGCTCGCTTGCATTTCTCGCATCGCGGGATTTCAAAAAAGTGGCAAATGCAAATCCGTTGATCTACCTGCATATGCTGGAGATTCTCAGCGACAGGCTGCGAGCCTCCAACGAGGCTGCCACCATGCAACAGCTCCTGCCCCTGCGCGGCCGCCTGGCGCGGGTTTTTCTTCGTCTCGCGGAAGGCTTTGGAGAACCGCTTGAGGGCGGGCGCATTCTCATCCGGCAGAAATTTACACAGGCGGAGCTGGCCCGAATGACGGGTTCGGCCAGGGAGAATGTGAACCGGCAGATCAAGGAGTGGACGAGAGAGGGCCTTGTCAGCCGGATCAGCAGCTACTACTGCCTTGAAGATGCTGAGAAATTACGGAAATTTACAGAGCTGTGAGCCGCCAGCTAAAGGTGTTTGATACTTGCCAACATCTTGGCAGGGGGATATTCATCTAATTCGCCGATTCTGACCATGGGGGGTTAAGGTTGGTCGGAAAGTGACCCCTTGTGTCGGTTGAGGAGACATTCATGAAACGGGCATTGTTTCGCACGTTCTTTTCAGCGGCCGCATTTATGTGCCTCCTAGCCTCCGCAAATACATCAATCGCCATGACCAACAGCCCCATCATGACATTCAGGGATGGTAGCGAACCAGGCAAGTTGAACGGCTACTGGCGCTCAAGAGGCTATGGTTGGCTGCTAGAGATCAAGAACGGCAAGGTTTATTTTTATAACGAAAGCACCCGACACTGCATCAGGGATGATGAGGAAACCGAGGATCTGAAAGAGCTGGCCCAGCACCACCAGATCAGTGACGATGGCCGAGCCATGCGTATGCCGCTCGGAGACGACACCTATTTTTTCACATTCGACAGACTGAATCGCCTGCCTGATAGCTGTCACGAGAAGCTGGATACGACACCTAAATCGGTGCTCGACAGCTTCATTGAGATATTTTCCACTCACTACGCCTTCTTCAATACTCGCAACATAAACTGGCCGGCGATGGCCGATTCAGCCACCAAGCGCGCCGAGGCAAACATGTCCAGCACCGAGCTGCTGGATGTCATCAAGGGGATCATCTCAGAAATTGACGACGACCATGTCAGCATCGAGGCGAAAATCGAGGATCAGAAAGTCGTCCTCAATTCACGCCCCGGAAAGACGGTTGGTGCCCTCACCGCTCTGGCCGAGCGCAAGGGCAAGAATGCGGAAAAATTCGTGGATGACTGGCTCGCGCGTGTCTGGAACAAGGACATCGGCAAGGCATTGTTGCGCGGCAAGGGACGTGAAACAGCAAACGGTTCCATCAGATACGGGATTGTTGACGGCGATATCGGATATATCGCCATCCAGTCGATGATAGGTCTCGCCAACGACGATAACGTCGAAGACGAGGATATCAAGGTAACAAACAAGGCCCTGGACAAGGCCCTGGCACTTTTCAAAGGATCCCGCGCCGTAATCGTGGATGTCACTCTCAATGATGGTGGTTTCGACAAGGTTGCGAGGACAATTGCCGGACGCTTCGCAGCACAACGCACGCTCGGCTACTACAAATATGCTGGTGACAGTGAGGCAGACGAGCCCCAGGCCATTTATATCGAGCCAACGGGCAAGAATCGCTTCACCGGGCCTGTCTACATGATTACCAGCGACATAACCGTCAGCGCCGCAGAAATTTTCACTATGTCCATGCGCGCTCTGCCGAACGTGACCCATGTGGGTGATACGACGCGTGGCTCTTTATCGGACATGCTCTGGAAGCCGCTGCCCAATGGCTGGAATTTGAGCCTGTCGAACGAAGTCTATCTTGATGCCAGGCGCAAATCCTGGGAGGGAGCTGGCATACCCCCCCAAGTACCAATGGATGTCTTTTCCACCAGCGATATTACCGCCGGTCCTCTCAAGGCTATCGAGGCCGTTATTAAGTTGGCATTGGACAAACAGCTGGCACCGGTTGCGCAACTGCAATAACCGGATCAAGAACTCACAGTATGTTCAGGGCTAAAGCAGCAACTAGGATATTGTTTTAACAACATAATATCCTCGCTTGCGGCAGCGCATTGATGTCTCAGGGCAGACCGTTTCGAAATCGCCACATTAATGAGCTATTGTGAGCTCGACTTGATGATTTTCTGAGAGACTTCAGAAAGTAGGTTGTCAGTGCCGAACCCTATGCAAGCCATGAACGGCAAGACGCGGGCGCGCAAGAGCTTCCGCATCGTGCTGATCAAGCCGTCTCATTATGACGATGATGGCTATGTGATCCAGTGGTACCGATCGGCAATTCCCTCCAATACGCTGGCTTCCCTGTACGGGCTGATAAAAGTCGCAGCCGATGCCCATGCCTTGGGTCCTGATATCGACATCACTATCGACGCCTATGACGAAACCAACACGATTTTACCGATCGACCAGATCATCCGTGACGTCGAAGAAGCCGATCAAAGCGTGGTTGGTCTCGTCGGTGTTCAGACCAACCAGTTCCCCCGCGCGGTGGATGTTGCCCGGCGCTTTCGTTTAAAAGACATCCAGGTGGCCATGGGCGGGTTCCATGTATCGGGCTGCATCTCGATGCTTGAAGATATTCCAGCAGATATACAGGAGGCCATGGATCTCGGCATTTCAATGTATGCCGGTGAAAGCGAACACCGGATCGAGGAGTTTTTAAGCGACGCCTGGAATGGCAAGATGAAACCCCTCTACAACTACATGCACGCCCTGCCGGACATGACGGATACCAGCATCCCTCTCCTCACCGAACGGGAGATACGGCGCACGGCAGGTCACTATACCAGTTTCGATTCCGGGCGCGGATGCCCGTTCCAATGTTCCTTCTGCACCATTATCAACGTGCAGGGCCGCATCTCGCGGCGGCGCTCGCCGGACTCGATCGAGAAGATTATCCGCGCCAACGAAGCCCAGGGTATCCGACGCTATTTCGTGACCGATGACAATTTTGCACGCAACAAGGACTGGGAATCCGTCCTCGACCGCATGATCCACCTGAAAGAGAATGAAGGTCTCAAATTCAAATTCGTCATTCAGGTCGATACGCTGTGCCACCGCACCCCGAACTTTATCGAAAAGGCGGTTCGTGCCGGCGCCCACCGGATTTTCATCGGCCTTGAAAACATCAACCCGGATTCGCTGATGGGAGCAAAGAAGCGGCAGAACAAAATCTGGGAATACCGCAAGATGCTGCAGATGTGGAAAGAGCGCGGCGCGATGACGTATGCGGGATATATTCTGGGATTCCCCGGAGACACCCCTGAATCCATCAGGCGGGATATCGAAATCATCAAGAAGGAGTTGCCGCTCGATCTGGTTGAATTTTTTATTCTCACGCCATTACCCGGTTCAGAAGACCACAAGGTGCTCCATGAGAAGGGCGTCTGGATGGACCCGGACATGAACAAGTACGACCTCAACCACATCACCGCTCACCACGACACCATGAGCGATGACGAACTCTGGCAGGCCTACCAGGATGCCTGGAAACAATATTACACCGACGAACATGCCGAGACGATCATGCGCCGCGCAGTGGCTTGCGGGCTGAAGGCGGAAAAGCTGATTCTTCCGCTGACATGGTTCCGCGGATCGGTACCGATCGAGGGCATCCACCCGCTCGAACTTGGCTGGCTGCGCCACAAGGTGCGAAAGGATCGCCGGCCTACGCTGCCAATTGAGAACCCGCTCATTTTCTACACCAGGCGCGTTTGGGATTTTTTCACCCATCATGCGCGTTGGACCCGTGTTTTCTGGAAACATTACAGGGCAGCCAGGTCAATCGAGGCAGATCCTGATAAAATGCACTACACCGATCTCGCAATCGAACCCGTCCATGAAGACGAGGAAGCACAGCTTGAGATGATGCAAGAGCATGCGCACCGGATAACGGATCCCCGCAAGCAGGCCGAGATGCAAAAGGCCTCCTAGGGTCTTTTTGAATTCTTTCAGGCCATGGGGCAGGATTTGTGCCAGAATATATTCTTGCCATTGACGACGGGATAACATCATCTCTGGCTATCGCCTGGCATGATCGCCGCACTGCGCAGATTTGTGCGGTGCTGAAAGACGAGCATGTAGAAAAAACATCACCGCGAAGACCGGGCCAGAAGCGAACAGCTGACCCCTGCCTCGCCTCGCTGACGCACCCGTTCTCAGGCCACATAACATTTCATGTCTGGTTGCCCGAATTTCATGCATATGCTACCCGCAGCCCTTCATTGCCCGCTTGAGCCTTGATTTCCGGCTCGCGGTCTAAACTTCTGTGCTGGTAAACCTCAAACTTTGCCTGCAACCATTTTGTCTCAGGAAAACAATACAGTGCGTCATATCCTGCTGATCCTTTTTGCACTTGTTGCACTGCTTCTGCCGGCACATCCGGCTGTTTCACAGGATGCAACCCAGGCCGCCCCGAAGGAGACGACCCAGGTCGCGCCAAAGGAACCTGATCAGGCAGCACCGAAGGAAACCGCCCAGGAGCGCATTGGCGAAGATCTTGTTCAATGGGACCGGCTGCTCAAGCGTATCGACAAACAGATCAAGGGTGAGGCTCAAACACTTTCCTCCCTAGGGGATCTCAAGAAGGAGGTCAACGAAGCGCAGCGCAAACTCAACGGTGTACGTAAGCCGCTTTCGGTCGAGACCGGCCGGTTCAAAAAACTAGTTGATGCTCTGGGACCGCCGCCTAAGAAAGGCGAACCACTTGAGGCGCCGGAAATCGCAGCTCAGCGAGAAGATCTCAATGTAAAGCTGGCGACAGCTGAGGGCCGGCTTAAGAAGCTGGACCTGCTACTTGAGCGAACACGCACGCTGCTGACTGAAATCATCGATGCCAACCGCAAAGCCTTCGGCGACAAGCTGCTCGTGCGCACCCCATCCCTGATTTCCATTGATACATGGTCGAAGGCTGGTGAAGAGTTTGTCAGACTGCTCAGCAGATCAATCATGTCGCCGCTGAAATGGGTTGCGTCGCCACAAGTCCGCAACGCCATAGAGAGCGGATATTTTGCTTTCATCCTGATTGCCATCATCGTGGCTGCTGGGCTGGGCTGGCTGCTCCGGCGCTGGCTGGTCCGCCGTTTCGGCCGTGATCCCGACATAGAAAACCCCACATTCCGCATGCGCGTTCTGGCGACACTGGCGGAAGGCGTCGCCCGCACGGTCATCCCCATCCTGATTGTCGTGGTGACTTATGCCGCGCTCAAAAACGGGGGGCTTCTGACCGGTCTGTTTCAGTACGTCATTCTCGGGTTCGCCGTATCAGTCGTGATGGTCAGCATTCTGTACGGCCTGCCGCGCGCAATGCTTTCACCATCCATGCCGCAGTGGCGACTGGCCAATATGGGCGAAAACACTGCAAGGCTTTGGTCCCGATACGCTCTTACCCTTGCCATTATTGTTGGACTCGACCTGCTGCTGATCATTCCAACGGTCGAACTTCAGCCATCACCGACACTGACAACCACCTACAGCTTTATCGTTGGCTCCGCCTATTCAGTCTTGTTCTTCCTCATGGCGAGCGACAAGCGTCTTTGGCTCAGGCCAGAGGAGGATCGTGCCGGCGGTCAACAGATCAAGTCAGCAGGCAAAACCTCCTCAAGAAGAATCTGGTGGGGTCTTGCCCGTGCAATTGTCGTCCTGCTAGCGCTCGCAATTCCGATAGCGGCTCTCGCTGGCTATGGCGTGCTTTCCAATTTTATCGCGCGGCGTTTGCTGGCAACCACTGCCGTGTTCCTCACTATTCTTGTGCTGCACGGTCTGGCGCGTGATCTCATAGCCGTATTCACGCGTGACACCGAACAGCCGCCGGCTGCCGGTGAACCGGCCAATCTCATCTATGTGTGGTCGGTGCTTCTGCTCGATATCGGCCTCGTTATCAGCATGGCGTTCGTCCTGCTCCCACTATGGGGTGGACATTGGGACAGCCTTCTTGATCGGATCGGCTGGAGCCTGACAGGCTTCAAGATCGGCACGCACGTATTCTCTATCACGGACGTGCTGGCGGGTATGGTCACATTCATTATTCTGATTGTACTCCTGCGCACTTTCCAACGATTTGTCGATACACGCATCCTTCAGCACACCCGCATGGATGCCGGCGTGCGCAATGCGCTGAAGACCGGCATCGGTTATGTGGGCCTGGTCCTCGCAGCGCTATTAGCCATCAACATGACAGGCATTGATCTGTCCGGATTGGCGATCATTGCCGGAGCGCTTTCAGTAGGTGTCGGTTTTGGCCTGCAAGGCGTCGTCAACAACTTCGTTTCAGGTCTTATTTTGCTGGCGGAGCGGCCCATAAAAGTGGGCGACTGGGTCGAAGTCGGACCCCATGAAGGCATTGTCAAACACATCAGTGTGCGCAGCACGGAGATCAAGACGTTTTCGCGTGCCTCGGTCATAGTGCCGAATTCGGAACTCATTTCCTCTTCGGTCGTCAACTGGTTGCACAAGGACAGAACAGGCCGGGTCGAGATACCGGTGGGCGTTGCTTATGGCTCGGATGTGAGGCTGGTTCATGACACGCTCCTGCAATGTGCATCTGAACATGAAGGCATTCTTCGTAACCCCGAACCGTTCGTCCTGTTCCGAGATTTCGCAGACAGCGCACTGCTGTTCGAACTACGCTGTTATATTGGCAATGTTGAACGCCGCATTCGTATTGCCAGCGACTTGCGCTTTGCAATCGACGAGGCATTCCGTCAGGCCGGTATTTCCATTCCCTTTCCGCAAAGGGATATACATATTATGGACTCAGGCGATGTGGCCAAGACGGCCATGCTTGTGCCGGCAAAAAAATCGACATCAACCAAGCGCGGGGTGTCTCGGAAAAGTGGTGCGCGCTCGAAAGCCAAGCCCACGCAGCCCCGTAAAAAATAAGTCGGTGTATTGAATGACCGTCGCTTAGACCTGCACACCGGGGGAGCGCCGATGCCAGAATATATTCTCGCCATTGACCAGGGGACGACCTCGTCCCGTGCCATCCTGTTCGACAAAAATTTTTCGGTTCGATCGGTTTCACAAAAAGAATTCACCCAGCATTTTCCCCGATCGGGCTGGGTTGAGCATGATGCGGAAGAAATCTGGGAAACGGTCATTGCAACCTGTCGTGAGGCGATGGCCGAGCTTGACGCTACCGCGGCCAATATCGCTGCTATCGGCATCACCAACCAGCGCGAGACGGTGGTGGTATGGGACCGGGAAACCGGTAAGCCCATCTACCCAGCTATTGTCTGGCAGGATCGCCGCACCGCGCAAATCTGCGCTGCGTTGAAAGAGAAACATGTAGAGCGGGACATCACCGCGAAAACCGGCCTGCTGCTAGACCCTTATTTCTCAGGCACCAAGCTGGCCTGGCTGCTGGACAATGTGGAGTGTGCACGCACTCGAGCTGAACAAGGCAAACTTGCATTCGGGACTATCGATAGTTTTTTGATTTGGCGGCTTACGGGTGGACGCGTTCATGCCACTGACGCAACCAACGCCTCCAGGACTCTGCTCTACGATATCCACTCTGGAAGCTGGGACAACGAGCTTCTTGAGCTGTTCCGGGTGCCCCGGGCGGTACTCCCGGACGTGCTGGACTGTGCCGCCGAGTTCGGTGATGCAAGCGCCGATATTTTCGGTAGTCCTATACCCATTCGCGGTGTGGCCGGAGATCAGCAGGCGGCGATGGTCGGCCAGGCCTGCTTCCAGCCCGGCATGATGAAATCGACATATGGCACAGGATGTTTCGCAATGCTGAACACCGGCCTGGAGGCCGTGGCATCTGAAAACCGAATGCTCACCACCCTTGCTTATCAACTGGACGGTAAACCCACCTACGCCCTGGAAGGCTCCATTTTCATCGCAGGCGCGGCCGTGCAATGGCTGCGCGACGGGTTGGGCATCATCGAACAGGCTTCTCAAACAGGTGAAATGGCGGCTAATGCTGATGAAGAGCAGGATGTTTACCTGGTTCCCGCATTTGTTGGCCTCGGCGCGCCTCATTGGGATGCAGATGCCCGCGGTATCCTGACCGGAGTAACCCGCGCCACCGGACCAAACGAGTTGGCCCGGGCAGCGCTTGAGGCCGTCTGCTTCCAGACCCGGGACCTTCTGGACGCCATGCAGAACGATTGGCAGGACGGCGCCTCCCGGGAAACGGTCCTGCGTGTCGATGGCGGCATGGTCGCCAGCGACTGGACCATGCAGTGCCTGGCAGACTTTCTGGCTGCTCCCATTGACCGCCCCCAAATTCTTGAGACGACTGCGCTTGGCGCCGCCTATCTGGCCGGCATGAAGTCTGGCTTCTATCCGGGCCTTGAGGAATTTTCCGCCGCATGGCGACTGGAGCGGCGCTTCGAACCTGATATGAGCGAAACCGATCGGGAAGCTAAATATGCCGGCTGGAAGGATGCAATCCGGCGCACGATCACATCTTAGGGGTAGGGAGCTTAGTTTCTTGATTTCATGTAGGTTTTAAGAGCTTTCACGCCTGCCTCACGGACATCGAGGCCGCACTTGGTGCGCCGCCAGAGTACGTCTTCCGCCGTTGTGGCCCATTCCTCATGCATCAGCCAGTCGACCTCAGCGGCATAGAGGGTACCCCCGAAATGCTGCCCGAGATCCGCCTCTGAGGCCGCCTCGCCGAGTATTCTAGCCGTGTTTGTGCCGTGGCGGCGGGACAGTGCGGTAAGGAACGCCATTGCGAAACCCGGATGGTCGCTTACCAGCCTGTTTGCGAAAATATTGAAATTCTCCATCTCGCCACCCGGCAGCACGCCCTCCCCCGTCCACGGTTTCTTGAGATCCGAAAATGGTGGATCAAGGGCATTAACGACGCTTTCCGCCAGTTGGCGCGCCGTGGTCAGCTTGCCACCGAAGATCGAGATCAGCGGCGCCATCTCCTCTGGCCGGTCCTCGACCAGCATATAGTCTCGGGTGATGGAAGCTAGATCGGCATTGCCATCATCCAGAAGCGGCCTCAGTCCGGCAAAGCTCCATACCACGTCACCGGATTTTACCTGCTGCACGAAATACCGGTTCACAGCGGCGCAGAGATACTCGAGTTCTTTCTTATCGATTTCGACCGGGCCCGGTGCATCTTCATGCACCACCTCGGTCGTGCCTATCAGGGAATAGCGCCCCTCAAAGGGTATGACGAAAATGATGCGCCCATCATCGTTCTGGAGCAGGAACGCATGATCGCCCTCATAAAGGCGGGGGACAACGATGTGACTGCCCTTTATCAGGCGCAGATGCATTTTGGTTGCCCCGCCCGTAACACCCGTCAGCACGTCATGCGCCCAAGGTCCGGCGGCATTGATAATCGCCCGCGCCCTGATTTCGAACTCGCTGCCATCTTGCTGGGTGAATCCTGCGCGCCAGAATTGCTTTTCTCTGCGCGCCCTGATGCATCTGGTCCGGGTCATGACCGTTGCACCGCGCCGAGCCGCATCAAGTGCTGCGAGAACCACGAGGCGGGCATCGTCAGTCCAGCAATCGGAATAGGCGAAGCCCTGATCGACATGCGTTTTCAGACCTTGAGCAAAAGGTCCGGATTTCAAATCAGCGCGTGAGGAACGCGGCAGGGAGATATGGCCGATAAGATGGTCGTAAAACCACAGGCCGATCAGGACCAGCCAGGCCGGCCGGCTGCCGCTGATCTTTGGCAGTATCAGCCGTAATGGCTGGACGATATGGCGTGCGGTGCGCAACATGATTTCCCGCTCGCGCAATGATTCCCGCACCAGAGAAAAATCGTAGTGCTCCAGATAGCGTAACCCCCCATGGATCATCTTGCTCGAGGTCGAGGATGTCCCGTTGGCGAGATCGTCTTGCTCGACCAGCAGCACCGAAAGACCCCGTCCGGCAGCGTCACGAGCCACCATCGTGCCGTTGATGCCGCCACCGATGACGAGAATATCGTAGACCCGGTCCTTCACTTCATCCTCATTGCCATGACCCCGACCAAACTCTTGCTGCTGGGAACCGGATCGTAAATGTGGTGCTTGAGCAGAGTTTTATGACCTGTTCCGGGTGTAAAAAAAACTTCTCATACTGTCACATAAAGTTCAAATGAAAATATTATTCTACATATATGAATTCATATGAAAATTTTTGATGCGCATTTGAAAATTATATGGCACAGTTCACAGACTTATGAGTGCCTGCAGGAGATAAGGCGATGGATCTGTCGGAACGGCAGGCGGAAATTGCTGAACTGGTACGCGAAAACGGCTTTTTGACCGTGGACGTGCTTTCCGAGCGTTTCGACGTCACCACACAGACCATCCGGCGCGATCTGAATACCTTGTGCGATCACGGGATGGCCCGGAGGCGGCACGGTGGCATTGAACGCCCCAGCGATACAGGAAACCTGGCATACGGGTCGCGGCAGATCCTGGCCCGTGGCGCCAAGCAGGCCATTGCCCGCGAGGTTTCACGCCATGTTCCAAACGCCTCATCTCTGGCCTTCAGCATCGGCACTACACCTCAAGTTGTCGCCGAGGCTCTACTGCAGCACGAACGGTTGCGTGTGTTCACCAACAATCTCAATATCGCCATGCTGTCCTGCGCCAATCCTACGTTCGAGGTGAATATTGCGGGTGGTCGTTTGCGCAACACAGACCGCGACATTCTCGGCGCAGGTATGGAGGACTTCCTGTCATCCTACATGTTTGACATAGGCATCTATGGCGTCGCCGGTGTTGGTGAACACGGAACCCTGCTTGATTTTACAGATGAGGAAGTGCGGGCTCGGAAACTCATTCATGAGAACAGCAGGATAACTTTCCTGGTTCTCGACCATACCAAATTCGGACGCGCTGCCCATGTGCGAGGCGGCCAGATTGGCGAGGCGACGAAGGTGTTCTGCAACACCAATCCACCCGAAAGCATTCTCGAAGTCCTGGCCAAGTCGGATACCGAGCTGGTGATTTGCGGAGGAGACCCATCCCAATGACGGGTATCGAAATCCGCAATCTTGCCAAGCACTGGGGAGACATTCGTGCCGTCGACGACGTTTCGTTCGACGTGCCGCAGGGAAGCTTGACGGTGCTCCTGGGGCCATCTGGATGTGGCAAGTCCACTCTTCTGCGCATGATTGCCGGCCTGGAAGATGTCAGTTCGGGCCAGGTGCATATCAACGGGCAGGATGTCACGCACAAGGATGCGGCCAAACGCGGTGTCTCGATGGTGTTTCAGTCATACGCGCTGTTTCCTCATTTGAATGTGAGGGAGAATATCCTTTTTGGCCTGAAGGTCCGCAAAGTGGAACAGGCTGTGAGGGACAAGCGGCTGCAAGAGGCAGCGCGCATGGTTGGCCTGGAGGAGTTACTGGATCGCAAGCCCGCCAACCTGTCCGGAGGGCAGCGCCAGCGAGTGGCGCTTGCACGGACCATCGTTGCTGATCAGCCGGTCTGCCTGATGGACGAGCCCTTGTCGAACCTCGACGCCAAATTGCGCGCCGAAATGCGCGACGAGATCCACATCCTTCAGAGAAAACTGAAATTGACCATGGTCTATGTGACCCATGACCAGACCGAAGCCATGTCCCTGGCTGACCAGGTTGTGCTGCTGAAAGACGGGCGGGTTGAGCAGATCGGCAAACCTTCCGAGCTTTACGAGACACCGTCTACGACATTCTCTGCCCGCTTCCTCGGCATGCCGCCAATGAATGTATTGCGCATCGACCAGATCAAGGATCGCGGCGCATTGAACGGCGCTATCCCGTCCGGGTCACCAGGCTGGCAGCTGGGTGTGCGCCCGGAGAATATCAGCATCGCGGACAAGGGTTTGTCCGTAAAAATCAGCGCTGTCGACTATATGGGGGCCGAAACCGTCCTACGGTTGCGCCATGGAAAGCAAAACCTGATGGCGCGGATTGACGGAAGGACAAACGCCGTACCCGGTGAGACGCTTCACATCACCTGGAACGCCGACGACATTCATCTGTTTGACGAGGAAGGAATAAGGCGGGGTGGCATAGATGCCAAACCGTCAGCGTCGGCATGACATTCAGGAAATGCCGACGCAGCGAACGGGATCGAAAAATCGATCCTTGGAAGTTGAAACCAGCAGTAAGGGAGGAGTTTTATCTGATGCTCAATATACTCAAGAAGACACTCACCGGCACGACAATGGCAGCCTGCCTGTCCATTGCAGTCGCCGGCACCCCGGCCACTGCCCGGGCCGATACCAATCTGACCATGTATTACCCGGTCGCGGTTGGTGGTCCATTGACCAAGATTGTCGACGGCATGGTTGCGGGTTTCATGAAAGAGAATCCCAGCATCAACGTCAAAGCCATTTATGCAGGCAACTATAATGATGCGCGCATCAAGGCCCTGGCAGCCCTGAAGAGCGGCAAGCCGGCACAGCTCTCAGTGATGTTCTCCATTGATCTTTACGAACTGATCGAACAGGACGCCATCATCCCCTTCGATGATGTGGTCAAGACTGCTGAAGACAAGGCCTGGCTGAAATCCTTCTACCCGACATTGATGCAAAATGGCGTCACCAGGGGAAAGACCTGGGGCATTCCGTTCCAGCGTTCAACCATTGTGATGTATTACAACAAGGATGCGTTCAGGGCTGCAGGACTGGACCCGGAAAAGGCCCCCGCGTCTTGGGATGAACTGGTTTCAGCAGGCAAGAAACTCACCAAGAGTGACGGTTCCCAGTGGGGCATGATGATCCCGTCAACGGGCTATCCCTACTGGATGTTCGGAGCGCTCAGCATGCAGAATGACCAGGTGCTGATGAATGGCGCCGGCAACAAAACCAACTTCAGTGCACCGGCCACGGTCGAGGCGCTGCAGTTCTGGAAAGACCTGGGATCCAAGTACAAGGTCATGCCATCGGGCACCATTGAATGGGGCACCCTGCGCAAGAACTTCCTTGAAGGCAAAACCGCCATCATGTGGCATTCGACGGGCAACCTGACTGTCGTCAAGAAAAAGGCCAAGTTCGACTTTGGCGTCGCGATGCTGCCCGCCAACAAACGCCGTGGCACGCCGACAGGCGGTGGCAACTTCTACATTTTCAAGAAGACCACGCCTGAGGAACGCACCGCTTCAATGAAGTTGATCAAGTATATGACCAACCCGGCGCGCTCCGCTGCATGGTCCATGAAGACCGGCTATATGGGTGTCAGCCAGTCAGCCTATGACAACGCCAAGCTGAAGGAATATGTCAAAGGCTTCCCATATGCAGCAGTGGCCCGCGACCAGCTGAAATATGCAACGGCAGAGTTGTCGACCTTCCAGACCGGCAGGGTGCGCAAGGCGCTGGATGACGCAATCCAGTCAGCCCTGACCGGAACCAAGACACCGGAAGCGGCAATGAAAGAAGCTCAGGCAACCGCCGACCGGCTGCTGAAGGCCTACCGCTAGCATGAGAGGGGAGCGGGGCAGACCTCCCGCCCCGTTCCCCCAAATTCTTTAAAAGAACCACCGCGATTGAGAAAAAAATGCATCCATCGCGAAATCTCATGAGGCATGTACATGGCTGGCTGCTGCTAACCCCGGCAGCCATCCTGCTCGTTGCCTTTACGCATTACCCGACTATAAAGACCATCATCGACAGTCTTTTTTCCAAGGGCACGGTGATCCGGCCTTCACGTTTTGTCGGGTTGGCAAACTACGAGTCGATGTACGCGGACCCGATTTTCTGGAAAGTCCTGTACAATAATCTGTGGTTCGCTCTCGGGACCATTCCCACTTCCATTATCCTGGCAATTTCAATGGCGCTGCTCGTCAACCGCGCAATGCCCGGGCGCTCATTTGTGCGCATGGCCTATTTCACACCGACCATTCTGCCCATGATCGCGGTAGCCAATATCTGGCTGTTTTTCTATTCGCCCGATATTGGCCTGATCGACCAGATATCGAGCTGGTTTGGTATCTCCGGACATAACTGGCTGGGCGATCCCAAAACAGTGCTTCCAGCCATCATCATCATGACGGTGTGGAAGGAAGCCGGGTTTTTCATGATCTTTTATCTTGCCGCCCTGCAGCATGTGCCGCCTGAGTTGCGCGAGGCAGCAAGGCTCGAAGGAGCGTCGCGCTGGTATTTCTTCCGTCGTGTCCTGTTCCCGCTGCTCATGCCGACCACGTTGTTCGTGCTGATAAACGCCGTGCTGAACTCCTTCAAGCTGGTTGACCATCTGTTCGTGCTGACCAAGGGCGGACCAGACAATGCCAGCAACCTGCTGCTCTATTATATTTTTGAAAGCGCCTTTTCCTACTTCGATACCAACTATGCAGCCACGCTGACGGTGGTGCTTCTCGCCCTGTTGGCGATCATGGCCCTGGTGCAATTCTTCCTACTCGACCGGAGGATTCACTACCGATGAGCGTGACCACATCAAAGGGCTGGAACTTTTACGACACGCTGGAAACCGTGGCGGCCTGGGTGCTTGCTTTGTTGTGGATCTCGCCGTTGTTATATGCCTTCTGGGCCGCATTTCATTCTGGCGAATATGCCATCCACTTCGATATTTTTGCGCCCCTGACCCTGGAGAATTTCCGGGAGGCTTTGTCTCAGGCGCCGTTCCTTCGCTATGGACTCAACACCTTTATCCTGGTCACCATGCTGCTGAGTGCCCAGCTGGTCGTTGGAACGCTGGCAGCCTATGCCTTTGCCCGATACCGCTTTTTCGGCAGCAATGTCGCCTTCGCCCTGGTGCTGATGCAGTTGATGATCACGCCGGAAATTCTGATTGTCGAAAATTACGGCACCCTGGCCAGCCTGAACCTTGTCGATACCATTGTCGGCATTGGCCTGCCCTACATGGCCAGCGCCTTCGGCATCTTCCTGCTGCGGCAGGCCTTCAAGTCAACACCCAAGGAACTTGAGGAAGCAGCCCGGCTGGAGGGCTGCGGGATGTTCGGCATTTTGATGAAAGTCTATGTTCCGCTTGCACGACCGACATATCTGGCCTTCGGCCTGGTTTCGATCTCACACCACTGGAACAATTTCCTGTGGCCCCTGATCATCACCAATTCGGTTGAAACGCGCCCACTGACCGTGGGACTTGGCATTTTTGCATCCCCTGAGTCAGGTATCGACTGGTCGATTATTTCAGCAGCAACCTTGTTATCGGTAGCACCGTTGCTGATCGCCTTCCTGCTATTCCAGCGACAGTTCGTCCAATCCTTCATGTATGCGGGAATTAAATGACAATTCTCCTTAGCTGGAACATTCAGAACGGCAAGGGCACCGACGGGGTCGTCTCGCTGGAGAGGATTGCCAAAGTGATTGACGACATGTGTAACCCGGATGTCATCTGCCTCCAGGAACTCTCTACACATCTCCAGCTTGTCGAGGATGGACCCGCGCCAGACCAGATTGCAGAGATATCAGCCTTGTTTCCGGACTATGAGGTGGTTTTCGGTGCCGCTGTTGAAGCTGGCAAAGATGACACTCAACCACGCTGGCAATTCGGCAATGCAACTTTGACGCGTCTGCCCATACACTCGGTTTTTCACCACCCTCTACCGCAACCGGCTGAAAGTGGCATTCGCCACATGGCGCGCCAGGCAACTGAGATAAGTGTTGCAACTGCAAATGGCCCCTTGCGGGTGATAAACACGCATCTCGAATATCATTCCGCGAAACAGCGTGTGGCCCAGATCGAGCACTTGAGAGCCCTCCATGCCGAGATTGTTTCAAACATACAGGCCCCACCGCTGGTTGATGAAGAAGGGCCATACCAGACTCTTGTCAGGCCAGAGGATTGCGTCATCTGCGGTGATTTCAACATGGAGATAGATTTCAATGAATATGACGCGATGCTCGCGCCATTCCACGACAATATGTTTCGCTTCCAGGATGCCTGGCGGGTAATCCATTCTGACTGCCCCCATGATCCAACTTGTGGGATCCATGACCATGACCAGTGGCCAAAGGGCCCCCATTGCCGCGATTATTTTTTTATTACAGATGCCATTGCGCGTAACGCCGAAGACGTCATTGTCGATACGCAGACAAATGCCTCGGACCATCAACCCCTGATGCTGCGTCTCGCGGATGTTTATGATTGAGTGAAGAAAACCAGGATTACGAGTTGTATGCACCCCAAGCTAAAACCCCTGACGGAGTTCCCTGCAGATGAGCGCCGCGACATCCGGTTTGTGCTGTTCGATATCGACGACACCCTGACCACCGGGGGCCGGCTCACCTCCCAGGCCTATGGCGCACTCGAGGAGTTGCAGAGCGCGGGTCTGAAAACGGCAGCGATCACCGGACGGCCCGCCGGCTGGTGCGATCATATTGCCCGCATGTGGCCTGTCGATGGGGTGGTCGGCGAGAATGGCGCATTCTACTACCGCTACGACCATTCGGCACGCCGCATGATCCGCCGTTATGTTGAAAATGAAGCGACGCGGGCCCGGAACCGCGAGCGGCTGGAAAAACTGGGCCGGCATATCGTGAATGAAATACCGGGCGCTGCGATATCCACTGACCAGTTCTGCCGCGAAGCCGATCTCACGATCGATTATTGTGAGGATGTTCCCGCACTGGCTGAGAGCGATGTGATGCGTATCGTTGAATTGTTCAAGGAGGCAGGCGCCCATGCCAAGATCAGCTCGATCCACGTCAATGGATGGTTTGGCGACTATGACAAACTGACCATGACAACGCGTCTTCTGACCGAGGAATTCGGCATAGATCCAGAAAAGGAAAATGAGAAGATCGTGTTTGCCGGCGACTCGCCAAACGATGCACCGATGTTCGGTTTTTTCCAGAACGCCATCGGCGTCGCCAATCTCCTGGAATTCCGCGACCATCTTGATACCGAGCCCGCATATGTCACAAACGCACCTTCAGGTTCAGGTTTTACCGAGCTCGCCCGTGCCTTGCTCGAGGTGCGCTGAGGAGGGAAAAAATTACGCAATTGTTGCGGCCAGCAAGGTGCATCCATACTTCTTCTTTGTATTATGTGAGCCGCTTTGTAATACTCAAAATGCGCAATATGTGCAGGTCTGAACAATGGCGGTGCTGTGAACGAAAGATACCGTCGTGATGACAAAAATCACAGGGAGGAAATAATGAGTATGTTTGTAAAATTGCGGCGATTCCTGAGCGCCGGTATCTTTGCGACGGGTGCCATAGCATTCGCAATCACCGCCGCCACCCCAGTTTCCGCTGCCTGTAAGAACCGCGGAAATCTCGATACCCGCTTTTGCGATGACAATGGCGATCTGGTCGCTGACACGCCGACGGATGCCTCAAAGCTGCTCGATCCGGACACATTGGTATTCTCTTACACGCCCGTTGAGGACCCCTCGGTCTATGAGAATGTGTTCACCGAGTTCATGGACTACATGGCCAAGAAAACCGGTAAGAAGGTCAAGTGGTACGGCGCTGAATCCTACGCAGCACAAGTCGAGGCAATGCGCTCAGGACGTCTGCATGTTGCGGGCATTTCCACCGGCCCGACCGTGTTTGGTGTGAATCTGGCTGGTTATGTGCCGATCGCCATCATGGGTAAAGCTGACGGTCAGTTCGGTTATCGCCTGCAACTCATCACCCACAAAGACACCGACATCAAGAAAGTGTCGGACATGAAAGGCCGCAAGATCGCCCATGTCACACCGTCGTCCAATTCAGGCAATCAGGCGCCGCGGGCCCTGTTCAAGTCGATGGGCGTGGTGCCGGACAAGGACTACAAGGTCAACTATTCCGGCAAGCACGACAATTCGATCATGGGCGTTGCCAACAAGGATTACGATGCCGCACCGGTGGCCTCCTCTGTACTCGACCGGATGCATGACAAGGGCGTCGTGAACAAGGACGATCTGCGCGTCATCTGGCAGTCACGTCTGTTCCCGACCACGTCCTACGGGTATGCCTACAATCTGAAACCGGAACTGCAAAAACAGATCACTGATGCGTTTTTGACGTTCGACTGGACTGGCACGGCACTTAAGAAGGAGTTCGGCAAGAAGTCGGACAAATTCATACCCATTACCTTCAAGGAGCACTGGTCCGACATCCGGACAATCCAGGAAACCAACGGTGTGAAATATACCGATGACGCACTGGCTGGCCTGAAGCTCAAGAAGAAGAAGAAAAAGAAGAATTAGAGACCTGAGTACCGGACCGGAAGCCATATGGCCTCCGGTCCGGCATAAGATGTGAGCCATGCTGACAATCACCGACCTCGTTAAACAATACCCGACCGGGCTCAAAGCGCTGCATGGTGTGAATCTTAGCATCGACGAACCGCAGGTCGTTGCCATTATTGGTCCCTCAGGCGCCGGTAAATCAACGCTGATCCGTTGCATCAACCGCCTCGTTGAACCGACGACCGGCTCAATCATTCTCGATGGGACAGACGTCACCAAACTTGGCCGGCGTGAGCTTCGCCGGGCTCGTCGGCGCATGGGCATGATCTTCCAGGAATATAACCTGGTCGAACGCCTGACCGTGATGGAGAACCTGCTGTCCGGCCGTCTTGGCTATGTCGGTTTCTGGCGTACCTTTCGCCGGAACTACCCGCCTGATGATGTCCAGGCGGCATATCAGCTGCTGGACCGTGTCGGGTTAGAGGGCTACGAGAATACACGAGCCGATGCGCTTTCGGGTGGGCAGCGTCAACGCGTGGGGATTGCCCGCGCGCTGATGCAGCAGCCAGACCTCCTGCTGATCGACGAACCGACCGCGAGCCTTGATCCCAAAACCTCACGTCAGATCATGCGAATCATTGTCAAGTTGGCGCATGAAAGTGGTACGCCGGCGCTCCTGAACATCCATGATGTTCCACTGGCGCAGGCGCATGCCGACCGGGTCGTTGGCCTCGCCGACGGCAACATCGTGTTCGATGGCAAACCCGATGAATTGACTGAAGAAGTTTTGACTCAGATTTACGGTGAAGAGGACTGGAGCACGACCGTCGGTCATGACGAGGATGAGACCAGGAAGCGTCCCCGCCGGCGCACCAAACTCGAGAGAGAGGCAGCGGCGGGATGAGTGCTCCTGCGACAACCGATTACCCTAAAATCTGGAAACGCCCCGGCCTGATTACCAACCTGCATGTCCAGCGCGGCGTCGTCGCCCTGGTTGTCCTCTATTTTTTCTGGTCCATCGGCTCTCTGGATTTGGACTGGCATCGATTTTCCCAAGGCTTTGAGCGGGCGGGCAATTTGTTCGGTCGTATGCTCCCGCCCGACTTCTCGCGCTGGGAGCTGTTGCTGAAAGGTGTCAGCGAGAGCATCCAGATGGCCTTTGCCGCGAGCTTTTTCGGCATGGCCCTGGCCGTCCCGGTCGGCCTGTGCGCCGCGAGCAACCTGGCGCCGAAACCTGTCTATCTCGTGGCCCGAGGGATTATCGTCATCACCCGAACCTTCCATGAGGTCATCATCGCGATCATCTTCGTGAAAATATTCGGTTTCGGCCCCCTCGCCGGTATGCTGACCCTGGTCGTGGCGAGTCTCAGCTTTATTTCCAAGATGCTGGCAGAGGATATCGAAAACTTGACGCCGGGCTCGTTGGAAGCCGTGCGAGCGACCGGCGCCAGTTTCCCCAAATTCCTGGTCTACGCGATCATTCCCCAGATTCTGCCGCGATATCTCGGCGTTTCGATCTACCGGCTGGATGCCAATATCCGTCACTCGACCGTGGTCGGGATCGTCGGCGCTGGCGGCATCGGCCAGGTGCTGCAAGCTTCATTCAATCGCTATGACTATGATTTTTCTCTGGCGATCCTGATCTCCATCGTCGCCCTGGTGTTCATTGGCGAATTCTTCGGCGCCTGGATCAGGAGCAAACTCAGATGACGCTTGAGGAGCATGCCAAGCGCTACCCGGAGGTCTGGCGAAAGTTCAATCCGCGCCAATCACTGATCCGCTACGCGTGGTACATTGGCATCGTGTTCGTTGCAGTCTGGTCAATCCACCAGCTTGAGATACCCTGGATATATTTCCTCGATGCACATGTGCAGACAGCAGACCTGCTTGTCCGCATGTTCCCGCCTGACTGGTGGTTTTTCCTGGAGGTGATAGACCCACTTGTCGAGACGATTCATATCGCGACGCTTGGCACCGCAGTCACCTTTGTAATCGCATTCCCGTTAGCCTTCCTGTCGGCGCGCAACACGACACTCAACAACGCGACCTGGTTCATCGGAAGGTTTATCCTGGTGACCTCGCGCTCGGTCAACACGGTGGTATGGGGTCTGTTGTTTGTTGCTATTTTCGGACCCGGACCGATCGCCGGCATCTGGGCAATCGCCGCGCGCTCTATCGGGTTCCTGGGCAAGCTTGTCGCCGAGGCAATTGAGGAAATCGATGAAGGTACCGTCGAGGCCATAGAGGCAACCGGCGCCTCGCGCCTTCAGGTGCTGTGGTTGGGCGTGCTGCCACAGGTACTGCCGGTGATCTGGGGCACGACGGTCTATCGCTGGGACATCAACATCCGCGAATCCACGGTGCTCGGATTCGTCGGCGGCGGCGGCATCGGCATTATTCTGTATTCCTCGATCAACCAGTTCGCCTGGCGCGAGGTCGGCATCATGCTGATCTCGATCCTGATGGTTGTGATCCTCAGCGAATTCATTTCAGCCACCATCCGCAAATGGATCAGCTGAGGCGGCCGGGTCAGTTGCACCTGGTACCAGTGCCCTAGTTCTTGATGACCTTGAACTCGATCCGCCGGTTTTTCGACTTGTTCTCTTTGGTGTCATTTGGCACGACCGGACGTGCGTCGCCATACCCCGCCGACTGGATGCGGCCTGCTGCCACGCCCTTGCCGGTCAGATAATCGGCCACGGCCTTTGCGCGCTTCTCGGAGAGCTTTTGATTGGCGCTTTTGCTGCCGACATTGTCTGTATGACCAGTGATATCAATGCTGATTGAGGGGCAGCGATTGGTGATGTCTGCAACACTGTTGAGAAGCGGTGTGCTGGCCGTATCAAGTACAGCACTTCCGGTCTTGAAATAGATGGCGCCGGTCTTGGAGATGACGTTAAACCGCGTCTCGCAGGCCTCCGCCGAGAAAGTGCTTGTCGCCTGCTGCGCCCTCGCCTTTTCCCTTGTCGCACGCGCCGCCACGAGCTCTGACTTGAGTTCACCCGTGCCGAACACCAGATCGAACGTCACCGACGAGGCGGCGGCAATCGGAATGCCCTTGACCGCTTCGCGGAGCTTGGCGATGCCAGCTTCAAGACCAAAGCTTTTCGCAGTCACGATAATCGGCTTGACCGTCGCGACCGAAACGCTGGTGCTGCCAATGCGCGTCACCCAGACCGGGGCTTCCAGCTCTTTGGTAATTCCATGCATGTTGAGCGTGAATTTGAGCGGGTAAGTTACGCGGGTTTTGGTCGAGAGCGCGGCCAATGCCGACTTGTCCAGCTTCGCGCTGATCTCGGCGAAAGGAAATTTGAAAGTTTCGAACAGCAGGAAGCGCATGCGCGTGTTGCGCAGATCATGGTTGGTGTCGAGCGAATTCAGCTCGATCTTGATCTTCGCCTCACCATCCTTGGTGACGGTTCCTTCCACAGCCGTGAACTGATGCGTTTCAAAAATCGCATTCTTCTTCACGCTCTGCATGTAGACGTTTGAAAGGCTTGGATTGAGCACCCATTCCTGGCTCATGAAATCCTGGGCCTGGGTACTGCCGGGTCTCATCACACCGGCGATCAATGCGAGGGCGAATAAAAGGCGGATCACAGTCGTATGCATGTCAAAACTCCTGGCAGGCGCAAGTCTTGTTCAATTGGGTCCGGGGATGTGGTTTGGTCTTGGTCACAGTCTCTCTTGATGGGTGATTTCTATCAAAACCCGGCCCGATTTTAAAAGCCGATACCAATGCCGCCGCCGCCGAGCAGGATGCCGATGCCCCCAACACCCGGTTTCTTCTTGGCGGCCGTGGCAGGCGCCTTCTTTTTGCTGACCTTGGTTTTTGATTTGCGCTTCACCGTTTTCCTGGCTGGGCGCGTCTTGGCGATTACGACGCAGTTTCCACCACGCCATGCCTGCACGGCGGTCAGCGCCTCGCCGGTCGGGGGTGTCGGCTGGAAGTTGCTACCCGCCAACGCGTTAAAACGACCCAACGCCGCCCGCGAGCCTGAACCCCAGTCGCCGTCGATGCCTCCCGTGTAGCAGCCAATAGATTGCAGCGCTGTCTGTAAAGCCGGCGCAAGCTGCTCCGGTGGAATGACCGGTATTGGCGCAGGCAGCAGAACGGGCGTTGGCGCAGGCGCAGCCAGCAGAACAGGCGTTGGCGCGGGACCAGATGCGACAGATGCAACCACGGTGGGTGGAGTAACGGCTGTCGGGGGTGGTGCAAAGGGCTGCGCCTGCGGTGCGGCGCTTGCCGCCTGGCAATTGGACGACAGATGCTGTGCAGCAAGACGTCCGTAGAAGGTGCCACGATACTGTTTCTCGAACACCATATAAGCACCGCACGATCCGATTGCGGCGGTTGCCTCGTATGCGTTCTCGGCGGAAATTTCAGCCGACACGGATGCGATATTTGGCGCGGCGGCAGTCTGGAGGGGCACCATCGCCGGTTGCGCAACCTTCTGCCTGATTTCAGTGGTTGCGAAGGCCAGCTCGAAACTAACCAGCGAGGAGGGTTCGATGGGGATACCGTTAACCGCTTCTCTCAGCTTGGCGAGGCCTCCGGCAAGCCCGAAACTCTCCACGGTCACCTCGATCGGTTCCACCGTTGCGACTGTGACGGCCGTATCCGAGACACGCGTCACCGAAACATACGCTTGCAGCTCCTTTTCGATCCCATGCAGGGAGAGCGTAAAAATGAGCGGGTACCTGATATTCTTTTTGGTTAAAAGATCTTGCAAAATTGGCATTTCAAGCTTTGCGCTGATCACTGCTTTGGGAAACTTGTAGGTCTCGAACAACAGGAAACGCATGCGCGTGTTTCGCAGATCGTGATTGGTTTCGATCGAATCGAGCGAGATCGTGACCCTGGCGTCTCCATCCTTGCTGACACTCCCCTCCATGGCCTTGAAATGGTGCGTCTCGACAACCGTTTTCTTCTTCACGCTCTGGAAATTTACTTTCGAAAGGCCCGGATTGAGAACCCATTCCTGGTTCATGACATTCTGGGCAATTGCCTTGCCGGAGTTCATCGCAGTGGCGATGAGCGTGAACACAAACAATAAGCGGATCATGATCGTGGTCATGTCAAAACTCCTGGCAAGCACTGGCCCCGGTCAATGGAGCATGAGGGCTTGGCGTTGGTCTTATTCACAGCCGCTCTTGGACCATTTCATCAATGCCAGCTTGTAGGCACCGCCATAGGGATGCTGATGCCGCAATACGTGCCTCGCGGATTTCACATAGGTTTTGCCCTGGGCGCAAAGCCGATCCTGGTTCCACTTGTGGCACGTGGTGCAGGTCTTCTTCCAAAGCTCAGCTGGAAGCCCCTCGATCGGCGGGAACAGGGGAATTTTCTGGGCCAGTTCCTTGAGCGAGTTGCCATTGACCGGGAATGGCCCGAAAGGAACAGGCTGGTCGAAGCGCAGCTTGTCTTCAGGTCGCGCCGTTGCCGGGGGCGTGGCGACCGCAGGAGGTGCGGCGGCGACTTTCGGTGCGTCGGGCTTGGCGGCAGGAGGTGGCGACGCTGGTGCGGCGGGAGCAGCGGGTGCTGGTGGCGTCATCGCCGCCACGGCGGCCCTGCCTTCAGCCTCGGTCACGTTCTTCATGTAGCGCAAAGTTGACCAGCCATTGACCGCTGTTGTCCCAACGGGGTTTTTCAGCTTGTGGGTAATAAAACCCCAGACGCGCCCGCCCTTTTGCTGCTGCTTGGTGACGCAGGCGACTTCTCCCTGCTCGAGCACATCGATAAAGATGCCGCCGCCCGGCTCCTTGGAGATATTAAGCAGGCTGGTATTCACCTGGAAGTAGGTGCAGACTTCCTGCGCCGACAGGCTTGCCGGGACAGCTGCCATGGAGATCACACCCGCCAGGGCGCACCAAAAAAACTTCCTCATTATACTCTCCAGGTTTACGCGTTACTCACAGACGGTCTCACAGTTGCGGCCTTCATCGTCGCATGACTTGTAGCATTTTGGCGTGTAATCGCCGCCGCTATTGTTTTTGTTATTACTCGCATCTCCGATCGCACCGATGATACCAATCACGACTCCCACACTGGCCTGGTCGCTATGGACCTGCGTCGTCGTTGTCTGGGGCTGCTTCACGCATCCACTGCCGGTCCAGGTGCGACCTCCGGAACATTTGCAAGTGCCGCCCTTCGTATAGGCATATTTGTATTTCGAGCATTTCTTTTTGCTGCCGCCCTTCGAGGCGGTCGTCGTCGTTGGAATGCAATATTTGCCGTTGAATTTTCGGGTGCCCTCACACTTGCAGGTATTGCCGGATTTATATGCATATTTGATGCGCGAGCAGTTAGGCCCAGAAGGCGCGACGACGACCGGGCAAATTCTCCCGCGCTGGGACTGCACGTCGCTCAAAACGATCTGGGTTGGTTCGGTGCCCGCGGCGGAAAGGCGTGCGTGACGATAGAAGTTAGCCAGCGCTGACCTGCTCCCAGGACCCCAGTTGCCGTCAACTCCATACTTCGGAAGGCAACCGACGAGGTTCAGTGCATCTTGCACCTCGCTCGGATAAAGGACATTTGTTGGTGGTGGTAGTTGCGTCGTGCCGCCATACGGGTTCACGCAAACGCCGTTGCGCATCACCTCCGGTTCGTAACAGATAACCGGTTGGTTGATTTTCGTCGAGTCGGGGATACAGTTCGGACCCAAAGCCACGGTGCCCGGATATTGACTGCAGTCCGTCACCGGCGGCTGGACGGGATAGGTCGGCTTTTCAATCTCCGGCTGCTGGTAGACAATCGTCTCCGAGCTGGACACGGATGGAACCGCCATCGGTGCAGCAGTTGCCGCCGCAATGGTGCCAAGCAGCAGCACCGCAGTAAGAATGATACGTGTCATCATGGTACTTGCCTCCTTGAAGATATGCTGACCATTTGCGTCTGTCATCTGACATGCCGTTTTCATTGCGTTATCCCGTCAAGTTTGAAGTCCATCACGATATTTTTGCCGATATCGCCAGCATTGGTTGAGTAGGCCCCCTGGACCAGTATCGACGCTCCGGGCGGGATAACACCCGCCGGACAGCTTACATTGATACGGCTGCCGGTGATCTGGCAAGACCTGATCGGAATGGTGCCGCTATTGGTGACCGTGAAGCTGCAGTTTATGGCCTGGCCCGCGGCGGTGTAGACCTTCGGGTTACAGGTATGTGTCAGCGACATGGCCGGCTTTCCGGCAAACTTGACGACGGCGCTGGCGGACGGCGAGTCGACCACCCGTCCCTTGGCCGGCTTGGCGAAGGCTGTGGGCCTGGATTCGATATCCCTGCCAAGATCACCCGGCCGGGTGGTGTATTTGCTGAGGCATGTCGCCGATGCACCGGGCGCAAGTGCCCCGCCTTGCGCAGACTTGCCCGGTGGACATTCCAGACCAGCCAGTCCGGGCAGTTTGTCTTCCAGCCCGAAGGTCTTGAACGGCACATTGCCGGTATTTGCGACCGTGTAGATGTAGGTGATGGTTTGCCCCGCGGCAGAGAACGTCCCCGGCGACGGCTTCACCGCCAGGCTCAGGGAAGGCTTGGGCACGACTTTCGGTTTGACGTATTTCACCACGACCTTGACCGGTTTCAGGTTTCCTTCAGGCAAAAACTTGGGATTGATATAGCCACGGATGAACACCTCGAATGTGATGTCCTTGCCGACATCGCTGGGCTTGGTCGTGTAGAGGCCCGTACAGGTTACGGATGCCCCGGGGGCGATCCGGCCTCCATTATGGTCGGCATTCGCAGGCGGACATTTTTTATTGTCGAGATTAGCAGTCTTCCCATATCCGTTATGACTTATTGAGAATTTCACAAGTGTCACGTCGCCAGTGTTCGTGACCTTGTAAGTTGTGGCAATCTGCTGCCCCGCCCGGGAAAATGTGCCGGGCGATGCGGAAGCTGTAAGTGTGACATCAGATTTGCCATTCCAACTGACCACCGATTTTACAGCCGGGGTTTTCACCGGGGCTGAACCTGCCGCACCGGTGACGCTCGCCGAGCTTTCGACATTCCGGCCGACGTCGCTTGCCGTTGTCGTGTAGCTGCCCGTGCAGATCGCGCTCGCTTTGGAAGCGAGCGGTCCGCCATTCGCGCTGGTGTTGCCCGGTGCGCATTTGAGGCCGGTTGCCGTGTCATCGGTAAGCGTAAAGGCGTTGACCGCCACATTCCCGGTGTTCCTCACCGTGTATGTGTATGTGATCCGCTCACCCGCATTCTTGTAGGTTGATTGCGCTGGCTTCACGAGCAGGCTTATGGACGGCTTGGCGACCGGTTTGGGCTTGACGTATTTGATCACCACTTTGACAGTGTTCGATCTCTCCTGTTTCCCTGTCGTATTGCCCGCGGCAAATCCACTCGCCGAGACCCCGGCAGTGATATCCTTGCCGACGTCAGCCGTGGTCGTCATATAAGTGCGCGTGCAACTGGCCGATTTCCCGGGTGCGAGCCTATTGGGCCATGGGCTGCATTGATCACTCACACGGGCCCCTTTCAGATTGTAGAGTCCAAGAGAACCGGTAATATGCCCCTTCCCGGTGTTCGTGACCTTGTAGGTGTAGGTGATTTTCTCGCCAGCCTTGGAAAAAGTCTTGGGCGAAGCCGTCATCTCAACAGTGAGTTTCGGCGTGCCGGCCGATTTGAATTTCACAACCGTCGTCGCACGGAGAATGTTACCCGATGCGGCGGCAGACTGTATTTTCTTTGTGAGTTCGGTAGCATTGGCAGGAACTTCTGGCAGCCCGAAGACCGTTGTGCCGCTGTTAATGTCGGCTCCGACATCACTCGCCGTTGATGTGTAGGTGCCGGTGCAACTTATCGATGCGCCGGCGGCCAGCGCTCCGCAGGTGTCTGGCAATCCTTTAGTGCTGCATATGGCAGGGACGGCGAGTTTTGGACATGTAACAGTGGCCCTGTCGTTGGAGAACACAAAGAACGGGGCCGCACCGGGCCCAGCGTTCCTGATCGTGAAGGCGTATTTGATGGCCTGGTTGGCAGCGCTGTAGGTGGTGGGTACGGCCGTCACGTTAAGAGTGAGGTTCGGCTTGCCGGCGACAGGCGGCTTGACGAATTTCACCACCGATTTAACCGGCTGCGGTGATTTCACGGTACCGCTGGCGGTCTTGCCGGTAACGCTTGCCGTGCTTGCTATGTCCTTGCCGACATCGCCCACTGTAGCCGTGTAGGTGCCGGTGCAGGCGATCGATGCCCCGACGGCGATCGGTCCGCCAGCCGCTGGCCGGCAGGTAATATTGGTGACCTTGCTGTCGGTCACCGTCGCGGTGGTGATGGGCGTGCCGCCGGTATTTCTGAGGGTATAGCGGTAGACGATCTTTTCGCCCGCCGCCGAGAATGTGCTCGGCGAAGGCTGAACCGCCAGGCTCATTGCCGCCGGGCCAAAGAAGACCACCTTCGCATGGGCAGAAGGCGCCTTCGGCACGGGGCCAGTCGCGGTCTTGCCGGTGATATCCGCCTTGCTGGCGATATCCTTTCCGACATCACCCGCTTTTGTCACGTAACTTCCCGAGCAGAGTGTTGTTGCGCCCGGCGCGAGCGATCCGCCTTTCAGAGGATTGCATTTGATGCCGGTGGCCTTGTTGTCGGTGAGCGTGAAGCTGGTGACAGGCTCAACACCCGTGTTGCGGATAACATAGCTATAATTGATGGTCTGGCCGGCAGAGGTAAAGAATGATGGTTTGGGTGTGACCCCCACCAGCAGTTTGCCCAACGGCAAACCGGGTTTGCGGATAGAAATCACCCCGGCCGGCAGAACATCGAATTCGATGCAGTCGCTGCCGAGTCCACCCGCGGTTCCGGCGGAGCCCAGCCCCAGCAGGCGGTCCCACACATTGGGGTGCAATTGATTGCCCGGTGTCAGCGCCAATTGCGGATTGGTCGCCAGGAAGCAGTTGCGCCCCTGGGTAGCGCCCGCGGGCACCGCGCCGGCCGGGATTGTCGTGAGAATATTGAAGACCCGCGCGCCGCCCGGCGGAATGGTGACATGGCACTGCCACTGCAGCGGCAGGGTCAGGCCAATGATATCGCAGCCATTTTGCGGGAAAACCGCGTCGACAGTGATGCCGCCTACCCCGGCCCCGCCAATGGTCAGATTGTCCGCGAACAGCAATTCCCCGTCGAAGGTCCGCTTGCCGGGATTGAAGACCTCGACCTCGAAGTCGCATGGGCCCCCGGCAATACAGGGCTGCTGGTTGGGGCCGAATTTCGAGACAATGAGAGAATCTTCCTCGCCCCGGGTCACGCAACTGGATTGCTTGGTACCGTCCAGGGTGGCGCAGTTGCGAATGCGCCAGTCGGGTGTATCGACCACCTCGGCAAGATCCACGATGATATCGACGAAACGGCTTTGTCCGGGCTGCATGACCGCGCCGGGGATCGAGCATTTGAAAGTTGTATCGGGCAGGTCCGAACAGGTCATGTTCGGGTCATCCCACTCCGCGCTGAAGATCAGCGGATTCTTGCCAGCCCAGGAGGGACCTTTGAGGGTGGTACCGATATCGGTAAAGCCAACCGGGCCCTTCGGCGCGACTGTTCCTGTGCTGGTCAGTGTCACGCGGCAATGCAAATCGATGCCGAATGCGGCTGCCGAGCAGGATTTCGCAATGCGAATCCTTGGGCCTTTAAAGGGTTTGGGCGCGGGCTTGCCGGCGCATGGCGACCAGATCGCCACATCGCCCATATGGCCGCGGAAACCCGGATCGGAATGATTGGAGTCGAAGTCGATGAAATAGGCCCTGAACGGCGCGACATTGGACGGCTTGACCAATCGCACGCTGTTGCCCTGCAGGCCGTGCACAATCAGCGGACCGCCGATTGACAGACGGAAGTCGGGTGCTGCTCCCTGGCGCAAAATTTCGCCCGTGGACCAGACCGTGCCCTTGCACCGGTCATAGCGGATGTAACCGTTCTCGTCATAGCCATAGCCCAGCGCCACACCACCATTGCCGTTACGGTGTGCCTGCGAATGGCCGACCGCATATTCTTTCGGCGCGGGCTCCCAGGCTTTCCTGCCACTTGGCAGCGTCCGGCGCTGGTAGCGAAGCACTTCCGCCGTGCCCGGTGTCGCCATCACCTGGAAATCATAGGGCGGGGCCGATTTACCGCGCTGAGAGAGATACATGGTGCCGTCGTTGCCGAACGTGATCGCCGATATCGCGTCTCCGGCTCTGGACAGCACCTCGACTTCGAGCCGGGAGTCATTGGCAAAGCCGCCGGCGGCTGTCAGTCCAACAGACCAGATATCGGGACCCTCGCTGGCCGAGTAGTAGAGCCGCCCGCCATTGACGCCAAGTCCCCAGACCCGGCGCGATATGTTGGCATAGCCCCAACTGGCCGGATTTTGAGCATTGAATGCGGGGTTTGTGACCTCGACCCTCGTGGCCGGATTATACGCAACAGCCGGAAGGCCCTGCCGGGAACGCCCCTGGGTACCGTGATCAAAAATGGCGACTTCGCGTCCGGTGAGATCGAAAGCATGGATCATGCCGGTCTGAAGATCGGAAACGAACAGCCGCCGGGTCCTGGGGTCGAACGTGATGGCGCCGAGCGCGGGCCCGCTGTTGGGCGCGCCATTGAGCGTGACATTTGCAAACAGCCTCACCTCACCCGTGCGCCCGTCGATCTTCCAGATGCTGCCAGGACCGCCGCCGGGGCCGAATTGGCCGCCCATCCAGCTTGCTTGCGGCGAGCCGGTTTTTGCACGTTCAAGGGTTTTCTGATTGCCAACAAGTTTTGTCTCCACGATCTGCAAACCATAGGCAGAGGTTGCGGTCGCGTAGATATTGGCAACGGGATTCTTGTTCACCGGACGCCCGCTTGCGGGCTGCCCGTCGTCGAGCGCCACGCCGAACACCTGGCCGATCTGGAGAGCTGGTACCGAATACTGTCGCGGGGCCTTCACCAGACGGGCATCGTCGGGGCCAAACATACGGGACAGATCGAACACCTGCAGCGAGGCCGCCTGAGTGTCGATAATGACATAGTCTTCGATCTTTTTATTGGGGCTGGGCTTCAGGGCCATTATGCCCGAAAAGCCGGTGACGACGGCATCACCTTGCTGAATGATGGGGAGTTGGGGAGTCTGGTTTGTCTGCGCCCTGGCATCGGGTGCGGCGGTTGCAATCAGCAAGGACGCCAGCAGCAACAAAGCGGGAAGGATAAAACAGGTCCTGACGCTCGTGGTGATAGCTTCCAGAAAATCAAACTGCTTGCGAGAGTCGTCGTGAATTTGTTGTTGTTTTTGTTCCATTTCCCCCCCCTGGCATATCCAAGGTTGTTGCGTCCGAGTGCGTTATTGTGGGTGAAAACCGATCGAGCGAACCAGCACTACCTATGCTCGCACTCCAATCGCTCTTGAAAAGTTCATATCACATTCACGTGCAAGCAGGTGAAAAAAGAAAGACAGTGTTACCGGGCGTTTAGGTTGACGGGTTTATGCCAGCTCGGAAAAGTCCAGCGGCTTGTTACGGTCTATACGCGATGTGGCAGAGGGAAGGTCGGCCTTGAGACCGCTCGCACAGTTAAACAGGACAGCCCGGTCAGTCCTCTCCACCCTGCCGCTCTCAAGCTCTTGCCGGTAGGCGACAAAACAGGCCGCGCCCTCAATTGACAGATGAACCCCTTCTTCACGCGCCAGGCTGGCCCGCGCTTCGACAACCTCATCATCATCCACCATGGTTCCGAAGCCGCCGCTTTCGCGCATGACCTTCAGGCAGAGCCGGTCACCAAAGGGTTTGGGCACGCGCACGCCGTGGATCAGCGTATCGGCCGGCTCCCAGGGCTCCATGACTTCGTCGTGTCCGTCATCAAAGGCCTTGACCAGCGGACCGCATCGCGTTGATTGCACTGCAACCATGCGCGGGCGTTTGCCGTCCAGCCATCCTAGTGCGCCAAGTTCTTCAAACGCCTTCCACATGCCGATCAATCCGGTGCCACCGCCCGTTGGGTAGAAGATGACATCGGGGAGCGTCCAGCCAAGCTGTTCGGCAAGCTCCAGCCCCATCGTCTTCTTGCCCTCTATCCGGTAAGGCTCCTTCAGGGTCGACAGATCAAGCCAGCCGGTCTCGGCTGTGCCCGCAGCGACGATCTGGCCGCAATGGTTGATGAGCCCGTTAACGAGGTAGGTCTGCGCCCCGTGAAAGGCTATTTCCCGAATTGTGATTTCAGGTGCGTCATCCGGGCAGAAGACGGTGCTTTTTATACCGGCCCTAGCGCAATATGCCGCCAATGCCGCACCCGCGTTTCCGGCCGTCGGCATAGCGATATGCTCCACGCCGAAGGCCTTCGCCATTGACACCGCGACAGCCAGTCCGCGCGACTTGAAACTTCCCGTTGGCAGGCGGCCTTCGTCTTTCACGAGTATTTCGCCACCACCCAATTCATCGCGCATCCGCTTGAGGGCTATGAGCGGCGTTATCTGCTCGCCAAGACTGATGATGTCTTCAGGACCAGCAAGAGGTAGCAACTCCAGGTAGCGCCACATGTCGGGGCTGCGCCCTGCCAGTTTTTCTTTGGTGAGGGCAGTCTTGATGGCGTCCAGATCGTAGCGCACGAGCAACGGGGCGCCAGCATCAGAAATCGTGTGAAAAGCATCATGGGGGATGCACGCGCCGGTACGGCTGCATTCTAGGTGAGAAACAAAACTCACAGCAGACTCCAGTATGGTCCGCTACAGGATCTGACTGAGGAACTCTTTCGTTCGCGGATCCTTGGCCTTTTTGAAGAAGGTCTTTGGCGGGCCGTGTTCGACGATGACGCCGAGGTCGGTGAAGTAAATATGGTTGGCGACTTCATTGGCAAAACCCATCTCGTGCGTGACAAGAATACATGTCATGCCCTCTTCCGCCAGGTCCTGGATCGTGACCAGGACTTCCTTGACCGTTTCAGGGTCCAGCGCCGCGGTCACTTCATCGAACAGCATGACATCGGGGTTCATGGCCAGCGAGCGCGCAATGGCGACGCGTTGCTGCTGGCCACCAGATAACTCACCCGGATAGCTGTTCTCTTTACCCCCCAGGCGCACCTTCCTGATGAGCGATGCCGCATGTTCGGCAACCTCATCCTTGTCCTGCTTGAGCACCGTGATGGGCGCCATCATGATGTTCTCAATCGCCGTCTTGTGGGGGAAGAGGTTATATTGCTGGAACACCATGCCCACTTTCTTGCGCAGTTCCAGTTTGTCGAGATCAGGGTCGTTGACCTCCTGGCCCTCGACCAGAATAGAACCCTTCTGGATATCATTGAGCGCGTTCACGCAACGGATCAATGTGGACTTTCCTGACCCGGATGGCCCGATGATGCAGATGCACTCACCCTTCATGACGTCCAACGAGACGCCTTTCAGTACTTCGAGATCACCAAAGGATTTGTGCACATCCTTGATGGAGACCATCGGTTGCCTGGGTGTCCAGCCATTGGTTTTTTTCGCATCACTCATTTTTCTAACTCCCCCTGTCGGGCCTTATAGGACTATCCCTTGACTGCGAACTTCTTCTCAAGCTGGAGAGACCATCGTGCGATCGGGTAGGTGTAAACAAAGAAGATGATGAGCAGGAACATATAGAAGACTGGCAGCATTTCCGGCCGGTCTCCTTCTGCGTTCAGGGCCTGTGCCGTGTAGGTAACAGATTCCTCGACACCCATGATCGAGCATATGGGCGTCGCCATGGCCAGGATGCAGTACCAGTTAATCCATGGCGGGATCATCCTCTTGAAGCATTGCGGCAGTATGATCATCCACATGGTCTGACGCCGGTTGAAGGCCAGGCTTTCAGCAGATTCCCACTGCCCGGAGGGGAGTGACTTAACGGCACCACGCACCACCTCAGAAATATTTGCCATCACCGGAAGCGAGAAGCCGATGACTGCCTTCATCCAGTCCGGAACGGGGATGATGTAAGAACCTATTTCAATCTCGAACGGGAACAGCAGCATGATGGTGAACAGCAGCACCAGCCATGGTGAGTTGCGGAAAAATTGGGTCACGATCCAGGAGCCTGTTCGCACAGGCAGCAGGAGTGACACCTGCATCAATCCCAGCGCTGCTCCTGCCACCGTGCCGATAAGCATGGCAAAAAAACTGATGATGAGATTGAGCGCGAAGCCATTCAATGTGCCTTCCTGTCCCCACAGGATGAAAGGCATCCATTTTATGAGTGCATCGATGGGGTTGATCAGTTCTTTAGGCGCCTGGGCATGGGCCGCTCCAACCGTAAACAGGAACAATAACAGCATCCAGACGGCGTGGTGCGGCTGAAGATTGAGCCGGAACGTGCCCTCAAGCCGTTCAATCATTGCGCGGGATTGCTGTTGTCGAGCTATGGGCAGCAACACGTCCATACGATGCTCGTCAGCCAACCGGGCTGTATGTGTTCCCGCCATGTCTTTGGTTCCAAGGCCGCCCATTATCCGTACCCCGGGATTTTCATGCTCTTCTCCCACCGGTGCATGCCCCAGACCAGAATGGCGACAAGACCGACATAGAAGATGAACAATATAATCATCATCTCCGGCACGTTGACATTGTCCGACCAGACCTGGTTTGCGGTGTACATCATCTCCGGCACGGCAATGCCATAGGCCAGCGTCGTGGTCTTCAGCAGATTGACCAGATTGTTGTTGAGCGCCGGCAGGCAAACCCGGAACGCCAGCGGGAAAACGACGTAGATATAGGATTGCAACCGCGTGTATCCGAGCGCGGACGCAGCTTCCTGGGTGGATTCAGGAACCGCTTCGATGCCGGACCGGAAAATCTCAGTGTTGAACGCACCAGCGAAAAAGCCCAGCGAAATCACTGCCCAGCCGAAGCTGCCTATATAGGCTTCCTGGTACCCCCCCGCGTCGTAAGACGGTGTGAGGTTTCCAAGCACAAAATAAAAGAAAAGGATCTGGACGAAAGGCGGAGTGTTGCGGAAAAACTGGATATAACCCGCCATGCCATACCGTAAGAGTTTGGATTTTGCGCCTTGCGCCCAGGCACCGACAACGCCGACGATAACACTGAAAATCAGGCAGGCAATAATGAGCTTGATCGTCGTCCAGATCGCGGCGATGAACCGGTCCCATTCAACCTGGTCGTAAAAAATAACAAAGTTCCAGCCCGTAGTATCGTAGAGCTGTTTGAAAAAATCGCCGAACAGTTCCAAGAGCGACCCCCCTCCCTCAAAAGAAGCCGGCGCGGCCCCCGCAATGGAGAGCCGCGCCATATTGGCATGAGCCTATTTGGGTTCGTAGGCTTCGAACTTCTTATTCATCGTTGCCAGATAGGCAGTAGGCTGGATGCCCCACTTTTTCTCAAGTTCGATGAGCCGGCCCGTGCGGTGCCAGTTATAGGTGATGCCGGACATGAAATTGCCCCAGATGCCATCCTTTTCATCCAGCGGCACTGCCAGACCCCAAGGCGTATCATCTTCGGTTTTCATGGGCATTTCGTAGTCTTTATACTGACCTGATGCCAGGTCGGCCATGATCGATGAATCGTCATAAACCCAGGCCACGCACTTGCCATCACGCAGCGCCTGCTTGGCTTCCGCATTGCCGACAAAGGCAACGATCTTGGCGCCATAACGGCTTGTCACCTGCTTATTGTAGAAGGCGCCCTGCTTGCCGCAAACCGGTTTGTCCTTCAGGTCCGCCCACATTTTGACAGCACCTTTCTTGGCCAGAACATTGGTGCCGGACGTGTAATAGTTCGGATCGGTAACACCGACGACTTTGCGGCGGTTCGCCTTGTCCGACATGGTCGCGATCATCAGATCGATCTTGCCCTGCTGCAGGAACTGCATACGGTTGGATGACTGCACCGGAATGAGCTTCAGCTTGACACCAAGCGCCTTGGCAACGTCATTTGCCATGTCGACTTCCATGCCGACAATTTTGCCGCTGGAATCACGAAAGCCCCAGGGCTTGTAGTCTGCTTTCACGCCGACGACGAGTTCGCCGCGCGCCAGAACTTTTTTGAAACGGTCATTACCGGCAAAAGCCTGATCCGCGATTGTCGTCACAGCGCCAAATGCAAGCGCTGCCGCCACTCCGGCGATGATGGTTGTTTTTTTCGTTTTCATTTTCATTTCACTCTCCTCCCTACTTCAAATTTTGGCCTTTATCGGCCTACTGACATTCATCACACAGTAAAATACGTCTTTCCGCAATTCTCATTTTCTTGCGGCAGTCTCAGTTCACCCAATATTCCCCAATTTCGTGCGCCTTTGATTCCGCATTTTGAATTCGCTTGGCGGCCTTTTTGCCGCCACGCCGCACCACCATTCCCATCAACCCCTCGAGAAGCACGATTGCGGCAACATGAGAGGGAAAGAACTGCGGGCTGTCAGTGCCGACGATGAAGCATTGTGTCGCGATAGATCCGTAAGGCGATGCCAGATCGTCAGTAACAGCAATCACGTCAGCCCCTGCTTCACGTGCTGACTGAGCAGCCCGCACAGGGAGGTTCCCATATGGCTGGATCGACACCAGAAACATCACATCTCCAGGGCCGATATCTGCAAGTGTGGTGGACCACAATGATCCGTCTGCGCCGGCGATCTTCCAATTTTTGAATGCAAGACGTGCCATGCAGCAAAAATAGTTGGCCAAGGCCAGACCACTCGACGTTCCAACAAGCACGACCTGACGTGCTTGCGCCAACATGTCAGCAGCGGACCGAAGCTGTTCCATATCTACAGTTTCAGTGAGATCCTGAATATTTTCAATTGCTGAACTGGCCTGGGAAATGAAGACTCCCGACTTCTCGTTCGAACTGCTGCCGGATGACAAACGAAGCAAAGCGTCAGCCTTATCCGCGAGGAGACGGTTGCGTCGTTTCAATTCGTGACGGCAAATTTCCCGAAGGTCTTCATAGGTGTCGCAATCAAGCGCGCGCGCGAGACGCGACAGGGTTGGCGGTGTCAGGTTTGCCGCCTTTGCGACCTGGCGCAGAGTCCGCGTCGCGACCTCATCTGGATGCGCCACGACAAATTCAGCCGCGCTCCTGAGCTTAGGGCTCAGATTATCCAGCCGTGTCATGACGCGGTCCTGTATCGATGCTGCTTGCAACAGATGCTGTTCCTATTAGCCGATAGACTCGTTTGTCCGTTTCGTAATATATGTATTATTAAAGTTGAAATATTGAAACATATGTTTCAAAATGAATCAAGCGTGTCGATGAGCAATTTTGCAAATTTCGGAAGGTCCGAACGCCATGTCAGGTGACCGGCGTCTCCCTATCCATGCGTCAGCCATCGTTATAGGTGGCGGAGCGATTGGATGTTCCACGCTCTATCACCTGGCAAAAATGGGAATGAGTGATTGCGTACTTCTTGAGCGGAACCAGCTCACTTCCGGCACAACGTGGCATTCAGCAGCCCAGGTCCGGCAACTCCGCTCAACCCGCAACCTGACGCGCCTCATTCAATACAGCGCCAGGCTATACTCAGAGCTTGAAAGCGAGACCGGACAGGAAACCGGCTGGTATAAAACCGGCTCGATCTCCATTGCCACCAATTCGGACCGCCTGACCCATATCCGCCGGCAAGCAGCCCTGGCAAAAGCTTATGGCGTCGAGGCCGAAGAGATAGGACTGGAGGCACTACGCAAACTTTGGCCGCTCGCGAATATGGATGATGTTATCGGGGCCGTCTGGTCGCCGGAAGATGGCCGGGTCAATCCATCGGATTTTTGCCAGGCACTGATAAAGGGGGCGAAGGCCAATGGCGCGCATATATTTGAAAATACAGCAGTCACCGGGTTCCTGAAGACAGGCAATCGCATATCCGGAGTAAAGACGGCTGCTGGTGAAATCCAGGCCGATATTGTCGTAATTTGTGGCGGGCTATGGAGCCGTGAACTGGCTGAAATGGCGGGCGCGGAAGCCCCGCTTGTGCCTTGCGAACATTTCTATCTGCTCACGAAACAGATCGATGGAATAGACGCTCATCTTCCGACCTTGTCCGACCATGATTCCCATCTCTACATCCGCGATGAGGTTGGTGGTCTGCTGGTGGGTTGTTTTGAACCACGCGGCAAACCCATCGACCCGGCAACTCTCGGTGAAAATTTTGTCTTTGGCTTGCTGAACGAAGATTGGGATCATTTCGAACCCATGATGCTGAATGCTCTTCATCGTATCCCGGCGCTTGAAACTGCTGAAGTGCGCATGCTCCTGAACGGACCCGAAAGCTTCACGCCGGACGGATCATTTCTTCTGGGTCAGGCGGTTGAGGCAGATGGCCTCTGGCTGTGTTGCGGCATGAATTCGGTGGGCATTGCCACGGGTGGCGGAGCAGGATGGGCGCTGGCGCACTGGATCACGGAAGGGTCGGCGCCATTCTCACTTGATGAGGTCAACCCGGCTCGCTTCCCGGCCGTGCACAACAAGCTCGATACGCTCATGTCACGCGCATCGGAGGTTTTGGGCAAGCATTATGCAATCGCCTATCCCGGTGAACAGTGGGAAACGAGCAGGAATTTTCGCAAAACGCCGTTGCATGAGCGCTGGCGGGAGGAAGGGGCGCGTTTCGGGCAGGTTTATGGCTGGGAACGTCCACAATATTTCGGGTGTTCAAATGAACCGCAACTCACCTTTGGCCGGCCCGAATGGTTCGAGCAGGTGGGCCGTGAGGTTGAAGCCGCTCACAAGAAGGCCGCTATTTTCGACCAATCCACATTCGGGAAGATCAAGGTCTCGGGCCCCGATGCCGAGACTTTCCTGGACCGTGTCTGCGCCAACGATATGACGCGACCCGCGGGGAACGTCACTTACACTGGCATGCTCAATGAGAATGGCGGGTATGAAAGTGACCTGACAGCATTGCGGCTTAGCGATGAAGACTACACGCTGTATGTAGGCACCAATGCGCCCAAGCGCGACATGGCATGGTTGAAGCGTCACTTACGTGATGAGGAACAGGTGACACTAAGTGATGAAACCGGCGCCCACGCCGTGCTTGGGCTTATGGGACCGGAAGTCGCGCGTATTGCTGAAGACCTTGGCGCTCGGGCGCTGCTGGATCTTGGTTTCTTCAAACACGGGATTTTCACCCTCAAAGGCATCAATGTGCGGGCAGCGCGACTTTCATATGTCGGTGAATATGGATTTGAACTCACTTGCGTTGAGAAAGATGCCATTGCACTTTTTGATGCCCTCTCGAAAGCCGGGGCACATCCTGCAGGCCTGTTTGCCCAGTCAGCAATGCGGATTGAAAAGCGCTTCCTTGCAATGGGTCATGACCTTGACAGTGAAACAACACCGGTTGAAGCCGGGCTTGAATTTGCAGTCAAAAAGACAGGCAACTTCATTGGGGCAGATGCTGTCATGCGCGCGCGTAAGGACGGCTCTCAATCAAGACTGATGACAATCATTCTGGAAGATGAAAATGCCGTGCCGCTAGGAGATGAGCCGGTTTATGCAGCTGGCCAGCTTGTTGGCCAGGCGACTTCCGCTGCCTTTGGCTACCGTGTCGGGAGGCCCATCGCGTTGGCCTATCTGGATACAGCACTCCTACCCGAACCTGAAAATGCGCGCGTTGAACTCGATATTGCGGGTGAGATTGCATATGGGGCAATTAGTCTACGGGCCGCGTATGACCCTGAAGGCAAACGCATGAGGCAAGGCGCACCCATGGCGGAGGTGGCATGAAAGCATCTGAGAACATGCCGATTGCACCAAGGCTGGGCGCCTGGGTATCTGCCCTGTCGCTGGGCAGCGTGCCGGACGAAGCGCAGCATATTGCCCGGCGCTGCATCGTCGATACCATTGCCGTCGCCATCGGTGGCAGCCGGACGCCCGTCTCTGAGCGGCTAAGCGCACATGTCTCGTCGCAATATGGTTCGGGCCCCTGCTCCCTGCTGGGCATCACGCACAGCACATCGGCAACTGGCGCAGCGCTGGCAAATGGCGTCGCCGCACACGCGCTCGACTTTGACGACACAAGCTATGCCGGCGTACTCCATGGCTCGACTATTGTGTTTCCGGCAGTACTTGCGGCAGCCGAGCACGCGGATATCAACGGGGCGGGGTTTCTGGAAGCCTTTGTCGCTGGTTCAGAAGCCGCCTATGCAATCGGCCTGACATTGACCGACAGCCATTACATGAGCGGGTGGTGGGCGACAGGAACGCTCGGAGCCATTGGAGCAGCAGCGGGCGCGGCCAAGGCGCTAGGACTCAGCGAGGCTGGAACAAGCTCGGCGATCTCATTCGCAGCACTTCAGGCCAATGGAATGATCGCCATGCTAGGCTATGACGCGAAGCCCATACTTGCAGGACAGGCGGCAAAACTCGGACTTGAATCCGCCCTGCTCGCCGGGCAAGGAAATTCCACACCTATGAATGTTTTTGAAGATCCACGGGGTCTTCTTAAACTCATGAATGAGGGAGGGCAGGACAGTTCCGGCCTGGACGAGCTCGGTGAAACATGGCGTTTGCTTGACCCGGGCATCGCCATAAAGCGCGCTCCATTATGTTCCGCAACACAGGCCGCGATTGAAGTGACGGAAACTCTTATTTCCGAAAACAAACTGGAGCGCACCGACATCTCCTCCGTGCGCTGCGATGTGGCCCACCTGGTAAAGATCAGTCTCGTGCATGACAAACCAGAAACACCGGCGCAGGCGCAATTCTCCATGCCCTTCGCGGTCGGGTGCATTCTCGCGTTCGGCAAGGTTGGGCCTGAACAGATCACGCCAGAAACTCTGGGAATGGCAGCAATGAAAGAGGCAATGTCCAGGGTCGAGATGGTCGAGGCTGATGATCTGAACGGTTCTGATTTCCAACCAGATTTTCCCGAATGCGCTCGGGTGACAATTACGATGTCGAACGGTGAAAACTTCACCGGGTTTCTGGGCGCGCCTACAGGCATGCCCTCAAACCCGATGTCCGATGAAGAGTTGTCAGGGAAATTCAGAACTTGTGCATCCTACGCCGGATGGAGTGATGACAAGGCCAGTACAATCCTTACCCGTCTATGGGATATTGAAAATACGGGCCCCATCCGCGCCGTCCTGCGGGGGAACGCGCAATGAGATATTCACTCGGGTCAATCATCCGCAATGCCGCGACAGGCCATAAGCACTGGCCAAAGCAGTGGCGCGAGCCGGAACCGAAGAAAGCCTATGACATTGTACTTGTCGGCGGCGGCGGACACGGGCTTGCGACGGCCTATTACCTGGCGCGAAACCACGGGCTGACCAATATCGCGGTGCTGGAGAAGGGCTATCTCGGCAATGGCAATATCGGGCGTAACACCACTATTGTTCGCTCAAATTATCTGTGTCCTGAAAACAGCCAGTTTTACGAGCATTCGCTGAAACTGTGGGAAGGCCTGTCCCGGGACCTGAACTATAATGTCATGCTCTCCCAGCGCGGAGCACTGGTGGTGTTTCACACTCCCGCCCAGCGTGACGCAGCCATCAGGCGCGGCAATGCCCTGCGCCTGAACGGCGTTGATGCCGTTCTACTCGACACGGCCGGCGTGAAGAAGCTGGCCCCCGCCATCGATTGTTCCCCAACCGCGCGTTTTCCGGTGCTCGGCGGAATGCTTCAACCTCGGGGCGGGAGCGTGCGCCATGATGCGGTCGCATGGGGCTTTGCCCGCGGCGCGGACGCTCATGGTGTCGACATCATTCAGAATTGCGAGGTGACGGGATTTCGCATCGAGAAAGACCGTGTGCGCGGCGTCGAGACCTCGCGCGGGTCAATCGCGGCGAAGAAGGTCGGCATCGTGGTCGCCGGACGCTCGAGTCTTGTCGGACAAATGGCCGGCCTGCGCCTGCCCATCGAGAGCCATGTGCTGCAATGCTTTGTCACCGAAGCCATAAAGCCCGTGCTCGATACGGTGGTCAGTTTCGGCGCGGCGCATTTTTCCATTGTCCAGTCTGACAAGGGCGGACTGGTCTTCAATGGAGATCTCGACGGCTATAACAGCTATGCCCAGCGGGGCAACATGGCAGTGGTGGAAAATGTTGCTGCCAGCGCGGTTTCCTTCATGCCCTGCATGAGCCGCCTTCGATTGCTGCGCCATTGGGGCGGCATCAATGACATGACCATGGACGGCAGCCCCATCATTACCAAGACACCTGTGAAGGGCCTCTTCTTCAATGGCGGTTGGTGTTACGGAGGGTTCAAGGCGACGCCCGCATCGGGCTGGACCTACGCTCATCTCATTGCCAACGGCGAACCTCACCCACTCGCTTCCAGTTACTTGCTGGAGCGCTTCGAGACGGGTCTTGTCATCAATGAAAGCGGCACTGGTCCGCTTCCTGGAACGCATTAGGAGGACGGTGAGAGATGCGAATCCCCTGCCCCTGGTGCGGCGACAGACCCTTGAGCGAATTCACTTATGGCGGTGATGCCAGCAAGGCACGCCCTAAAAACCCGGAGAAGGCCAGCCCTGAAGAATGGGTGGATTATGTGTATTTGCGGGACAACCCGGCAGGAAAGCACACAGAGTACTGGCATCATTCAGGCGGTTGCCGGTCATGGCTCATGGTGACGCGTGATACGCGGAGTCATGAAATTTCCCGGGCCGTTTTGGCCAAACCTCAACCAGGCGGTGCAACTTCATGAGCCGCCAAACCAACAGATTGCCGGAAGGTGGCCTGGTCGACCGGACGCAAGTCATTAGCTTCACCTTCGATGGCCGCAAGTTTAAGGCCCATCCCGGCGACACACTGGCCTCCGCCCTGCTCGCAAACGGCATTCACCTGACAGGGCGCAGTTTCAAATATCACCGCCCGCGCGGCATCTACACAGCAGGGGCTGAAGAGCCGAACGCGCTGGTAACTCTCGGCAATGGCGGACGTACGGAACCCAACACCCCAGCCACGATGGTGGAGGTTTATGACGGCCTGAAAGCGCGCAGTCAGAACCGATGGCCATCGCTCAAATTCGACCTGCTTTCGGTCAACTCGTTGCTGAAGCCGTTTTTCCCGGCGGGCTTCTACTACAAGACCTTCATGTGGCCGCGTTCTTTCTGGTACCGGCTGTACGAGCCCATGATCCGTCGCGCCGCGGGTCTTGGCACGCTCGCCAATGAGAGCGATCCGGACCGGTACGAGACGGCTCACACCCAATGCGACGTGCTCGTGGTCGGCGCGGGGCCAGCAGGATTGATGGCGACACGCGAGGCTGCCCGGGCCGGGGTTAATGTGCTTCTGGTTGACGAACAACCCCTGCCCGGCGGGCATCTCACTGGCGAAGCCGACAAGGTTGATGGCAAGTCCGGCGCAGCATGGGCTGCCGGCATGGCAGACGAATTAAGAGCCATGGAGAATGTCTGCATACTGTCACGTACAACTGTTTACGGACGCTATGATGGCATGACCTTTGGTGCGGTTGAACGGGTTGGAGATCATCTCAGCCCCGACAGTGCCCTGCCACGCCAGCGTGGCTGGACCATCCAGACGAGGCAACTCATCAACGCTGCCGGCGCCATAGAGCGACCACTCGTCTTTGCCGGGAATGATCGCCCCGGCGTGATGCTCGCAGGGGCCGCGCGGGTTTACGTGAACCGCTATGGGGTCCTTCCCGGACGCAACGTGGTTGTTTTCACCAACAATGATGATGCCTACCGCACGGCCCGCGACCTGAGCCAGGCGGGGGCGAACGTCACGCTTGTCGATAGCCGGGCCAAGGAAAAGGTCCATTCGCGAGGCGTTTTGCCAGCGTCCGTGGAGATGCATTTCGAACAATATATATCCAAGGTCAAAGGCCGCTCTCATGTCGGCAGAGTCACGCTTGCCCCCTCGGGCACTGAGATTGCCTGTGATCTTGTCTGTGTATCGGGTGGGTGGACGCCATCCCTGCATCTGCTGTCCCACGTCGGGCACAGGCCCGAATGGGACGAGGCAAGCACATCCTTTGTCATGAAGGAGCCCGGCGATGAAGCCCGTGCGGCCGGCGGGGCAGCGGCAACCTTCGATTTAAACGAGACCCTGCGCGAGGGCTCCAAAGCCGGCAAGGCAGCGGCAGAGGCTTGCGGACATGGCATCCCCGGGAAGACCAACCTGCCGAAAGCAGACGATCTGCCCGCTTATCATATTGAACCGCTTTGGCGGGTACCTTCGGCGATGTCCAGGGCTGACGGGTCCTTTGTTGATCTCCAGAATGACGTGACGGTTGCTGACCTGGAGTTGGCCACGCGCGAAGGCTTTGGCCACGCCGAGCATGCCAAGCGCTACACGACGCTCGGAATGGCGACCGACCAGGGCAAACTCGCCAACGTAAATGCATTGGGGATACTCAGCCAATTGCAGGGGCGCCCCATTTCTGAAACCGGCACCACCACATTCCGTCCTCTCACCGCGCCCGCGGCATTCGGCGCAATTGCTGGCCAAGCACGCGGCAGTGCGTTCCGCCCCATCCGCCGTAGCGCCATGCATCTCTGGCATGAAAACCACGGAGCTGTGTTCACGCAGGCCGGCCTCTGGCTGCGGCCCTATTTTTATCCGCGAGAGGACGAGGATTTTGCAGCCGCGGTCAAACGCGAAGTGCTTGCCGTGCGATCCTCCATCGGCATGGTGGATGTCTCGACCCTTGGCAAGATCGAACTCAAGGGACCGGACGCTGGAAACTTTCTAGACCGGCTTTACATCAACGCTTTTTCAAAGATGAAGGTGCACCGCGCGCGCTACGGCGTGATGCTGCGCGAAGACGGGATGGTGTTCGATGACGGTACCGTGTCGCGCCTTGGAGAAAGTCACTATTTCATCACAGTCACGACCGCCAACGCATCAGCTGTCATGCAGCATATGGAGTTCTGCCACCAGGTTCACTGGCCCCATCTTGATGTGCAGTTCTGCACGGTTAGCGAGACGTGGGCGGCGATGGCCGTAGCAGGCCCGAAAGCGCGCGACGTGCTGGCGCGCGCTGTTAACGGGCTCCACCTTGAAAATCACGCCTTCCCTTTCATGGCGGTTGGCGAGGGAACAATTGGGGGGGCACCCGTAAGGGTTTTCCGCATCAGTTTTTCCGGCGAGCTGGCTTATGAGGTTTATACGCCGGCGGGCTATGGTGCTGACGTTTGGGAAGCCATCATGGCGGCTGGCGAGTCCGATGGCATTACGGCCTACGGCACCGAGGCCATGACCGTGATGCGCACCGAAAAAGGGCATGTGGCAGGGCCGGAACTGGATGGACGCACCACTGCCGCCGATCTGGGCCTCGGGGGTATGATGTCCGTCAGAAAAAATTTTATCGGCCGCTGGATGGCGAGTCGCAGTGGACTTGAAGGACAAGACCGTCTCCAGCTTGTGGGTTTAAAACCTGTCCGGTCAGATGAAACATTCCGCATGGGCGCGCACCTTGTGAAAGACATCGGGGTAACGGGTGTTGATGTCTCCCATGGGCACATCTCAACTTCCGTTTACAGCCCGACCTGTGATCATTTTATAGGCCTTGCCATGCTCAGAAATGGCCGTGAGCGCCACGGAGAAACTCTGCAAGTGGTCTCACCACTCCATGATGAAAGCGTTTCTGTCGAGGTGGTTGGCCCGGTCTTTTCCGACCCCGATGGGGAGAAGATGCGTGGCTGATTTTCCAATGCCCCACAGCCCGCTCGAAGGGCAGCTTCCACCTGCCCCGCAGTCGGGACTGAGCGTCCGGGAGGTGCCCGGCATGACGCAATTCCAGGTGATATTGCGCAAGGGCGAAGCGTCTCGGTCCCTTGAAATCATGGAGGATGACGGGCTGCTCATCTGCGCCACCGGCCCGGACGAATTTTGGGTTTTCTCGGAGCAGCATGACGCGCAGGGCGTGGAAACAGTGCTTGGCCGGATGATCGGCGAAACAGCGTCTCTGTTCGACCAGAGCCATGGCCGTGTTGTACTGCGCATTGAAGGGCCGCGCACTATAGAGGTTCTGGCCAAGGGCTCACCGCTGGATTTTGATGCCCTGCCTGTCAAAGGCGCCGCGCATACGGTAATTGAGCATATACCGGTGCTGATCAGTCGGCGTGAGGCTGCTGGTCCTTATGACGTTTCGGTTCCGCGCAGTTACGCGGCGTCATTCATCGCCTGGCTGGAAGAGGCCATCTGAAACAGGATACTTGGTCAAGGTCCGGTCTTCAAAACTCAAAAACATTCGTTGGTGACCTTCCGGCCACTTTCGCAGTCCAGGCGCGCGCCCTCTCCGCCCCGGTAGGTTTTGACCTTTTTCTTGGGCGGTGCCTTCTTTTTGACAGTCTTTGGCGTTTTCTTCTTGGGTGCCGTATATCCCGTGCTGACCGGCTTCACCTGTGGTGACGATGAAGTACAAATCGCGCCGGCTGTTGATTTGAGCACCGGGAGCGTGTTCTCGCCGGGCTTTCCAGCATCCAGGCTGAGATTGGTTTGCCGGTTGAACGCCGTGATCGCGTTGACCGTGCGCCGCCCCCAATCGCCATCAGCCGGGCCAGGATTGCAGCCAAGCCGCGTCAGTTCCTGTTGAATTGCGATCGTCAGATCCCTGGGGTTGAGCTGTTGCTGGAGGCTGCCAGCGCCTGCCGGAGAGGTGCCAGCAGGTGCGATGGCAACATTGCTACCAGCCGATGGCCGTGCCGAGGAGGCAACGCACTTCCCTTGTGAGAAAACAAACCCTGCCGGACATGAGGGTGCTGGAGCAGTGACCGCGGGTCTCTTGCACTGGCCAGCGGTGAGGACAAAACCCGGCGGGCAGGAAGGTGCAATAGCATTCGGGCGATTGCCGGCAAGCTGGGGTGCAGGGGGCCGGGCTGGCTGAACCGCCGGGGTGGGGGCTGGCGGTGCGGCCGCAACCTGAGGGGGCGGTGTTTGCTGAACTACCGGACTGGAGGCTGGCGGTGCGGCCCCGGCCTGCGACTGAAGCGTCATGAATTCGAGGCGTATCCAGCCATTTACCGGCTCATTTTGACCACTCGCCTGCTGTTTGTGCGTGATAAAGCCCCACTGCTGATTGTCGGTATTTACTTGGTGTGAAATGCAGGCAACAGTCCCACTCTCAATTTGACCGAGATAATCACCCGACTGGCCGATATTCCTGTGCACATACAGAATTGGTGCGTTCACCTTGTATTTTTTGCACCCGGGCTCCGCCGCCTGCGCAGAGGGCACCCCCACCGCGCCGATCAACACTGCCAGACAGAATAAAAGTATCCGCTTCATCGCCATCTCCCGTGCATACCAGTATATGCATTCATGCCTGACAATCAAAAGACCCTTTTTACCACTCAGAATATCGGTTTGGCCGAAGTCCATAATTGTGTACACGACTTAATATTCGACCGAACCCTACGCCTGACGAACATCTTAATCAAAGAGTCGGCGGCTAAATGGAGATGAAAATGAGAATTAGTCGCGCAAAAACCTAGCTTCAGGCGGCTCGCACAGAGTCACCTGCTTCGTTAGCAAGTAACAGGACGTTCTATCACAGGGACGAAGCCTGTCTTATGCAACAGTAGATCCGGCAGTCCTAACCACAGGTGCTAACAGCCTTGCAGTGGCCAGAGCAGCACAAATGACCAGTACCGCAATGTGAAGGCGCAGAGCACAGATGCGTTCCGTGCTGGATAACCGGGCTTGAATGCCTGTTGTCCAGTTTGAGAGCGGGTATCACATTTGACAACGCCTGTAAGTCATATGATGCCGCCGATGACTGTGTTGATGGACCAGTCAGGCTAGCGAATCCAACGATTGCCACAAAAACAAGTGCTACCTTTATGAATGATTTCATAGGACATCTCCCAATTCAGTGACGATTGATCTGAGCATTGTCCCCTCCCAAGGATTGCTTCAGACGCGTACAATCAATACGTCAGATTATACCCGGAGCATGGAAACACCAAATCGAGACCAAAAGAGTGGGGTAATTTATCCACTTTAGGCACTTAGCGGACCTCTTCACCAAAAGTACGCATCTCTCCCCCTGCATCCAATGCCCAAACACGAACGCCGGGTATCCGGGCGGCAATGCGCGATATATGTTGGGGAGTTGCAGCATACAGGCCGGTTGAAAGCGCATCGGCCACTGTCGCAGATTTGTGGCCAACCGAGAGGCTCCGGAACTGGTGTGGTGAGCGGCCGGTTCCCGGATTAATCAAGTGAGAGACTGCTGGGTTGTCACTAAATGTTGAGGCTTCACCTGCTGATGTTGCCAGCGATCTGTTGGTGAGTGATATGCCCTTGTTGGCCTCGCGAAGCAAAATTTTCCACGATTGACCATCGCTATTTGAGCCAAGCGCCCGCAATTCACCCATGTTCACCAGAACATGTGTCCAACCTCGCGTTCGCAGGAGATCGGCGATCCGGTCGGTGATATAGCCTTGCGCGATGCCGTTGAGTGTAAGACGCCCGTTTGGCGGCAGCTTCACAAAATCCGCTCGGATATCCATACGATGATATCCCACGCGTTCAAGCGCTTGGCTGACCAACGCGGCAGGCGGGCCGTCTTGTCCTGGATTGGATGTGAACCAGTCCGCATAGAGTTCCCAGACAGGCTGCACTGTGGGATCGTAAAGCCCTTCTGTCAGCTCACTCATGGTCTGGCTCGTCGCGAGCAGCAACCGCATATCGTGTGAAGGTGCTGCAAGATGACCCGCCGCATTCAGGCGCGTGATCTCAGACCCTTTCCGGTACAGGCTAAAGATATTTTCCAGACGCTCGACCTCGGCCAGGCAATCGGCGATGGCGGCACGAGACCTTGCTTCGTCATCGCTGCAAAGAATGAGCTTCGCGTCGGCGCCAAGAGCCGTTCCTGTCCACTCAATGTTACGCGCCGTGCTACTGGAGCCGGGTATCGGTAGTACTGCGGTTGCCGCGGTTGCGGCCACAATGGTCAAAGCGCGCCTGCGGGTGATGCCTCCAGTGCTATTTTGCATCTTTGCCCCTCTCTACAGCTGAACTTGCCGGTTTCGCTGTGCCACGTCTTGCAAGCCGCCTCTTGAGTGTCAGACAGGTGTTCGCATCATAGTAATTGGACTGGCAGCGCAAACAGTGGATGCACTCGTTGGGATTGATTGCACCCATAGGGTGAATGGCCTGAACCGTGCAGCGTGTCGCGCAAATCTTGCATTCACTGCCGCACTCACGGCGACGTTTCAGCCACTCGAACATGTGCATCCGTGCAGGAATCGCCAGGGCTGCGCCGAGTGGGCACAGATACCGGCAGAAAAATCGCTCAATAAACAGACCAGCGGCAAGAAGTGCCAGCACATAGAGCCCGAATGGCCAGGGCCGGACAAACTTCAGGATAATCGCTGTTTTGAACGGTTCAATTTCCGCGAGTTCGAATGCCCATGTCAGTGACTGCAAAGAAGCAGCGACAATTCCCAGGAACAGGATGTATTTGATGGGCCACAACCGTTCATGCAGCGCCCAGGGCACCTCAATCTGCGGCAGTTTGAGACGTTTTGCGGCCATGTTTGTAAATTCCTGAAGGGCGCCAAACGGACAAAGCCAGCCACAGAAAACGCCGCGCCCCCAGAACAGCATCGCCACGGCAACAAAACTCCACAGAAGGAAAATGAGTGGATTAAGCAGGAACAGCTCCCACTTGAAACCGGTCAGGAATGCATGGGCGAAGGTGATGACATTCACGACCGAGAGCTGGGCACCAGCATAAAAGCCAATGAACAGCAGCGTGAATGCGAGGAAGACCGTGCGTACGCCAATGTAGAGCCGCAGCCGTCGGGCCAGCGCATCCTGGAAAATCAATATGCAACTCAACACAAAAAGCATGGCCGCAAGGACGACGATCTCACCCATGCGAGCCCGCCAGATTTCCTCCCATACTGCGGGCTCGGGACGGCCCCGCTTCGTCTGTGCAGTATCGCTGGCATCAAGGATAAAGTGATCCGAAAGCCGGTAATCAAGCGGAAATCTGGTGATGCGCACACCACCTCCCTCTATTTCCTGTGACACCAGTAAATTCAAACGCCATGCCATCAGTGGATCGAAGCCCGTGCCCGATGGGATTTTAAAGACCGCGATTTCCCGGAACGGCGGTGCTCCTTCTGCTTTCAGGCGTTCGACGAAGCGATAATTCTCCTTGCTGAGCCGGATCGTTTTCGTGCCCTGGACCAACTCGATACGATCGAAAACACCGGAGCGCTTCCAGGCTGTGCCTTTAAAGGAATAAAGGCCGTTTGCGGCGATGAGAACGGCATTGTCTTGAGCGCCCATCTCAGCGAAGAGGTTCTCATAAACCTGCTGGCCGAGAATGTTCTGACCGATCATGGGTGGAGTTAGAAGTGCTGTATTGAAGTCAACATATATTCCTGTTGGATCTTCGATCGCCTCTCCGAGTTCGGTTGCTGCCTCACCGCGTGTGATGATCCGTCTGGAGACGGCGCCCCTGGAGATCAGTTGCTCCCACCTCATGGCGGCGAAAGCCGTTCTGTTCAAACGGCGCATGTTATCGGGGCTGTCCAGCAGCCCGCGTGATCGTGCAACAACCCGTGCGGACCGGAAAATGGCGTCACGTATTACCGCGCTGGAAACGCTTGCCCCCACAACGACGTCGGGCACGCCGGTGTCCTTGCCCTCCACCTTGCGGATCATTGAGGATTGCCGGATATCAAGTCCGGCAAAGCTGGACACATAGGAATTTAGATCCTCGGTCGTAATGCCAATGACGAGTATCGGTTCCTGATGCGCAACGATGCGCGCACCCGCAATCTTGCCATCAAGCGTCAGGGCGACAAGAATATCGATCGGCTGGCCCGAATAACCGACCGATCCCGAAACTGCCTGGGTGGAAAAAACATAACCGAACAGCCTGCCATGCCTGGCGACCGCAGCGGCAGGAGGATCGCCTTCAACCGCCTGGATAGCAATGTTCTTTCCTTCTTTGCCAAAGAGGGCCGCGACTTCCGTCGTGTCGAGCATGGAAGAATGGGAAGGAGAGAACGGCAGAACAACACATGCGGCAGCCAGGATCACAAAACGACAAAAAGCGAGCAAGAAGCTTGCTAAGTAATCCCAGTCTGCCCCAGCGGGTCTCATAGTCGTATCGTTTTATGTGTCCTTGCCAAGCTTCAACTTGATTTCGATCAACTGCGCGCCTCTTAGGGAAACAAAAACGCACTTACTTGATGTATGTCATATTTCTCCCCGCCACCCTGACGTAGATTCCACGCGGGATTCTCAAAGGGGGAAGCATATTATGACCACGCTGTACAATCGTGCCGTTATTCTCGGTGGCATGGTATTGGCACTCGCTGTCACCGGCATCCAGCCCGGTACGGCCTTAGCTCAATCGCCCAAGAAAGCAGACATCAAGAAACACAAGACCTCTCCTGGCGGGCAATATCAGCCCAGCCTTGATGTTCTGCGGGACCTTGGCGTGGAGATTCCTGGCCGCAAACCAGGTGATCCCGTCATATCGGCGGATGAGTACAGCCAGGCAAACAAAATCTATTTCCAACGCTGCGCGGGCTGCCACGGCGTGCTTCGCAAAGGCGCAACGGGCAAGGCGCTTACAACCGACATCACCCGTGAACTGGGCTACGAAACCCTGAACGATTTTATAACCTATGGATCACCTGGAGGCATGCCGAACTGGGGTACGTCGGGCGACTTGACGAAAGAACAAATCGACATCATGGCGCGATATCTTCTTATCGACCCGCCGCAGCCACCGGAATTTGGCATGCCCGAGGCACGCGCCTCATGGAAAGTGCATGTTGCCGTCAATAAGCGGCCAACCAAGAAAATGAATGATCTTGATATTGACAATCTGTTCGCGGTAACGCTCCGGGATTCAGGTGAAATAGCCCTGATTGACGGTGCATCGAAAAAGATCGTGAAGGTCATCAAGACTGGTTACGCGGTCCATATTACGCGTGTATCCGCATCCGGCCGCTACCTGTTTACCATCGGCCGTGATGCAAAGATCGTGCTGATCGACTTGTGGATGAAAGAGCCAACGCCGGTTGCTGAGGTTAAAATCGGCTCCGAGGCGCGCTCCGTCGAGACTTCAAAGATGAAAGGCTGGGAGGACAAATATGCCATTGCCGGCGCTTACTGGCCGCCGCAATTTGTAATCATGGATGGCCTGACGCTGAAGCCGAAGAAGATCGTGTCCACGCGTGGCATGACATACGATACCCAGGAATATCATCCAGAGCCTCGAGTCGCCGCCATTGTGTCGTCTCACTATCACCCGGAGTTCGTCGTCAACGTCAAAGAGACCGGGAAAATCCTGCTCGTGAACTATGAGGATCTGGATAATCTCAAAGTGACGACGATTGCAGCGGAACGTTTCCTGCACGACGGTGGTTTTGATGCTTCGGGAAGGTATTTCCTCGTGGCGGCAAACGCTCGCAACAAAATTGCAATCGTAGACACCAAGGAAAACAAGCTTGCTGGCATAGTGGAAACGGGCACCACACCGCATCCAGGCCGTGGCGCCAACATCATCCACCCCAAGTTTGGCCCTGTCTGGGCAACCAGTCACTTGGGGGATGAAACCATTGCATTGATCGGTACCGATCCTGAAAAACATCCCAAACAAGCCTGGAAAGTCGTTCAGTCGCTGGAAGGTCAGGGTGGTGGTTCGCTGTTCATAAAGAGCCATCCGAAATCGAAGCATCTTTACGTGGATACACCGCTAAACCCTGAAGCCGAAATTTCATCTTCAGTAGCGGTGTTCAAGATTTCCGACCTTGTCAAGAAAGAGCCTCAATACAAGGTTCTGCCGATTGGTGAATGGTCCGGTATCTCGGAAGGCGCGCGCCGTGTCGTACAGGGCGAGTTCAACAAAGCGGGAGACGAGATCTGGTTCTCCGTCTGGAATGCCAAGGACCAGGTGTCGGCAATCGTGGTTGTTGACGACAAGACGCTTAAGAAAAAGGCGGTGATCAAGGACAAGCGTCTGGTGACCCCGACAGGAAAATTCAACGTCTTCAATACACGCGAGGACGTGTATTAAACCCCGGGAAAATGCGACCTATGACGACTGGATCGAGCCTGGGGATAGAGCTTAAGAGTGAGCCCTGATTTGACGAAGGTGCCCAATATTGACCTTGACGGCTATCTGGTTGATCCAGCCGATTGGACCGAGCAGATCGCCGAAAGGTTCGCTGCGGAAGAGAGCATCACGCTTACCGACGAGCATTGGGTTATCATACGAACTATGCGCGACTACTGGGAGGACCACCAGGTCGCACCTGACGTAAGCTGGACCGTCAGGTTCGTGACCAAATCCATGGGCGCGGACCGCAACCGGTTGTTTAAGCTTTTCCCATATGGATATCCTCAGCAGGCGTGCCGGATCGCTGGAATGAAGAAGCCCAGGGCCTGGAGTACCGGCTAGGAGAATTCCGAAAATGCGTCCACGTGTTGGACGAGCGTCCACCGGACACTCTGCTTTCCCGAAGCACATTCCTGGGTGAAAATGAGCCAGTGATCATGCACGGAAATTGACGTCCGAAAGCAGGTTAGTACCCCTCAGCGGTGGCATTCGCGGGTGAACCGTTGATCTATTCACTCGAGGTGTGAGCCCTCTCGTTTTCCCGACGACCACTTTTCCAAGCAGTAAACTGGAGCAAAACTATAGGGAAAGCCATGGCCGCGCCTACCAGCCCTGACTGCACGCCGGGCGCTATAACCAGGATTGCTGCTGCTCCCAGGAGCAAGCGCTGCCACATGCTCATATTGGCGACAACATAGCCTGTCAGCGCCGCCCCCATCATGACCACACCAAGCGCACACCCGATAAAGGCCACCGCGAACTCGTACAAGTCAAAGTCACCGATTACCAGCAACATGGTCGGGGCATACATGAAGACAAACGGCACCAATGCTTTGGCCGCACCCAGCCTGAAGGCGGCATTTCCGGTTTCCATCAGATTGGCCCCGGCAATCGTCGCTCCCGCATAAGCGGCTAGCGCTACAGGCGGCGTGATATCGGCCAGAACACCGTAATAAAAGACGAAGAAATGAGTTTGAAGGGCATCCACACCGAGCACTGCCAGGGCTGGCGTCGCCATGGTGGCGAGAACAAGATATGTCGCCGTCGTTGGCAGGCCAGCGCCCATGATGATGCAAGATATGGCAACAAAGATCAGCGTCAGGAACAATGTCACACTGCGCACATCCAACATTCCTGTGACGTCCATACTGGCGATCACCTGGCCTGCCTCACTGGCGAAATTGTTGACCATTGTGGCGATGTTGAACGGCGTCCCGGTCACTGTCAAAACGCCAATGATGATCCCCACAGTCGCTGCGGCAGCGCCAACCGACAGCGCATATTTACCACCCATCTGGAAAGCGTCGACAAATCCTTTCAAGTTGATGGGGTCACAGCCGAGATGCCGGCCCGTCACTTCTTCCGGAATGTCCATGGTGGTCTTGAGAAACCACCTGAGAAAGGCGTTGCCAAAACCCATCGCTAAAGCAGCGGTTATCGACCAGAACGCGGCCCAATAGGGCGTATGCCCGACGAAGATCATGTAGATGATCAGGAAGAACGGAATGAGTGTAAGCCACCGCTTTGCTAGGACCTCACGCCACACCGGCATCTCGTCCGGGCGAAGCCCGCGCAAACCCAGCTTCTTGGCTTCGAAATGCACCATGACCATGACGCCCAGATAGTGCATCGAGGCCGGTACGATGGCCGCAAGGATGATATCCCTTAGCGGGATTTCCAGAAATTCGATCATGAGAAACGCGGCTGAACCCATGATCGGCGGCGTGATCTGCCCCCCGGTCGAAGCCGCAGCCTCAACGGCCGCGGCAAAATGCGGCTTGTAGCCAACGCGTTTCATGGTGGGGATGGTGAGTGACCCGGTCATCACCGTGTTGGCGATGGACGAGCCGGAAATCATTCCCATCATCCCTGAAGCAAGCACGGACACCTTGGCCGGGCCTCCGGCATATTTCCCGGCCACGCAATGAGCGATGTCGATGAATAATTGTCCAAGTCCGACGCGCAACGCGACCATGCCAAACAACACAAAATGGAAAACATATGTGGCGATGACGAACACTGGTCGCCCTGTCACGCCTTCCCCTTTGAGATAGAGGTGATCAATCAAGGCCGGCCAGGTCGTGCCGGGATGCACCATCGGATAGGAGAAATAGTTCCCGAACAACGCATACATGACAAACAGATTGGTGATGATGGGAAGCGCAATTCCGGAGGTACGGCGCGCAGCCTCAACAACAATGAGGACCATTGCTGTTCCCATGAGCAGATCCAGCCCGGTCGGGTCGCCGATCCGGAAATTGAGCTCATCCATAACCCCGAAAAAACCGTCATATGTGACAGCGACATACATCGACGAAATGGCAACGATGACGAAAAGGAACCAGTCATAAGCGGGGACACCGCCACCACGTTTGGCTTCGGCTTCTTTGAGATCTGCCGGGCTGAGCACCGGCAGATTGCGCACAATGGGTTCAAGGGTGATTGCGAAGGCAAGCGCACTCGTGACCAACACCAGCACCAGACCGTCATTGGCGAGCCCGATGCCACCAAGGCCGCCGCTATAATAGTAGGCGGCAGCCGCAAACAGCAGAAGGACAACCGGCACGCGCCGCCGCGATTCAAAGACAAGGGCCAGAACCATCATCGCCATGTTCAGGCGGATTGCCGGCGGGTCGCCGAATTGCCCCCAAAAGCTTTTGCCGAAAACTCCAAAATACTGACCAACAACAAGCAGGAAAAAGACGCCAACAACACCAGCAAATACATGATCCACTGTTCGGCCACCATGCAGGCCATTGCGCGCTATATGCCGCCGGCTGACGTGAACCACCACCATAAATCCCATGAAAACCACAGCACCGACAGCATTGCCCAGCATACCGGCAATGAAGATTGACGCCGCTGCCGCTTTGGTCACATCGGGCCAGCCAATTTGCAGCTCCGAAGGTTCCTCCGCGATCGATGCGGGAATATCTTTGGTGCTATGCGCTGTATAGACGAGAAGGATCAGACCAAGGACGAATGCGAGATGAACACCAACGTGCCAATGGTGCTCGAGCACGCCGAATCCGGCTGTGTAGTAATGAAATAAGGAGAGCAGAAACAGGAGTGCAACGACCAGCCACTTGGTCATGCCAAAGTTGTGGCGAAACGCCATTTCAGGGTCGTATCGCTGTTCGAGTTCTTCGATTTCAGCGGCTGATTTGAGTTCAATCTTAGCCATCAAGCGCCCCCAACGGCGAAATATGCGCAAAGAAATTGACCGGAGGCGGCTTTCCGCCCCCGGTCTTGCCAATTCGATTATGGATAGCTGGCGTTCCTATTTTTGGTAGACGCCGGCTTCTTTGTAGAATTTAGCAGCACCCTCGCAATAAGGAATCGGCACACCAACATTGTGCGTTTTAAGGGTAATCGATTTGCCCTTGGCGTGGCCGTTGGACAAAATCTTGGCGGCCTTCTTGTTGCCGAACAAACCCTTGACGACGCCATAGTGAAGATCGGCTGGCAGATTGTTGCGTGACACCCACAGTGCACTCACGGTCACGGTCTGGGTGTCCTTCGGATTGCCTTTATAAGTGCCACCCGGAATCACATCAGCGGAATAGAAAGGCGCTTTCTTTATGAGAGCATCCCGCGCTGCTCCTTCAACGGGGACGAGCTTCGCACCCTGGGTTGAAGCCATTTCTGTGACGGAAGCATTGGGATATCCCGTTACAGTAATGAAGGCATCGAGATGGCCATCACGGATCTTGTCAGCGCCTGTTTTCGACTTCACATATTCTGGCGTGAAATCTTTCTTTTCATCCAGACCGTAGGAGCCAACCACGAGACGGGCGCCAACCAGTGCACCCGATGCCGGCAAACCCATGGCAACCTTTTTACCCTTCAGGTCCATCACGGATTTAACCTTGCGATCAACACCTGCCACCACATGAACATGCTCCGCGAACAGGCTTCCAAGCACGCAGAGCTTCTTAAGCGGCTCTTTGCCTTTAAAAGGGCCCGTGCCGTTATAGGCCCAGAACGTCACGTCGGACTGGGCAAAGCCGGATTCAATCTGATCAGACTTGAGCGAATTGACGTTGGCAACAGATCCATGAGCTGACTGGGCAATGGCCACCAGGCCTTCCATGCCACAGTTGCCGCCCTTGGCGCATGTGCGCGCACCCGGCGGGTTTGAAATAACCTGGGCCAGAAGGCCGGCCATGGGGAAATAGGTTCCACCGGCGCTTCCTGAAGCAATCCGGAAGAATTTCATATCCTGGGCCTGCGCCGCGAAGCTGCCTGCCGCGACGGCGGTGGCAAGGGCGGCAGTGTATGCCACTGCATTTATTTTCATGATGTCTCCTCCCTACTTTCTTCATTTTCTGAGGCTTTGCCTCATGTTTTTCCAAATTACGGGTCAAATACCGATCTGGCGGTCCGGTTTTTTTATGCGGCTTATTGTTCTGGACAGCCTTTCGATCCGAACAATTTCTGAACCATTGGTCTCATTGTTTTTCAATGGCTACTAATGTATACAATTGCAAACAAAGACCGTCAATTGGAACTATAACCAAGGTGAAACGTCCAGGACGGAGATCACCGGTTTCAATTGCCACAAGAGGCAAACCTAAGTGTCGTCTGATCAAGCTAAACTGATTTCGAAGAAGGCTGACGGGATTGGCTATCTGATCCTGAATCAGCCTGAGAAACGCAACGCTATCGGCTTTGACATGTGGTGCGGTATCGGCGATGCCATGGAGGAATTCACCCGGGACAATGAGGTGCGTGTTGTGGTGTTAAGCGGCGCAGGCGGTAAAGCCTTTTCCGCCGGGGCCGACATTTCCGAATTCAGGGAGCACCGATCCACTACAGAAGGACGCAAGGCTTATGACCATGCAATGCGCAGGGCTTTCGATCTTCTGGTCAACTTACCCAAGCTCACTATCGCCATGATAGATGGCGTGTGTGTCGGCGGCGGCGCAGAAGTCGCCATGGATTGCGATGTTCTGATTGCGTCAGACAAGTCCCGCTTTGGCATCACGCCAGCCAAGCTTGGTCTCGGATATTCCCTGCCTGATGTTGATCGCCTGGTGCGTCATCTGGGTGCCCGCAGGGCAAAGGAAATTCTGGCTACCGGAAAACTCTACAGCGCCAGTGAAGCATTGGCCATGGGCTGGATTAATTACGCAGTCCCGACAGACGAACTTTCAACTGCCGTCGAGAACTTTGCCGGTGATGTTGCCAGAAATGCGCCCTTATCGGTTAAAGCAGCCAAACTCATTGTGAATGAGGCCGAAAAAGCGCCGGAACATCGCAACCTGGAGCTATGCAGGTCCGTGGTAGAAGCCTGTTACGAGAGCGAAGATTATATCGAAGGACAGCGTGCTTTTGCTGAGAAACGACCACCCAAATATTCCGGTCATTGAACCGGAGCTGTGAAGGAATCATGACTTCAAAAACTGAATCTATTCTGGATGACACATCGGAAAGACACTCCGATCAACCTCTTGGAGATTATGTCCACCAGGAAGTGAAGCGCTTCATACTCGATGGCGCCTATCGGGCAGGCGAACGGCTTCGGGAATCGGATGTTACCGCGCAACTGGGCGTTAGCCGAACTCCCGTACGCGAAGCATTCCGGCGGCTCCAATCGGAAGGATTGCTGAAATTCGAACCACAACGCGGCGTTGTTGTTGCCGCCTTGGACCGTCAGGAAGTTGCCGAGCTATATGCGATGCGCCAATTCATGGAAGGATTCGCATCGCGTCTTGCCGCACAGCACGCGACCGATTCCGAAATACAGGCAATGGAATATATTTTGGAGCAGACGCGGGTTGTTAATGACGAAATTCATGAGTTCAACCAGATTAACTGGGAACTCCATAAATCCATCTATGCCGCAGCCCACAACCGCTTCCTGATACGTGCGCTTGATTCCCTGTCAGATTCCATGTCCATGTTGCAGGGCGCAAAATATATTCCGGCAGGCCGGCCGGCCAAACTTTATGAGGAGCATCGGCAGATCGTCGAAGCGATCAAGAACAGAGACCCGGATGCAGCAGACACAGCTGCGCAAAACCATGTCCGCAAGGCATTTTTAGTGCACCTGGAAATCGCATTTCATGAACGCACCGGCCAGCACAAGGTCAAGTAGTCAAGCCTGATAGCATGAGCCAAACTCCCTCAAAAACACTCGGCAAAACAATTGCCGAGAAAATTCTCTCTGCCAAATCCGGTGCAGATGCCCGGGCCGGAGACGTGGTGGTTTGTACACTCGATCACTTGATGGCCACGGACGGCTCGATGCCGATGACGATTGACTATTTCGAGCGCATGGGCGCTGAGGAGATCACCAATCCTGAGCGTATCGTGGTTGCACTGGATCACTATTCGCCCGCACCGAACCGGCAAACAGCAACACTTCATGACCAGATCAGGGAGTTTTGCGGGCCGCGCAACATCACCGTTTACAAAGTTGGCGACGGCATTGGCCATCAGCTGGCACTGGAGACGGGACGCGCGCTTCCCGGCAGTCTCATCATCGGCGCCGACAGCCATACAGTAACCTGCGGGGGCCTCAATGCGTTTGCGACGGGTGTGGGTTCATCCGATCTTGCCGCGGCGATGATTTCAGGGAAAATTTGGCTCCGCGTGCCTGAAACAATCCATGTCGAATTGAAGGGAGCACTCACCGACAGGGTTCACACGAAAGATGTGGCACTCGCACTGGTTGGCAAGTTGCGTGCAGATGGCGCGGCCTATCAGGCCCTGGAGTTTGATGGACCCGCCGTGAAATCCATGACTGTCGATGACCGCGCACTACTCGCCAATCTCTCAGTTGAAATGGGTGCCAAATGCGGCATCTTCCCTTCAGACGAAGTGACCACGTCCTATCTAGAGGAGCGGACCGCGGAAAGTGGAGACCCAACCGGCGCCGACAGCGATGCAGTCTATTCCCGCATGGTAACGCTTGATCTCTCCGGCATTGCGCCACAGATTGCCATGCCCCACCGCGTCGATAATGTTGTGCCGATTACCGATGTGGACGAAGTGCCAATTCACATGGTGTATATCGGCACCTGTGCTGGCGGGCGCACCAGCGATCTTCACGAGGCGCTTGAGATTTTACGAACCGGCTCTGGTATCGCGTCTGGCACGCAGGCGATTTTTACCCCGGCTTCCCGCAGCATTTTGAAAGACGTAAGCAGTGATGGTTCTCTTGCTGAATTCATCGGCATGGGGGGTATCGTTCAAACAGCCGGGTGCGGCTCATGCTGCGGCACTTGTGGCGCCATTCCCGGTGATGGCGTCAATGTAATTTCGACCGCAAACCGCAACTTTAAAGGCCGCATGGGCAACGCCAATGCTTCCATTTATCTCGCGTCTCCCGCGAGCTGTGCAGCGGCGGCTCTTAGTGGCAGAATTACCGATCCAAGGGATGTGACCTGATGAGTGAAATCGCCATTCAAGGCCGCGCCAGGATTTTGGGCGACGACATCAACACTGACTACATCATTTCATCGCGCCGCAAGCGAGATAGCCTGGACCCGGAAGTACTGCGTGCATATTTGCTGGAGTCGCTGGACCCCGATTTCGCCGCCAGCGTGAAACCCGGGGACCTGTTAGTCGCGGGCAAGAATTTCGGTTGTGGATCGGCTATGGAAGTTGCCGCAACCGTGGTTATTGGCGCAGGTATCCACGCCGTGCTGGCGAAGAGTTTTTCCAGGACCTATTTCCGCAACGCCATCAATAACGGCCTGCTGCCCGTAATCTGCGATACGGATCAGATCGCAGAAGGCGATACTCTTTCCATCCATCTCAACACGGAATTTAATGTGCGGAACGAATCCAAAAACCAGGAACTCACAGCCGACCCATTGTCGCCGGTCGTGCGTTCGATCGTAATGGCCGGCGGGCTGGTGCCCTGCTTTCGCGAACATGGCGGCTTTCCCGCCCTTTAGCCCAAGGAGAACCTCAACTTATGTCTGAGCAACTTCCCTATCGTCTCCGCCTCCCCGGTCCAACACCCGTACCTGAACGTATTTACAAGGCGATGACCCAGCCGATCATTGCCCATCGAGGACCTGAGTTTCATGAAGTCATGAAGGAAGCAGCAAGGAGCGCGCAGACGCTGTTTGGCACCAATAACCAGGTGATGTTCTGCACCAGCTCCGGTACCGGGGTCATGGAAGCTGCAATCGCCAATGTGCTCGGTGAGGATGACAAAGCGCTCATTATCAACAATGGGCAGTTTGGCGAACGCTTCGCGCAAATAATCGAAAGCCTTGGGCGACAGGCCGACCAGCTCACAGCACCCTGGGGAGAGGCAGTCCCAATCGATGCCATTGCAGCCCAGCTCGAGATGGAAAATTACCGGGCGGTTGTGGCGGTCCATAATGAAAGCTCGACCGGCGCGGTTGCCGATCTCAAGGCCATTGGCAATGTCGTGCAAGACACCCCCGCCCTGCTTGTAGTCGACTCTGTAAGCGGGCTTGGCGGCATGGAAATGCGTCAGGATGAATGGGGCGTTGATGTTGTGGTTTCGGCATCTCAAAAGGCACTGATGTGCCCGCCGGGCGCGGGGCTTGTCTGCGTGAGTGACAAAGCATGGCGCGTCATGGAAGGAGGCCAGGCAAGGCCGGGATTTTATTGGGATTTCAAGAGAGCCCGGGCAGCGGCTGAAAAAAACGAAACCCCTTACACCTCGCCGATTTCACTTATTTTTGGAATATGTGAAGCCCTGCGCATGATCAATGAAGAGGGCTGGGAGAATGTACTGGCCCGTCACGCCCGGTTGAACAGTGCAATGCGGGCTGGTGGTGAGGCCATCGGCTTGCCTGTTTTCACAAAGGCGCCGCTGGCATCAAATACTGTTGTGGTTTTTGCAGTGCCGGAAGGGCGTGATGGTGGCGACGTGGTGCGCCACATGAAGCAGAATTTCAACACCGTCATTGCAGGCATCCGCAATGAGAATATGAAAGGCAAACTCATCCGCATCGGCACGATGGGCGGATGCAGCGATACCGACATCCTCACTGATCTGGAATATCTGGAGCGCACATTCGCCGAACTTGGCTGGCCTGTTGACCCCGGCGCCGGCGTGACTGCCGTAGAAGACGGTTTGCGGCGAGCGATGTAAGTCGGATTACAACGTCCGGTGACAGCTCAACAATCCAGCCTCTCTGCAGGAAAGTCTCAGAATACCTTAGGTGTTGGATATCAAACATAAATATTGGTGCCAGGGGCGGAATCGAACCACCGACACGCGGATTTTCAGTCAGAAAGGCAATGAGTTAACTTATTGATATTGCTTGTATATTATGCACCACAAATGTCACTGTGTAAGATACTGTGTAAAACACTGTTTTTAACCTTATATATCAATCTGTTAGATAACGTCCCCTTCTCACCCAATTTTCGCTATATCATTGAAATAGCTTGTTTTTCACATTTTTTGGCATGTCCTCTATTTACACGAACTAGACATACCAGCCTATGCCGTGCGATGTCCGCTTTCGGGGATAAAGCGGACATTAAACGCGACCCCTCAGAATGTCCACTTAAGACCCAAAGCGGACATTTTCCTTGAACCGGCTTGCAATTAGTTGATTGGACAGGACCAGCTTAAACAGGCCGATCGCCCAAGATTGTG
>JAJFHP010000066.1 GCA_021775555.1 Hyphomicrobiales bacterium | reverse complement strand
TCAGGCGGCCGCCGCGTTCTTGCGTGCGCGCCAGATGACAAAGGCGCCGATGGCGATCATGGGTAGGGAATAGGCGATGCCGGCGGTGAACCAGCCAATATTGAGCGGATGGTCTGGATGTGGCTCGCGGAAGAATTCACCCGTGATTCTCGCCAGGGCATAGCCGGCGAAAAATAGCCCCGAGGCATATCCCGGCAGGGTGAGCACCTTCTTCACATGGGTGAAAAAGAGGATCACGAGAAACAGTATAAGGCCCTCCATCGCCGCCTCATACAGCTGGCTCGGGTGGCGGGCAAGCGGCCCGCCGCCTGGGAAGACCATGGCCCAGGGCGCGTTGGAGACATTGCCCCACAACTCGCCATTGACGAAATTCGCCAGCCTGCCGAAGAACAGGCCGAAGGGCGCGGCTGCGCAGCAGACATCGGCAAGGTTGAGCATCAGGATTTTTCGGGCGCGGGCGAACAGGTAAACCGCGAGGCACACACCGGCGAGGCCTCCATGGAAGGACATGCCGCCGTTCCACAATTTCGGGATGTCCATCGGGTTCGCAAAAAAATAGGCTGGTTCGTAAAACAGCACATATCCCAAACGCCCGCCCAGAACGACGCCAAGAGTGGTCCACAGCAGCAGGTCATCGGCGACTTCCTTGCCTGCGGGCGATTTACCCTTCCACAGCGCCTGGTTGGCGAACAGGTATCGGGCATACAGCCAGCCGCCGAGCAGACCGAACATATAGGCCAGCCCGTACCAGTGTACGGTCACCGGACCAATCTCGAACGCGACTGGGTCCAAGGCGGGAAAGGGTATGGCGAAAAGGGGCATGGATGTTTTCTTTTCCGTGACGTTTGGGTAGCTGGTTATGAGGCGAGTGGACCATCCTCAAGGACTTCCCTTGTGTCAAGCAACACTGATGTGAGGTGGTCTGTCTGGATTCATTCAAGTTTCAATGTCAGACAATATTTTTTATTTCACTTGAATATTCACTCACAGCATCAAGCCCTTTTGGACTCAGCGTATAAACCCCGAACTTTACGCGTTCAAACCATCCATAATGATTGTCCGCCATGAGACGAGTTGCCTTTTCTACATTGGTTTTTTTGGCAACCTGTGAGCCTTTGGCTGGGCCGTTTTCATACAGTGTTTTTACGCACCGCAAGGCGTCCTGCCTGTAAGCGGTCATCAGCCCTCGCCGTGTTGCACCGCCTGTATTCGGGTCCCCGACGCGCTTGGCGAATTCTCGAAGAAGTCTTGCCTTTTTCGGCTTTGATTGACGGGGCTTGTAGGGCGCTGGATCAGTTTGAACTTCGACATGCCCATCTTTCAGTCTTACCGTAATCAAGCCCAATCCCAGGCGGCGGCAAAGCGCCTTATTGTTTCGCATTGATTTGGAAAAGGGCCTCCCGGTGACACGAGGCACTGCAATGTAGACTGCATCGGTTAAACTCTGCCGATCAATCGCCTGATGAAACAGTGAAAGCGAAAACCCTGTTTTGAGTTCCACGATGACCGGCTCTGCGTCATCGCGAACAGCGACAACATCCGCAGACCCTATTTCGCTTTTCACACTATAGCCTTGCCCCTCAAGAAATTGCTTGATCGGCACATAGAGATCTGTTTCGCGAAGGTTTGTTGCCAGCATGCAATTAGGTAGCGCGATATCACTTCACCCGAAAGCTGAAATTTTCTCAATGAGGAATAAACAAGCTAACCCCGTTCCTAGCCGCGTATGCATTCCAACTGATCGCCATAGCCTTCAGGGTTCGCGATTACATCGATGAGCACCGGACCTTTGCACGCGAAGGCTTTGCTCAACACCGGATCGAGTTCATCATCCGGCTCCACCCGCCAGGCCCGGCATCCAAGCGCCTCGGCGCAGGCGGCAATATTGATCCCTGAAGTATGTACACCGCGTGGTTCATATTGCTGGCGCTGCTGCTTGATGTCGATGAGCGACAGGGTGGCGTCATTAATGACAATTACAGTGATGTTGCAGCCATGCTCCATTGCGGTGGCGAGTTCACCCAGGCACATCATCAACCCGCCGTCTCCCGTCACGGCAATCACATGGCGGTCCGGTTCTGCCAGTGAAGAGGCTATGGCTGCGGGCAATGCATAGCCCATGGTCGAGAGGCCGTTGGATTTGAGAACGCCAAAAGGCTCGCTCGCAGGCCAGAAGGCAAGGGCCGCAAACATATGCGCACCTGCATCCATGGTAAGCCGCGTGCCGGGCGGGGCGAGACGGGCGGCTGCTTCACTGACGGTATGGGCCGTGTGTCCCTTGCCGGAAAGCGTAAATTTTTCCGCGATGCCTTGCCGCGCTATTTCGATCTCTCCTTCTGTCCAGGCGCTTGGGCCTAGCGCGGGAGAAAGCACTTCCGCGATCTGCGAAAGGCTGCCCGTCACACGGCATGCGGGTTCATAAGGTGCGGGCGTGGCGTTCGCCACGGATAGGTCAAGCACCGGGCTGTCATATGGCCAACGGCCTGGAATGATCTCGATCGGGTCGAGCCCGAACAGCAATATGAGATCGGCGGAATGAATAAGTTCAGATTCAGCCATGGCGCCGGTGAACAGCCCGGCGAAACCCAGGTGTGTTGCTGGAATGACACCGCTTGCCTTGAATGTTGGCAGGACCGGGCAGCCCAATGCATTCGCCAACAGCCGCAGTGCAAGCGGGGCATCTCCCTGTCGTGCCTCCAGGCCGGTGAGGATGACGGGCCGTTGACTTTCGGCAAGCAGTGCCTTTGCCTGCTCCAGGCATCCAGGATCAAGTGCGGGAGGGGAAGCGGCAACAGGCATGCTTCCAGGCATCACGACTGGGGCTGAAGCGTCACCAGCCGTCAAGTCAAGATGTACCGGTCCCCAGGGTGGCGTCATCGCAGCAAGAATGGCGTTGGCGAAATCGACAGCGCCACACTCCGGGGTCAACTGCCCCTGCAACTTGGTAATGGGTTTGTAGAGCGCGTTCTGGTCCAGAGCCTGATGAGGTGAAGACGCCGGACCATCGGTAATGAGAATGATCGGAGACTTTTCCAGAAAGGCATAAGCGATGCCGTTTACGGCACTTGCCGCGCCCGGGCCAATGCCAGTGAGAAGGACGCCCGGTGTGCCAGTGAGCTCCCCCGTCACCGCCGCCATGATTGCGGCTGCTGTTTCCGTTCGCGTGAGAATGAAATCAATCCCCGCACGGCCGGCTGCCTCCATCAGCGCCAGACTCGACCCGCCACCGGGAATGCCGAATATCCGTTTAACGCCCCGGGTTTTGAGCATGTCCATAATTTGCGTCGCCAGAACGGGCGATGCGGGAGCGGGACGGTTCATCAGATGCTCTTATATTTGGCCATGGCCTCGGTGAAGGAAAGCCCGGCCTGCAAATCTTCCATCGCTAAGGCATCGTCGCTGGACAGTCGCTCGGCAATTTCCAAAATCTCATCGATCCGATCTGCCGGGAGGCTCACAACGCCGGTGCCATCGGCGCAGATCATGTCACCAGGCGCAATCTCAACGCCATCGATCATCACAGGCACGTTTATTTCCTCGACTTTGAGGCGCAGGCGACCTGTTGTCGGAACCATATGGCGGGAGAAAACCGGGAAGTCGAATTCAATCATTTCTTCCAGATCGCGCACGGCGCCATCGACCAGAAGTCCGGAAACGCCTTTGAGTTTAGCGGCCAAAGACGCCATGCCGCCCCATGTGGAGCATTCCGCGCTTCCTGCATCAACTACGATGACATCGCCTTTTTGGGATGCGTCGATCATGGAGCCCACGGCAAAATCGTCTGAGCTATAGTCGCCATATTCTCCTGTGCTTTCCTTCACGGTGACAGCCGGCCCGACAAATCGGAAACCAGGAGATGCTGCCTTGATATGGGCGATAACCTGTTTATGGAGGCCGGCCATGTCCAGGGCATTGGCAAGCGTGCTTGTGGCAATGAAGGCAAGCCGCCTGATCAGCTCAGTAGGAGGGCGTTTAAAACCTTTTGGGGGCATGAATCTGGGACAATCGGAAAATGGTTGTTGGAAGCTATCAGATATCAATCAATCCTGTCCGATTGGTCAACGTCTTGATTGAAAGCCTGTGCGGCATCATATTCAGGATAGTTTAGCTTCAGGAGAGTACAAACGCCGATGACCCAGACCACAAACAGGTTTTTTGATGAGCTGGCAAAGATGATGACAGACGCCACGGGCGCTGCAAAAGGCGTGCGGGGTGAAATCGATACGCTTATTCGCGGACAGGCGGAAAAGGTGCTGCGCGACCTCGACATTGTCCAGCGCGAGGAATTTGATGCCATGAAGGCCATGGCGCTGAAAGCGCGCGAGGAGAATGTGCAGCTTGAGCAGCGTGTCATGGAACTCGAAGGGGAACTTGCCCTTCTGGGCCGCGAACGCAAGCCTGCCAATGAATTTTCCTCTGGCGAGTAAAAAAACGTCTCACTGACAGCATAATTCGACTTTATTTCCGCCCTGTGCCGGCCTTTTTTTCAAGCCACACTCAGGCTAACCGCGCCTGCGTCGGAAATTGGCGTGGACAAGTATGTCTGGCTCCTTGCGACTCAATCAACCCTAGGGTTATGTCGCAGGGGTTGTGGTTCGTTACTGGAGAACCGCAATATTTAGTGGGACTCGGGGGGAGTCACGCGCGTATTTCGTATACGCGGACACCCCACGCCCGCCAGGCCGGAGCAAAGGCACGCCATGGCGTCGATGGAATTGAACTATGAACGCTCGGGCCATCCGGTCGATCTGCTCGAAAATATCGCCACCACCCATGACTGGGCATTCGAGCGCAGCGCGGAAGATGAATTGTCTCTGTGCGTGGCCGGGACCTGGAGCGACTATCAGATTTCTCTGAACTGGCGCGATGATCTTGAGGCGCTGCACTTGGCTTGTGCTGTCGACCTGAAGGTCACCGATGTGCGGCTTGCCGAGGTGTACCGCCTGTTGGCCACCATCAACGAACAACTCTGGATTGGCCATTTCGATTTGTGGCGGACCGAAAGCCTGCTGCTGTTCCGTCACGGGCTGATGCTCAATGGCGCGGACCCGACCGTGCCCCAGTGCGAAGCCTTGCTGCATTCAGCACTGGATGCGTGCGAGCGTTATTTCCAGGCGTTCCAGTTCGTGATCTGGGCCGGCAAGACGGCCGAAGAATCCCTCGCAAGCACCATGTTTGAAACCGAAGGCCAGGCATGACCCTCAATGTTGGCGGTCCCCTCCTCCTGGTGGGCGCTGGCAAGATGGGCGGCGCGCTTCTCACTGGCTGGCTTGATCTGGGCCTTGAACCTGACACCATATACATTCTTGATCCCGCACCGTCCGGGGATATCACCGCGCTTGTGAAAGACAGGGGCATTCACCTGGACATTGAATCCAGTGGGCTACCTGATGCTCCAGCTGTCATGGTGTTGGCGGTAAAGCCGCAGGTCATGGACGAGGTCTTGCCGCCGCTGAAACGGCATCTCGGCAAAACAAGCGTGGTTCTCTCTATCGCTGCAGGGCAGACACTCACCAGCATGGAACGCCATCTTGGGGGAGATACGGCAATCGTGCGCTCCATGCCCAACACGCCAGCGGCTATTGGGCGCGGCATCACCGTGGCTTGCGCCAATTCGAATGTGTCTGACTCACAAAAAGACATCTGCGATGTTCTTCTTCGCGCGGCAGGCGCGGTTGCCTGGACGCAGGATGAGGAGGTTCTCGATCCGGTGACGGCGGTGTCTGGCAGCGGCCCGGCTTATGTCTTCCTTCTGGCCCAGTGCATGGAGGAAGCGGGTGTCGAGGCCGGACTAGACAGGGCGCTTGCGCGCAAGCTTGCCCGCGAGACTGTCAGTGGGGCGGGAGAGTTGCTTCGCCGCTCGGAGGAGAGTGCTGAGCAATTACGCAAGAATGTCACGTCGCCTGGCGGCACGACAGCGGCAGCGCTGGAAGTCCTCATGGACAATGGGGGGCTGCAAGAGCTGATGACACGCGCGGTAAAAGCTGCCTCGAAGCGGTCACGAGCACTTTCTACCTGAACACACGGCGGCGTTCTGATTGGAGCTGCGCATGACGGGCTACCGCCAGCCATGCGCAGCATGATGCTCTAGTTGAGAGAGGTGAAGACGTCCGGACCAAACTCTGTGTTCACGGTCACGGCTGCTGAGGCAAGTAAGGTCTTCCCTGTTACAATGACCTTTGTCCCGACTGTTGTGCGATCATACAAATCGACAACATCTTGATTATACATTCGGATACAGCCGCGCGAGACGGATTTTCCGATTAGTTGGGGCGCGTCGGTGCCATGTATTCTGTACAGCGTACTCCCAAGATAAAGTGCCCGCACGCCGAGTGGATTACGCGGGTCTCCGCCTTTGACAAAGGGTGGCAGATCCGGGTTTTCCTTGCGCATCGAAGCTGTTGGCGTCCAGCGCGGGTTCACTGCCTTGCGGGTTACAGGTTCAACGCCTGACCAGAATGCACCCTTATCAGGAATAGCGATTGGATATGAGATTGCCTTCTCTCCGGGCAGGATCTTGTATAGCCGCCGGTCGCCGATGCTGACGACAATCGAGCCGGTGCGATATGGTGTTTTTAACTTCACAATAGTACGGCTGGGGGGTCGATCGCTCCCGATGCCGCTAAAAATGGTGCTGAAGAGGCCTTGAGCGGTGGAGTTTTCAGCAACAGCGGTTATCCCGATCGTTGCAGAGATTATTCCGATAACGGCGCTTTTCAGAAATTTATTTATGACTGTCATCACGTCTTGTCCTTGTCTTCCTCAAAGTGGGTATGCCCAGCGCTAAAGCCCGGATATCGGGACGCAGATGACGAATGAAGTGCGTCACCTGTGCCAGGATGCAGTTCTCAATTTTGAGGACGTGTCAGATGCGCAGTCTGCCCGTGAGGGCAAATATATTGATGCCCGTTGCGCTGTCACGAGACAAGGATCGGTTTGCCGTGCTCAAGGGTGTGGTCCCGGCCCGGTCAGAAAGCAAATTCTGAATTTCGCTGAATGAGAATTTACCCGTTTTCCGCCTGGGCTGCGGGACCTTGGGTCGGAAGCGGCTTGTAATACTTATAACGAAAGAAACGCTGCAGGCTGGGCACGTTTCATGTGAGCGTTCTGTCGCGTGCAAGCAAACGGATTTTTCTGAATCGTTACTTTGTACTGCGAGGTGATCCGGCGTTGCAATATTGAAATGGACGTTCGGTGATGTGACTGTCTCGCTTGCAATTGCACTGGAGGTCTCAACTGACAGGAGACCCACGGCAAGCAGTACAAGCAGTCCGAAGATTCGATGGAATGTTGTTGGCGCCAAGCTTCCTGCTCCAAGTCTGAAGAGAGCCCATCTTTACAGGGACAGCCTCGGCCATCGAAGCTAAAATACGCCTAACCCGGGTCACAATTACTTGAATTACGGATCATTGCATGGTTTGCGGATCATGGGATGAATGCCGCACAGGAGAAGAAAGTGTCTAAACAATCTGCACTGGCGGATATTACCTTCGAGGATTTTCTGAAAGTCGATATTCGTGTTGGCACAATTGCGCGCGCGGAATCCTTTGCCGAAGCCCGCAAGCCGGCATTCAAACTCTGGATAGATTTCGGACCTGAGATCGGTGAGAAGAAAAGTTCGGCCCAGATCACTGCGCATTACACTCTGGAAGAACTTATCGGGCGTCAGGTCGCGGCAGTCGTCAACTTTCCACCGCGTCAGATCGGACCGATGATGTCAGAGGTTCTGACGTTGGGCTTTCCCGACGAGAAGGGAGAGGTCGTTCTGTTTTCTCCCGATCTCAAAGTGCCGGACGGCGGGCGGCTGTTCTGATGAAAATTGTTATCACCGGTGGAGCCGGGTTTCTGGGCTGCAAGTTGAGCGAAGCGCTGCTGGCTAAGGGCGGGTCGCCTGAAATCATCTGTATAGATCAGAGCGAGCCTGCAAAGCCTGTTCCCGGTGTCACCTATGTGCCGGGCGATATTTGTGAGCCGGGCGCATTCGACAGGCTGATAGCGGACGACACTTTAAGCATATTTCATCTGGCGGCGGTGGTTTCGTCCCAGGCGGAAGATGATTTCGATCTTGGAATGCGTGTCAACTTGGATGCGACACGCGCGCTTCTTGAGCGTTGCCGCAGATTGCCCGACCCACCACGCTTCATCTTTGCAAGCTCGGTCGCCGTTTTCGGCGTTGCACCGCCTATCGTCGATGATGAGACGCCTGCCAGGCCTCTGAACTCCTATGGCGTTGAGAAGGTGATCGGTGAACATCTGGTGGGCGAATATGCCCGTCGAGGGTTTATAGACGGGCGCTGCTTCCGTTTGCCGACCATCGTCATCCGCCCTGGTGCTCCAAACAAGGCAGCCTCGTCTTTCGCCTCATCCATCCTGCGTGAGCCGTTGCAGGGACAGCCCACAGTGTGTCCCGTGGCAGAGGACCTGGCTATCTGGGTTCAGTCGCCTCGTGCGGTCATCGCCAACATCATTCACGGGCACGATCTACCCACCGATGCGTGGGAAGACGGACTGCGGGTGCTTAATCTTCCAGGAATCACTGTCACGGTTGCGCAGATGCTGGCGGGGCTTGAACGTGCCGGTGGTGATGCGGGTCTGGTTTCATGGCGGCGCGATGCGGCCACTGAAGCCATTGTTGGGTCATGGCCGAAGGGGATGATAACCACGCGCGCGGCAAAGCTCGGATTTGAAGCCGATGAGAATATAGACGCCATCATTGGCGTTTTTCTCGAGGATGAACTCGGGAATCCAGTAAATAAACCAAAAGGTTAGGGAGAGGATATGAGCGAGGGAAAGATTGCGCTGGTTACGGGTGCGGGCAGTGGCATTGGCCGGGCAACGGCGTTGCTACTGCATAATAACGGCTACTCGGTTGCCCTGACCGGACGCCGCCCTGAGGCGCTGGAAGAGACGGCCGGCGTGGCGGGCGAGGGCGGCGGCAAGATGCTCGCAATCGCAACGGATATCGCGGATCCGGACTCCGTGGCGGCGGCTTTTACAAAAACCAGGGAGATGTTTGGCCGGCTTGACCTGCTGTTCAACAATGCCGGGACAAGTGCGCCCGGTGTGCCCATGGAAGAGCTGACACCAAAACAGTGGCAGGATGTGGTCAATGTGAATGTGAACGGAACATTCTACTGCGCACAGGAAGCTATCAAGATCATGAAGGCCCAGAACCCCAGGGGCGGGCGCATCATCAATAATGGATCAATCTCGTCGCACGCCCCGCGTCCCTTTTCCGCGCCCTATACCACTACCAAGCATGCCATCACCGGCCTAACCAAGACAATCTCGCTTGACGGGCGTAAGGACGATATCGCCTGTGGGCAGATCGATATTGGCAACGCACTCACCGAGCGGACGGTCAGAATGACCAAGGGGGTGCCCCAGGCGGATGGCACGGAAATGATCGAGCCCGTTATGACAGCCGACCAGGTGGCCAGTGCGGTGCTCTACATGGACAGCCTGCCGCTGGAAACCAATGTTCAGTTCATGACCATAATGGCAACGAAAATGCCGTTTGTCGGACGGGGTTAGCAAATTTGTCCATTTTCTCGTTAAAGACCAATTGACTACGGGTGATCGGCCATGGAAATCTTCTGCCGATCATTTCAAACAGGGGAGGGATTAAAATGTCTTCAAGTGACAAGTGGGAGGTTTACCAGGACAAGGCTGGCGAGCATCGCTGGCGGCGCACGGCCAGCAACGGAAATATCGTTGGTGCCGCGTGCGAAGGCTACAAGAACAAGTCTGATTGTGTCGCCAATGCGGAACGCCACGGTATGGATGGTAATCCCAAGGGTCTGGGCGGCAAGGACAAGTGGGAATTCTACGAAGATAACAAGGGTGAGCACCGGTGGCGGCGCACCGCCAGCAATGGCGAGAAAGTCGGCGCGTCGAGTGAAGGCTATTCAGGCAAGAGTGATTGCGAGGCAAACGCCACGCGCAATGGCTATTCCAGCTAGGTTAAAAGCAGTTTTAAATTAAGGGCGGGGATCACTTACCCCATCCTTTTTTCGCGCAAGGGATTGCGCATCAGCAGTACCGCGGGCAGACAGACCACGATGATGATCGCGAGCAGGCGAAAATCGTCGATATAGGCAATGAGTTCTGCCTGCTGGGTCACCATGCGGTTGATTGCGCGAAGGCCAGATATGCTGGTCATATCCCAAGCTTCGGGCACAATGCCATGCCGCCACCCATCACCGAAGGGCGTGATCAGTTCACTCAGGACCGAGTGGGCGGCCTGTGTGTTACGCGCAAGGTAGCTGGCAAACAATGCAATACCCAGTGAGCGGCCCATATTGTTCAACAGCGAATAGAACGCTGTACCTGCATCACGCTGCTCCGACGCCATGGTGGAGAAGGCGATCGTGTTTACCGGTATAACGAAACAGCTGAGCGCGATCCCCTGGAGAAAATTATTTATGAGTACGCTGGTCAGATTGATGTCCTGGGTGTAGTTCGAGAATTGCCACATGGTAAGCGCGCAAAGCGTCATGCCGAAGCTGATCACTATGCGCGGATCAATTATCTTCATGAGGTGGCCAACGAACAGTGCTGCAAACATCGCTCCGGCGCCGCGTGCCGCCATGATTATGCCGCTGTCGATCATGGGGTAACCCCCCTGGTTTTGCAGGAAGGGGGGTATCAGGACGAGGCTGCCAAACAGCATAACTCCGAACAATATTCGCAAAATGATGCCGAACACGTAATTCGTATCTCGAAAGATGAGCGGATCGACCAACGGGACTTTCGAGGTCAGGGAGTTGACCAGAAAAACCCACAATGCACCTGCTGCAACCAGAGCCAGCACTATAATGGTAGGCGATGAAAACCAGTCGAGCCGTTCGCCGCGGTCGAGGATGAATTGCAACGACCCTACCGTTATCGCCAGCATCACGAAACCGAAATAGTTGAATTCACGCTTCTTGTTATTCCCGGGCCGTGGCACGAGAAGGGCAATCATCACAAAGGCCATCAGCCCAATTGGCAGATTGAGATAAAACACCCAGCGCCAGTTGAAATATTCGGTGATATAGCCGCCCAGTGTCGGCCCGAAAACGGGACCGAACATGATACCCACTCCCCACCAGCCCATGGCGATGCCGAAATCCTCACGTGGATATATTGACAACAGGGAGGATTGGGACAGCGGGATGAGGGCCGCCCCGAACATGCCCTGGACAAAGCGGTAAATGACGATTTCGGTCAGTGTATCGGACGTTCCGGACAGCAGTGAAAACACAATAAATCCGACTATCGAGAGCAGCAGCAACGGTTTGCGTCCAAAAATGCTGCTCACTGCACCCCAGAGCGGGGTCATGACGGCAAGGGCAATGAGGTAGGACGTTAAAACCCAGGCGATCTGGTCTTGTGTGGCGGACAGTGATCCCTGCATATGCCGCAGCGCGATGCTGATGAGAGACGTGTCGAAAACCTGCAGCAGCGGTGCCAGGATCAGGGCGATGGTAATCAGTTTCAACCTGAGGCCGGAGGGCCGGAATTCTGTTTCCGCGGCTTGGGCCACCATCGTCAGATCAGGTCCCGGGCCCAGTTCAACGCGGCTCTGGCGAGGTTCGGCAGATGGCGCTGATGCCCGGTGTCAATCTCGACGACCACGCTCATGCCGGCGCGCAGTGGAGGATCGCTTTTCGGGTTATCCAGCTTCAATCGCACCGGGAGTCGCTGTACCACCTTCACCCAGTTGCCAGTGGCGTTTTGCGGCGGCAACAGCGCGAATTCAGCACCCGTCGCCGGGCTTATGCTGGACACGACCGCCCCGCGCAAACCGTCTGGGTAGGTGTCAACGCGGATGGTAGCTGGTTGTCCGACCCGGACATGGGTGAGGTCGGTCTCCTTGAAATTGGCGTGAACCCAGACACTGCCGGATTCAACCAGGGAGAAAACCACATTGCCTGAGCGGATAAATTCACCGGGTTGCAGTTCAAAATTGGTGACAATCCCTGCCACGGGGGCACGCACTCTGGTGCGCCTGAGGTCGAGTGCGGCCTGGTCGCGCGCCGCCTGCGCCTCTCGAACCGCTGGTTGGGACCCTGCCGGCATATCCGGATCGCCACCAAGGTTGGCCCGGGCCTGGGCGATATTCTGCATGATAGCCGATACACGGTCGCCCGCATTGCGTAGGTTCCTGTTGGCGCTGTCCAGATTTGTTCCGGACGCAAAGCCCCGCGTGTTTAGTTTCTGCTGACGTTCATACTGGCGCTGATAAAACTCCACATCTCCCTGGGCGAGTTTTAACTCTGCAAGCTTCTGTTTGTGGTGCGCTCGCAGGGCCTCGATTTCCTGGCGAGCAGATATCAATCGCGCTTCGGTGCGCTCAAGTGCAATGCTGAATGGCTCCGGATCGATACGGAACAGCAAGTCGCCCTGTTTCAGTAACTGGTTCTCATGCACCATCACATCGACAACACGTCCGGAGACATCGGCGCTGACTGCGATTTTTGCAGATTTTATGTAGGCATTGTCGGTGGTGACGAACTGTCCGCCGACGAAATAGATATAAAATCCGGCAAATGCGGCGGCGAGCGGCCCGATGACCGACAGCAGGGTGAGGCCGAGAACCCGACGAATGCGCCGGGGTGTGCGGACCTGTTGCGTTTTTTTGGATGTCCTGGGCGTCCTGGCCCGGGTGGTTTTAGGCTTAGCGGCCATGTGTGCCCTCCGCCGCCAGTTTGACGTCCTGGGCGTCGGCTTCAGATTCGGACCGCTCCAGTTCAAGCATGTTGCCCTTGATCTGGAGCAGCTGGTCTATCAGCCGCTCACTGTCGGTTTCGGAAATGCTGCCAAGTGCCTCGGCGCGGGTCATTTCTGAAAATTCACGCATTCGGTCGAGTATCGGCTGAACCCTGGCGTTGAGATAAAGGTTCCATGCCCGGCGGTCGGCGGGGTCGCGCCGGCGCTCTACCAGGCCCTTTTCCTCAAGCCGGTCTATGTGGCGGGTGAGGGTTATATTTTCAATTTCTAGAATTTCCGCCAGGTCTCTCTGGTTGATACCCTCGCGACGGCGCAATCGCGCCAGAACGCGCCATTGCGCACGCGTCAATCCCAACTCACGGGCGCGCATATCGAAACGCTTGCGCAGCAGCCGCGAGACATCGCCCATCAGAAACCCGAGGGAACGGGTGAGATATGGATCGTCAGGCATGCCGGATTATAATAATCTAGCTTATTATATGCTAGCACTATCTTTTTAAATGTGTACCCGAAGCTCTAAACGGGCACTCTTATGGTGGCCTGCAGACCCCCCATCCGGCTTTCATTCAGCGTGATATCACCGCCGTGAGCCTGCACGATGTCACGGGCGATGGACAGGCCAAGACCGGTATTGATACCGGTATCCTGCCCACGGGCATCGTCCAGCCGGTAAAAGGGCCGGAACACTTGTTCGCGCTCTTCCTCGGGGATGCCGGGGCCATCATCATCCACGCGTATTGTCAGCCAGTTCTTCCTCCTTGTGACATCGATGGTGACATTGCCGGAGAAGCGCACAGCGTTAGATACAACATTGGTCATGGCCCGTTTGAAAGCATGCCGTCGCAGCGGTACCACGATGGCGTCTCCGGGGAGTTTCAGAGTGATATCGCAGCTCTCACGGGCTGTCTGTTTGCGGATTTCCTGCAGCAGCCGGCGAATGTTGACCTGGGAGCTTTCCTCGCTCGAATCGCCTTGGGCAAACGACATATAATCTTCCAGCATTGCCTGCATCTCATCGACGTCGGAGAGCATTTCCTTGGCTTCTTCAGACTGGTCGAACAGGGCTAGTTGCAGTTTGAAGCGAGTGAGGATGGTGCGCAGGTCATGGCTTACGCCTGCCAGCATTGTTGTGCGCTGTTCCATTTGCCGTTCGATGCGGTTGCGCATCTCCATGAAAGAAATCGCCGCCTGACGCACCTCGCGGGCGCCACGCGGGCGGAAATCTTCCGGTGCCGACTGGCCCTTGCCAAACCGCTCGGCCGCCTGGGCTAGGCGCAGGATCGGCTTGATCTGGTTGCGCAGGAACAGGATCGCGACGGTGAGCAGCACCAGTGATGTCCCGACCATCCACAGCAGGAAAATATGCGAGTTGGAGGCATATGTCTGGCTGCGGCGCGCCAGCACCCGGAACACGGCTTTTTCAAGCTTGATACGCACTTCCACCAGGTGAGAGCGCCCGACTGTATCAATCCAGAAAGGTTTTCCGATTTGCTTGCGGATTTTGTCGCTCAGGGTGCGGTCGAGCAAATCGAAAAACGGCTTGGGCCGTGTGGGGGGCAAATCCTGCGGGGGGAGGATCTGAATCGAAAGATTCAGGTCGTCCTGGGCCATTTTTATAAGCTTTTCGTATTTGTCTTCATGGGGATAGGAGTCATAGACGCTCAGCAAGACAGAGATGTCGCGCGTCGTGGCGTCTGACAGGCGACGAGTCACGGTCTGCCAATGGCGCTCCATGAAGACGAAAGCCACTACCGATTGCAGCAGAACCACTGGAGCGATGATGATTATCAGGGCGCGGGCATAAAGTCCCTTGGGCAGAATATTGGACAGCAAACCAAGCAAACGCCGGATGAGGGTCGGGCCTTTGGATGTTCGCTCTGAGCGATTTAGGAGTGCGACCATTATTCCGCGTGCAGGATGTAGCCTTTGCCCCGGACTGTCTGAAGATAGACCGGATTGCCCGGATCTGCTTCGATTTTCCGCCGCAAACGATTAATCTGAACATCGACGGCGCGTTCCGAGCCGTCTGTTCCTTGTTTGGCCAGGTCCAACCTTGAAATGGGTGAACCGGGCCGCTCCGCAAACTGGCGCAACAAATCGCGCTCGCGTTCGGTCAGCCTGACACTCTCGCCCTTCCGCTTCAACTCACCACGTCCAATATGGAAGGTGAATTCTCCCATGCGAATGGAATCTTGTGCGCCAAGAGTGTGTTTTCTACGGTTCAGGATATTGCGCAACCTGAGCAACAGCTCACGTGGCTCAAAAGGCTTGGCAAGATAGTCATCTACGCCAATCTCAAGCCCCTTGATACGGTAGTCGGGTTCCGCTCGGGCGGTGAGCATCAGGATTGGAATATCGTGGTCAACGCGCAGGGCCTCCGCCAGCTCGAAGCCGGATTCTCCTGGCATCATGACATCAAGAACCAGCAGATCGAAGGACAGGCCGCGCATATTTGCACGAGCCGCAGTGGCATTATCGGCGGTTGTGACGCGAAATTCATTCTCCTGGAGAAAGCGGGCAAGGAGATCGCGGATGCGCTGGTCGTCGTCAACCACCAGAATGTGCGGCGCGTTATCAGCCAGTGTTGTGTTTTTCATCTCACTGGCCCACGCAGTTGTGAGGATTTTGTGCTTACGTCGCCATGCGCTTTGCCTGTTTCCAGTAATTTATCCACATGCTCGCGGTCTGCTTCGCGAACCATCTGGTGCAGGAATTTCGCGATACAAGACCGTGCTTCCTTACCACTGGCCTCAACCGCGCGTGCAACACGCTTGATCTGGGGTGCCACAAGCTGTTCTGCAAGCTCGCAGCCGCGTTGTGTCGGATACAGCCGCCGCTCTCGGCGATCGGTCTTGCCGGCTTCCTGTACGATAAAGCCCTCATCGACCAGTTGTTTCAGCACCCGTCCCAGGCTCTGCTTGGTGATCTTCAGGATATCCAGCAAATCGGCCACCCGCATTCCGGGGTGCCGGTTGACAAAGTGCAATACTCTATGGTGCGCCCGGCCAAACCCGAAATCATCAAGGATCTTGTCCGGCTCCCGCGTGAAGTCCCGGTAGGCAAAAAACAGCAATTCCACCAGGTCGAGAAGCGCTGGTTCCAGGTCCGGATGGGCCGACTGTTTCCCCTGAGGGGAAGGCGCATCGGATGCCATCTTTTTGTCCGGACGTCTGATCTGATCATTTATGTCAGTCATGTTGACTTATTTTTAGCCGATTGTTACTGATAGTGAAACCCAAGTGATCTTTTTCTTATGATCCGGATTTGCCGCAAAAACATGTTCATGCCCCACAATTATCCGGTTAGAGCGTGCTATCGGCCCGCTGGTTCGCACCTCCTGGAGAGCAAGTGATATGGCAACGGTTCCCTTCGATCAACTTGATGGCGTGATCTGGATGAACGGCGAAATGGTCAATTGGCCTGACGCCAAGCTGCATGTGCTCTCCCATGGCCTTCACTATGCCAGTTCCGTGTTTGAGGGCGAACGCATGTATGGCGGTGAGATTTTCAAGCTCACGGAGCATACGGAACGGCTTTTTGGGTCCGCTGAAACCCTTGGTTTCAAGATACCCTACACGGTTGAAGAGATAGACCAGGCCTGCCGGGATGTTTGCACGCAATCGGGACTGACCGAGGCTTATGTCCGCCCTATTGCCTGGCGGGGCAGTGAGCAGATGGGCGTTTCTGCCCAGAACAACCGGATCAATGTCGCAGTGGCGGCGTGGGACTGGGGGTCATATTTCGACCCCGCAGAGCGTCTGAAAGGCATTCGTCTGGCGCTTGCTGAATTTCGCCGTCCCGACCCCAGAACAGCCCCTGTAAAAGCCAAGGCTGCAGGGCTTTACATGATCTGCACTCTTGAAAAACACCGCGCGGAAGCAGCCGGATACGCTGATGCACTGATGTTCGATTGGCGTGAACATGTTGCCGAGGCGACGGGTGCCAATATCTTCCTTATCAAGGAAGGCATCCTGCACACACCTACGCCTGACTGTTTCCTGGATGGGATCACCCGGCGCACTGTTATGGATCTGGCAAAGAAACGGCAAATGCAGGTGGTTGAACGCACTATTCTGCCGGTTGAGCTGGACAGCTTCGATGAGTGTTTCATCACCGGCACGGCAGCTGAAGTGACACCTGTGTCCGGGATCGGACCGCACAAATTTACGCCGGGGCGGATTTCCGAGACTTTGCTGAATGATTATATGGCGCTGGTGCGTCCGGCAGAGAGCGTCGCGGCTGCCGGATAGCAGATTTCCTCTTATTCAGCTGCTTTTTCCGGCGTTTCCCAACGCTTGAGGGCATCATCGTCGCTTTCGCGCGCATCAACCCAGTCACCGCCTTCAGGACCGTCTTCCTTTTTCCAGAAAGGCGCGTTTGTTTTTAAAAAATCCATCAGGAATTCCGCGGCCTCGAAGGCTGCCTGGCGGTGCGGCGAGGCGGTGACCACGAGTACGATATTCTCGCCCGGTTTCATTGGTCCATAACGGTGAATGATGAGGCTTTCCTGCAGAGGCCAGCGCTCATTCGCTTCCGCCTCAATACGCTCCAGCTCCTTCTCGGTCATGCCGGGATAATGTTCCAGCGTCATTTCCGTGATTGGTGCGCCTTGGGCGGTATCGCGCACTGTGCCGGTGAAGGAGACAATAGCGCCAATGTCGGTGCGGTTGTCGCGCAAGCGCTCAATCTCGGCGCCGATGTCAAAGTTTTCCTGCTGAACGCGGATCATCGGAGGTCTCTCAACCGCCAGTCACCGGCGGGAAGAACGCGATTTCCCGCGCGTTTGCAATGGCAGCGTCATGGGGTACGTGCGTCTGGTCAATGGCCGTGCGGATGACATCCGATTGTTCAAAAGCGGAAACAAATTCCGGACCACGTGCTTTCAGCCAGTCAATAAGGTCTGTGATGGTTTTCACATCACCAGGGAGATCAACCGTCTCCTCGCCCAGGCCGGTCTTCTCCCGCACCCAGGCAAAATAGAGAAGTTTGACGCTCATCAGTCGTGACCCATCTCAAGGACGTGCTTCATGCCGGCACGAAAATAATCCCAGCCAGTGTATAGCGTCAGGATTGCTGAAATCCAGAGCAGGCTGAGGCCGGTCAGGGTCGTCCATGGGAAAATCTTGTCGCCCGTGCTGCCCGCGAGCAGAAACCCGATGGCAACCATCTGCATCACCGTCTTCCATTTGGCGAGATTGGTGACCGGTACTCCGACATTCACCTCGCCCAGAAATTCGCGCAGGCCCGAGACGAGGATTTCGCGGCTAAGGATGATAACGGCTGCCCATAAGGACCAGCCGGCAATGGTCTGCTGGGCGGCCAGCATAATCAGTGCGGCTGAAACCAGCAGCTTGTCGGCAATAGGGTCCAGCATGCGCCCCAGCGATGTCTGTTGCTCCCATGCACGCGCCACATACCCATCGAGCACATCAGTGATGGCAGCGGTGACAAAGATTGCCAGCGCCAGCCAGTTGCCAAAATCTCCTTCAAGGAAGAAACAGCCAACCAGTGCCGGCACGGCCGCGATCCGGCCATAGGTCAGCAGATTTGGTAGATACAAATACATGCTTTGGTGTGCGACTCGTTCCATTTCCGGCGCAGTGTAAAGCCTTTCAGCGATTCTGCTCAAATAAAATGAAACAAAGCTCGAAATTCATTAGTCGTACTGGATTGCGTCAGCGGCCCAGTATCTTTGCCTTTTGCGACTGATACTCTTTATCCGTAATCGCACCCTTCTGCTTCAACTCGTAAAGTTTTTTCAATTCATCTGCCACTGAGATTGCGGGTTTTTTCACCTTGGCATCTTTACCGGAGCGATGCCCGGTGCCCGGCGAAATTGAATAGAAACATTCATATTGCGACCGCCGCGTACGACTCTGAATTTCTTTTTGCCATACAATGTTGGCACTGCAGCGATTAGACCGGCTGCTGTAAGGGGCCTCATTTGCTGGTTCAGCTCGATATGCGTGAAGATGTCCCCTGGTATAATACCGGAGCGTTGGGCGAGCGAACCGGGAACAACAACCGTAACCAAAGCACCTGCACCGGTTAGTTGTTGCATAGCGACACCAAGGGTTTGTATGCCCGCAGCTTTTTTCTGTTCCACCTGTAATTGAATCTGTTCGGGTGTGAGTGGTGGCTGAGTTGAAGCCTGTTGGTCAGGAAGAGGTCCACTCGTAATACAGCCCGGGAGCGTCAATAGAACCGCAGCTATCGCGATCTTTTTCATATGTCCCCCAAACGCACGATACTTACGGAATGCCCGATCGCGGATAGGACACTAACCGTTTGATCTCATTGACACTACCTTGTGGTGAACACATTTACGTCAGTGCACGTATTTGGTGTGATGCCGGTGAGTGAGGTTACGCGCCTTGATCATGAAAAAAGTCGTAAATCGTTTGCGCCATCTGGGCAGAGATACCGTCAACCATTTGCAAATCGGTCAATCCGGCCCTGCTGACGGCCTTCGCGGACCCAAAATGTTTGAGCAAAGCACGTTTGCGGGTAGGGCCGATTCCCGGCACATCATCAAGGGGGGTCGCGCCGATCGCTTGTTTTCGTTTTGCCCGATGCGCGCCAATGGCGAAGCGGTGCGCTTCATCACGCAGCCGCTGAACAAAGTACAGAACCGGATCACGTGGTTGCAGTATGAAGTCGCTTCGCCCCCGTATGAAAAATCGCTCACGCCCTGCATCGCGGTCTGAACCCTTGGCGATGCCGACAACGCGAAGGGACTCTATGCCTAGTTCGTCAAGGACCTCATGGACTGATGAAAGCTGACCTGCCCCTCCGTCGATCAAGAGAAGATCCGGCCAGACTGCATTTGAATCGTCTTCCTCGGTTTCTTTCAGAAGCCGTGAAAAACGACGTGTCAGCACTTCGCGCATCATGGCAAAATCATCTCCAGGCGCGATCTCTTTCGATTTGATATTGAACTTGCGGTAGCTGTTTTTCTCAAATCCTTCTGGCCCGGCGACAATCATCGCTCCGACCGCGTTTGCGCCCTGGATGTGAGAGTTGTCATAGACCTCGATGCGCTGGGGCATATCTTCCAGATCAAAAGTTTCAGCCACGCCCTCCAGCAGCTTACGCTGGGAGGCGGACTCGGCCAGCCGCCGCCCGAGCGCCTCGCGGGCATTGGCCAGGCTTTGCTCCATGATCGCGCGTTTCTCACCGCGTTGTGGCGCACTCACGGTGACCTTGTGATCGGCTTTCGTTGTCAGGGCCTCGGCGAGCAGTTTCTTTCCCGCGATTTCGTGGGAGAGCAGGATCAGTTTTGGCACAGGCTTGTTGTCATAAAACTGGGCGATGAAGGCATCCAGAATTTCTTCCGGCGTGAAGCTTTTGTCCGCGCGCGGAAAAAAGGCCCGGTTGCCCCAGTTCTGGCCAGTGCGGAAAAAGAACACCTGGATGCAGGTCTGCCCGCCCTGGCTGTAGGCCGCGAACATATCCGCTTCCTCAAAGCTGTGCGGATTTATGCCCTGGTGCGATTGAATTTGCGCCAGCGCGGCAAAACGGTCGCGGTAACTCGCGGCACGTTCGAATTCCAGTTTTTCACTCGCGGCTTCCATGAGCGCGTGGAGACCGTCCTTCACCTTGCTGCTTTTGCCGGTGAGAAAATCCAGGGCGTCATCCACCAGCCGCGCATAGTCACTCAACGAAATCTCATCGGTACACGGCGCGGAACAACGCTTGATCTGATAGAGCAGACAGGGGCGGGTACGCGCCTCGTAATAGCTGTCCGTGCACGAGCGCAGCAGGAAGGCCCGCTGCAGCGTATTGATGGTGCGGTTGACGTCGCCTGCCGATGCAAACGGTCCGAAATAGTCGCCTTTTCGTTTGCGCGCACCGCGATGCTTGACCAGTTGCGGTGCGTCATGGCCACGGGCAATCAGGATATAGGGGAAAGATTTGTCATCGCGCAGGATGACATTGCAGCTTGGTTTTAACCGTTTGATGAGATTGGCTTCGAGCAGCAAGGCCTCGGTTTCGGTGGAAGTGGTGATGATTTCCATGCTCGCCGTTGCTGCAATCATGCGCGCAATCCGGTTGGTATGGCCAGTCAGGCGGGTGTAGCTTGCCACGCGCTTTTTCAGTGAACGCGCCTTGCCAACATAAAGAACTTCTCCATTGGCACCGATCATCCGGTATACACCGGGCCTGTTTGGTAGCGTTTTTACAACCTGCGCAATCACATCTGGCCCAGCCAGGAGGGCGGGTGATGCGGGTTTGGAAACCTCTTCGGCGATGGGATCGTTGCCGTCTTGCGTCTTTGAGGACATGAACGAGATCGAACCTTCAGGCCGCGCAGTGCTGCGGCGCCTTTGTCCGGTCAGGTTAAGGGCTGGAGGCGTTCGATTTCAATGCCGACAGAGGCACATTCTTCAAAAGCACTCGGTTTTTCCACCCGCACTCGTACAGCGTGGACGCGGGCATCCTCCAGGCAGGAGGCGGCGATGCGTTCGGCCAGCGTCTCAATAAGATTTACGTGGTCGTCTTCACAGATGGCCTGAACCTTGCGCACGACATCTTCATAGCAGACGACATGTTCCAGCTGATCCTGCGAGGTTCCAGGCAACTCGCGAACCGTCAGGTCGATTGAAATCCGTATCGGCTGCGGGCCTGCTTTTTCGTGCTCATGTACGCCAACAATCGCGTTCACTTCCAGATCATGCACGAATACATGAGCGATCCGGCGTACGGCATCGGCTTCAAACAGGGATCGTTTTGATGTTTGCTCGGTCATATCTTTTCAGTGTTGTCGAAAATATCTGGTGTTCGCCATGCCAGATGCTGTCCACCATCAAGCGCGATCATCTGCCCGGTCATGGACGGGGCGTCAAGAATAAATCGTACCGCGGCGCAAATCTCATCCAGCCCGGCACCACGTTGCAGGAGTGTCGACTTCTGCTGGCGTTCAAAGGCCTCATCCGTTTGCCTGCTGTTTGCCAGTGTGGGTCCCGGTCCGATTGCATTCACGCGTACGTCCGGTGCCAGGCCTTGCGCCAGTGTCCGCGTAGCGGACCAAAGGGCAGATTTCGAGAGTGTGTAAGAGAAAAAATCTGGCGTAAGCTTCCACACCCGCTGATCCAGCAGGTTGATGATTACACCTTCCATGCCATCTGGCAGATTGGCGGCGAAGGCCTGTGCAAGGAACACCGGGGCGCGCAAATTTACCTGTAGATGTCTGTGAAAGCTGTCAGCATCCAGTGTTGAAATATCGTCATGTTCAAATAGAGACGCATTGTTGACGAGACAAGTTGGTGCGCCAAGCGCCTCAGAGCAAGCAGGTAAGAGGCTCCGGGCAGCATCCAGGTCAGACAGATCAGCCTGTAGGCCAACAGCCTTCCCACCTGCCGCATTGATATCGTTGACCGTCTGGGCGGCATCTTGCTCCGATGTGTTGAAATGAACGGCCACTTTCCAGCCCGCACGGCCCAGATCGAGCGCAATAGCACGGCCGATGCGATTTGCTGCGCCGGTTATAAGTGCTGTTTGCTGAGATTCCATCGCTCGTTCGCCAAAGTAATTACGCGGGAAATGAATTTGGGGTCTAAACCCTAGTTGGCGGCGATGGCGGCAATCTGTGCAGCCCGCGGCGTGAACACATATGAGATGTAGAGTACGTAACAGGAAACGAAAACGAGGCCGAACTTCCAGGTGATGCATTTGCGGCGGAGCACGAATGGCGTGATGGCAAGTGCTGCTGCAAGCATGATCCAGATGTCGACATTCTTGATGATGTCGGGCACGGGGACCGGCACGACCATTGCCGTCAGTCCCATGATTGCCAGAATGTTAAAAAGATTGCTGCCAAGTACATTGCCAAGTGCCAGACCGCAATGCCCCCGCAGAGCAGCTGCAACGGTTGTCGAAAGCTCCGGCAGGGAGGTCCCCAGCGCGATCAGGGTCAGGCCCACGGTCGCCTCGGAAATTCCAAAACTTGTGGCAATATCAGCAGCAGCACTCACGGTCATCTGCGCGCCGATAGGAAGGCTGACAAGGCCGATAACCAGGAACAGGACGATGGCCCAGTTGCGCGAGGGCACACCGGAAACGCCATCGATAAGTTCAATAGCCTCTTCCCCGATTACCGTGGCCGCATCTGAGCGCTGGGCTGCGCGTCGACCAGACTCAACCAGGAAGGCGACCATGCACCCAAATAAAATAGCCCCGTGCCAGAAGGACAGGGGCCCGTTGAAGCATAGAGTGATAAACAGCAGGCTGGCGCCGACTACGTAAAGCATATTCCGCTTGATAAAGGGCTGGTCGCAATTGGTTGCGGCGATCAGGGCCGGTATTCCCAGCACCAGAAAAATGTTGGCGATATTGCTTCCAACCACATTGCCGATGGCAATGCCCGAGGAACCAGCCAGCGCGGCGCGCAGCGAGATCACAAGTTCGGGAGCAGACGTGCCAAAGGCAACAATGGTCAAGCCGATAACGAGCGTCGGTATGTCCAGTTTCACGGCCAGCGAAACGGCACCGCGCACCAGAACGTCACCGCCAATCAACAGAAGTATGATACCGGCGGCGAGTGTGAGATAGACCATGGGCTCTTTTCAGTTTCTGCTAGCACTGCCAAACATGCGTGAAGTCCCGGACAAGTGACCTTTGTGGGCGTTTGGCCGGGTTCGTGGCTAGTTCAGTGGTTGTCCTTATATAGGGTGACTTTCTGCGAACAGAAGGTGCAGCGCCCATCATCGAATCATTAGTTAACAGTACGGCTTTTACAGTCTTTATGCGGCGGCGGGCAATCTAGGTTCACCTGACCACGCAATCAAGAGTGGAATGGAATGAAGTTCCCGTGAGCTAGTTCTTCTGCTTTTGCTTTTTGTAGCGGAAAATCTCTGGCCAGTCTTCCGGCATCCGTGTGCCGTCGCATTTGCCCCAATAGCGGTAGCTCACCATGCGCCAGCCATATTCAATCCATTGATATTCGGGTATGGCGCCGCAATCTCCCAGACCCCGGCCTTTCTCGAACGCAGTGAGGATTTTTGTTTTGGCGTCGAAATGCGCATTTATCAGCTGGTCCTGGCCAAACCAGCCGTTTTCGTCGGTGTAACCGGCAAACACACTGCGCTTTAACTCGTCAGGGTAGCGTTTATCGAACACAAAAACGCGGTAGATCGTGTTGTAGGCGCCGGTGAAGCAGGGCAGCAGGTAGAGCATCTGGTCTCCGCCGATCCGGGCCGCAACACGGGCCTCCTTGAGATGACTGGCATTATAATCGAAGCACTCCTTGTCGGCGCGCATCAGCCTGTCCACCGTCTCTGGAACTGTGGCCGGGGCAGCGGTGGCAAGGATCGTGCCTGTCAGCGCGAGGCATAGGGTCAGGGAAAACGCGGAAATAAACACTTTTGGCGACATGACGAACCCTCCCAGGGTTTGAGTATTTGTTTAGAGATGGGATGTGCAGGAGCGGTGAACAAGCTCAAGTCGCAGGCAGGATTAGCGCCCGCGCACTGGCGGCATGACAATCTTGTCGAGCCGGCACAGTTTCGCTTGCGTTTCGTTGACACCGCAGGGGCGCAACTCGAGGCCTTTCGAGAAACAGATGCGCACCTCGCGGAGCCGTTTGTTCCGGCCACAGGAGATGGAAATCATATCTGGGGTAAGGCTATGATTTGTTTTAAGGAAATCATTTTCAATCTCGCGTGGAGAGACCAGTACAGGCTTTTGTGGATGTAAATAGCGTGCCGGGATTTTTATGGTTTTAAACGTCGCTCGCGCAGCCTTGAAATAGCTTTCCGGATCAAGCCCGGAACAGGTGCCATGCTTTTTATACTGGTGAATGACCAGCCCTCGCGCCGGCATGATGTCCAGCATGGTGGCGATCAGCTTGCTGGGCACCCATGGTTTACGGGGCGTGGCGCAATCTTTCGGCCAACCTTTCTCAAATTGCGGCCACAGCCCGTGCAGCACGAAGGCATAGGGCCGCGTGCTACTGCATTGCGGCGATTTTTTCGCGCGGCCCTCACTGGCACAAAAGCTAGGCGACCAGGACAGCGCCAGCACGTAATAATCGAATTTCCCGGGAATACCGGCGGCCAGGGCCTGTGAGATCCCCGTGCCGCACAGGAGCAAGGCGAGCGGCAATCGGTGCAGCGGCTTAGTCTTTCGGTATGGTTTCATCATATGCCGGGACTGCCTTGGCGAACGTGTCGAGCCATGCGACGAGATTCGGGTGGTCCTTGCGCCATGTGCCTTCGAATCGAAAGTCCTGATATCCCAATGCGCAGGCAAGGGTAATGTCCCCGATTGTTGGGGCGTTGCCCGTCAATGGCGTATTTGCTTCCAGATGCGCCAGAGCGCGAGAGACCTTGCCGGTCTGCCGGTCCACCCATTCCTGGTGGCGCTTGTCTACAGGCCGGAAACGCTTTTCGTAGACTTGCAGGATGCCAGCATCAAGAATGCCGTCACCCAGGGACTGCAGGGTGAGGGCCGCCCAGCGCGTATTATCTGCGGGGAACAGCTTCCCGCCACCGGCCAGTGTATCGAAATATTCGCAAATGACGCGGCTGTCATACATGATGCTGCCATCGTCGAGGATCAGGGCAGGGATCTTGGCCAGCGGGTTTTCCGTCGCGATTGGATCATCTGGATCATTGGTATTCGTTCGGGTGATTTCGAACCGATCCATGATGCCAAGGATCGATGCCGATAACTTGCATTTGCGCCCGAAGGGCGAGGAGGGCGAGGAGCGGAGGATCATGGGGTGTTCCTTTTGTTTTGACGTGTAAACCGGGGCGGGAGACTAGCCGGGTTGGGGCGCGGGGAAAATATACATATTAAAGTGCGGCGAGTTTCTGCAAAATCCGCGCCCAGCTGCGCGCACCCTTACGGAAGCTGTTTAGATTATATTTCTCGTTTGGGGCATGGATGCGGTCATCGTCGAGCGCGAAACCGACGAGCAGGGATTCCATACCAAGCTCTGACTGAAAGGATTCCACAATCGGGATGGAGCCGCCGCAACCCATCAGCACCGGCGCCTTGCCCCATTCCTCTTCCAGGGCTTCAGATGCACATGTGAAGGCAGGAGCCGTGACATCGAACCCAACCGCTGGCGAGCCGCCGCTTTCGAGATACTCCACGGAGCAGTCATCGGGCAGGCGCTCTGAGACGAACTTTTTGAATCCATTGATGATTTTGTCCGGATCCTGTCCCGGAACCAGGCGGAAAGTGAGTTTGGATAAGGCTTTTGACGGGATCACCGTCTTGGAGCCCGGGCCGGTATAGCCGCCTATAATGCCGTTGATCTCAGCCGTCGGGCGAGACCAGAGCTGTTCCAGTAGAGAGCGGTCCTGCTCGCCGGCTTTATGCTCAAGGCCGATTGCTTCAAGATATGTTTTCTCATCGACGCCGAGCGTGGCCCACTGGGCCAGCTGTTCGGGGGTGGGGTCGATGATGCCGTCATAGAAGCCTGGAATTTTCACCCGTCCTTCCGCGTCCTGGAGATCGCCTAAAATTGAAGTGAGAACCCGGATGGCGTTTTGAACCGGGCCGCCATACATGCCCGAATGCAGATCACGAGAAGGTCCAGTAATGATGATTTCGGCATGGGCAAGGCCTCGCAGCATGGTGGTAATGGCGGGTGAGGTGGCATCCCATTGCCCGGTGTCACATACGAGTGCGAGATCAGCCTTGAGTTCTTCCGCATTGGCGTCGAGGAATGGCCCCAGAGAGGGGGAGCCGGATTCCTCTTCGCCCTCAAGCAATACAGAAACCGAAACGGGCAGGGCACCATGGATATTTTTCCATGCCCGGCACGCTTCCAGAAACGTCATGAACTGGCCCTTGTCGTCGGACGCACCCCGGCCAACAATAATTTTGCCGTTGGTCCCTTCCTCCTCCATGCGCGGTTCAAAAGGCGGACTGTCCCATTCCTCCAGCGGGTCTGCCGGCTGCACATCATAATGTCCATAGAACAGCACATGCGGGGCAGCCCCCACACTTTCAGCCCGGTAATGGCCGACCACCATGGGTTGGCCATTGGTGGGGCGCACCGATGCCTCGAACCCGATGTCCGTCAGGGTTGCGGCACACCAGTCCGCGGCACGCGCACAATCGCCATTATGGGCCGGGTCGGTTGAAATGCTGGGAATTTTCAGAATTTCGATGAGTCGCGCAAGGGCCGCTTCTGTGTTTTTATCCAGCCCATCCAGAACATCGGGCAAAGCGTGTTTGTTGTCGGACATGGGATGAAACTCCACTTTTCCCAGCTCTCACTTTGGCGTTTTAGAAGGGGTACAGGAAACCATGCCGCTATGATTGACGAAAGCAGTGTTGATGCCCTCTAACCAAACTTATCCATAGTTTATCCCCAACATGAATATAGGCTTGCAGCAAGAGGCCTTGAGGTGTGCATACGGCGTGCTAAACTCTTTCTGGGTAAGTGTTTAGAGACCAAAGATTTTTGTAAGCAGGTCTCGGGGGGTATGTGGTGTCGAGTCCAGTTGTGGGTCTGGACAGGGCCGATTGCCGGATTTTAAGGCGTCTCAACAGTAGCAATGAGACGCCAGGACCGGCCCTGAAAAACCGGATTAACAAGTTGCTTGAGTCGGGGTTTGTCGAAGAAAAAAACTTCGGCGAAGTGGCGATTACACTGCGCGGTCAACTTGAGTTGGCACGCTGGCGGTTCCGCAAACTTCCCAGATCGAGATATGCAATTTCAGGGCCGTTGCCGGGCGGCAACATGCTGGAGAAAATCTTCAAATCATCCCAGTCAACCTGACAATTCAGTTCAGGTTTTTGTCCTTTTCATGAGGACGCTTCTTTGCGTCATGGCCCTGTGAATGGGCTAGGCTCGCAGTGAAGTTCGCATCAAGAGGAACACATATCACTCATGTCACAATCTCCCGCACAAACGGATGATGGCTGGTCAGAACCGGTCTATTCTCTCATTAAAGAGGCCGGTATTTCCCTTGTTACGACCGTGCCCGACGCCGGTCTTACCCGGTTGCTCAACATGTGCAGCGGCGATGAGGATGTCCGCGTCGTCACCCTTTCCACCGAGGAAGAAGGGGTCGGCATGGCTTATGGAGCGTGGCTCGGGGGCACGCGTTCGCTGCTGTGCCTGCAATCGAGCGGCACCGGTAATATTATCAACGGCCTGGCTTTGCCGGCCTTTTCGCAGAGTCCGTGTCTGATGCTGGTCACCATGCGTGGCCAGGAGGGTGAGGGCAACCCGGCACAGTTCCCCATGGGCCGGGCGGTCAGGCAGGTTTTCGAGGCCATGGGCGTCACCTGCCTGGAAGCGAAGACGAAGGAAGATGTCGCGACCTTATTTGGACAAGCCATCGATATGGCGTTTGACAATGGCAAGGCGGTGGCGGTGTTGATCGCCCAGCAGGTGATAGGCGTGAAGAGTTTTTCGAAATGATGGTTGGGGATATGGAAATGCTAAAGCGGCGGGACGTTCTGGCGCGGGTTCTTGAGGAGCGGAATGATGCGCTCGTTGTGTCCAGTCTCGGCACTTCCACTTATGACCTGTTTGCCGTTTCGCCAGCAGATGAAAATGCTTACCTTTGGGGTGCCATGGGGCTATCGGTTCCGACCGGTCTCGGGTTGGCCCTCGCGCAGCCTGAACGCCGCGTGCTCGTTGTTGCCGGTGATGGCGACATGATGATGGGCATCGGTTCACTCTCGGTGGTCTCCGCCCAGGCGCCAAAAAATTTGGGTATCCTGGTCATGGACAATGAAATGTTCGAGGAAACCGGGTCTCAATCGGGACTGTCGGCGGTGCGCGCGGATATCGCGCAAATCGCGCTTGGCTCTGGCTTTGAAAAGACGATGACCGTGCGCAATGACAATGAGGTTTCCAGGCTCACCGGCTTTCTCTTAAAGGAAGATGGACCGGTGCTTGCCGTGGCCAAGATTGCTCCCAGTACCGATGCACCGGTCTTTCCGTCCATGGATGGGCCAGGGCTCGTCCGCACTTTTCGCTCGTCCGTTCTCGATCAGATGTGAATAAGACCCCGTATTTCTGTTGGTATACAAAAGACCAGAGCGGTGATATACCACCACCAACCGAAAGATTAGACCATCAACAGGTAGGGGCAGCATCATCATGCGGATTGTGGTTCACGGGCAGGAAGCCTTCGGCAAGGCGGTTCTGGAAAAGCTTCTGGAGCGCGGTGAGAATGTGGTTGGTGTTTATTGCGCACCGGACAAGGAAGGCCGTCCGGAAGATCCACTAAAAGTTTTTGCCCAGGAAAAAGGCTTCGATGTGCGCCAGCCCGCATCCTGGAAAAATGAAGAGGTTTGGGAGCAACTTAAATCCCTCGAACCGGATCTATGCGTCATGGCCTATGTGACGCTGTTCGTGCCGCAACCGGCCCTCGATGTTCCCAAGCTCGGAACCATCCAGTATCACCCCTCGCTGCTGCCGCTGCATCGCGGTCCCAGTTCCATCAACTGGCCCATTATCATGGGGCGAAAGGAAACGGGACTTTCGATTTTCTGGCCCGACGAGGGGCTGGATGAAGGACCCATCCTGATGCAGAAAACCGTCGAGATTGGTCCCGACGATACGCTTGGCTCAATCTACTTCAAAAACCTGTTTCCGATGGGTGTCGAAGCTATGATGGACTCCGTGGATTTGGTTCGCGAAGGCAAGGCCCCGAAGGTCGATCAGGATCATACCAAGAAGACCTATGAGAGCTGGTGCCGCAAAAAAGATGTCGGCATCGACTGGTCAAAACCGGTGCAGGAAGTTCACAACCTCATTCGCGGGGCCGACCCGGCCCCTGGCGCTTGGACGTCCCATGGCGATGTCGAGTTGAAACTGTTCGACAGTACCATGGTGGAAGGTGAGGGCGCGCCGGGTGAGGTGCTCGCAATTTCCGATGAGGGCATGACGATTGCGGCTGGCGGCGGTGCGTTGCGCGTCGGCCGGGTTCGGGCTCCCAAGGAAAAGAAGGTCGGCGCGAGCGAATATGCCGCGGACGCTGGACTGGAAGCCGGAACCAGGCTGGGCTGAAGTCTGATGGCGTGGGGTCTTCAGCTAGACGCTGATATCGATTGACCCGCCCACACCGGGTCCAGTAGCTGAGCTCACCACTTGCTGCAGGTTTGCGTTTGCTGCCTCGATGAGCTGGACGACCGACTGTGCGTTATCCGCGTTCATTTTCACAAATTTCGCGGCTACGGCCATTTGCACCTGCGCCTGTGTCGAGGCGACCGCGGCAGCAGCAATGTTGGCGACAGAACTCATGGGCAAAAAACTCCCTGTACTGCCGTCAGACTAGGAGAACTTGGCTAACAGAAACTTAAAACCGGGACCTGTCAGACAGTCAGAAATTTTATTCCGCGAGCTGGACGTTGACCGCCTGAGGGCCTTTGCCGCGCCTGTCAGGCTCGGTCTCGAATGTGACCTTGGCGCCTTCATCAAGCGCGGGCAGGCCTGATGCCTCCAATGCGGTTATGTGGACAAACACGTCCTTGCCGCCATCGTCCGGCGTAATGAAGCCGAAGCCGCGGGAATGGTTGAAAAATTTCACCGTTCCGGTTTCGCTCATCGGGTGATCTCCTTTTCCCCGTATGTACACTATGCCGCCTCCGCTTGGTGGGGCGGCAGTCAGTGGCAGTCAAGTCAGAATTGGGGGAAGACCGGGCGGCAAGGGCGATACCCCGCCACAATAGCTTTCTCCAAGGGTCCGATAGTCTGCCCGTTTGCAGGATTACTCTATTTTGGCTGAGGGGCTTTAGGCAAGCGGATTTCGGGCGTTCAGGTGCCGCAGGGACACTCCAGACTAGCGTGCAAGGCGCGCTTTTTCAGGTGTGAACTGTTCTTCCAGCAGGGTGCGGATGAGGCTCTCGCCATAGGCAGGCTCGAAGAAACCGAAGCGCTGCAAGCGAATGTTACCATGTTTGTCGATGATGGCCATTTCGGGCGTGCCCATGGTGTTGTAGAGCCGCATGGTTTCAGGAAGCCGATTGCCATCGATATGCCGGTCGATCCCGACCGCATGGTTGATCCCCTTCTTTTTCAGGAAACGGCGCAGACGTTTGGGAGTCTGGAAATTGTGCCCCTCAAATACAGTGTGGATGCTGACAAATGTGATACGGCCTTCGGAGGCTTCTTTCTCAAACACCTGTTCCCAATGATGCATCAGCGGGATCGAGAAGGAATTGCAGCCCGGGCACCAGAGTTGGAAAAAATCGATCACGATCACCTTGCCTTTCAGCCCCGAGAGGCTGAGGGGTTCAGAATTGATCCATTCGGCGATATCCCAGTCCGGTGCTTTTTTACCTGCGGGGGCCGCCATAAGGGCGGGAGCCATGAAGGACATCAGCAAGGCCGCGGCAAATGCCATGACCAGGGAAAGGGAGCCGCGCGCCGGTGTCATAGGAGTATCCTCTGTATAATGCGAACGCATGATTTGATTTGTTGCGAGACATTAACACCGCTATCCGATCACCAGCGATTCAATCGAGCGTGATCGCGTATCGAAAAATTTCATGACCATTTGCTTGTGTTTCACCCGTACAGGTGCGACTTCTCAGACTGCTATTGAAAATAAGAAAGCTCCCCTTCATGCCCAGTCTGAAAGCAACTCTCCTGCCGGTTACGCTGCTGCAGCAAAATTGCACGCTGATGTATGACGAGGAGACCATGATTGGCACGGTTATCGACCCAGGCGGTGATGTGGCGCGCATTCTTGAGGCCGTCGCCGAGATAGGTTTCGAGGTTGAGAAGATCCTGCTGACCCACGGACATATTGACCATGCGGGCGGGGCGGCGGAGTTGAAAGAAAAACTGGGCGTTCACATCGAAGGCCCTCATGAAGCGGACAAGTTCCTGCTTGATGAGCTTGAGAAATCAGGTGCTGATTACGGCATTGCCGGATCACGCAACGTGACGCCGGACCGCTGGCTCGATGAAGGAGATACGGTCTCCTTTGGTCCCTTCACATTCGATGTGAAGCATTGCCCGGGTCACGCGCCGGGTCATGTGGTGTTCATCAACGAAGAATTGCGCGTCGCGCATGTTGGGGATGTGCTGTTCAAGGGGTCGATCGGGCGAACCGATTTTCCTTATGGTGATCATGACGCGCTGATTAACGCGATCAAGACCAAGTTGCTCCCGCTCGGCGATGACATGGCCTTTATCTGCGGCCACGGCCCTCCGAGCACTATCGGTGAGGAGCGGCAGACGAACCCCTTCATACAGTGATCCGTCTGCCAGTCTCGCGCCCTGAGGAGGGGGGGTGTTATCTGCAGAGACGCCGCCGCCCGTAATAGGGCTGGAACGTACCGCTTCTGGGGTCGAACGAGCGGTATTTGTGCGAGCAATAATTGTACCAGGCCGGGGTCCATGGCGCGGGTCCATAAGCGGCATAGGCGGGTGCCGGAACATATGTCACTGGCGGAGGCGCATAATAGTAAGACCGGCGCGGCGGTGCATAATATCGGGGTGCATAGCCACGGTCGTAATAATGGTCTCGGCGGTGAGAGCCCGCGATAATCGCGGCGGCGCCAAGTCCAATCACCGCACCGAGGGCGATATTACGGCCTTTACGGCCCGCTTCAGCCGGTGTTGCAAGCGTCAGGGCTCCGATGGAAAGTGCGGTAGCAACGGCAATTCCCTTGAGCGTGTTCGTGGTGAGCATGGGGGCGCTCCCTCCTTTGGTCGTTCCGGCAATTTCTGCTTCAGGCAGTACCGGACCCGTTCTGATTCCTTGATAATAGTGTAAGTACCAGATGGAACTTGAACGCAGGATGAACAAGGTTTCCGTCGAAATTATTTTAGATATGGTTTTTTATGCCTTAACCGGCACTGGAATACCCGCTAACCGGTCAAAACTGCATAGAGATAAACAAGCGTTGCAGTCACTCCTGCGCCAAATGCGAGCGAGCGTGTACCCCAGATGCGGGTCACTTGTGCGATGGGGTGCGCCACGCGGGCCCAGAAGAATACAGCGGCACATGTGGCTGTCGTTGCTGTGTGAATATTCAGAAATTCACCTGCGCCGACGACGATGGCGAACGGTACCATGTTTTCAACCAGGTTGTAATGGGCGCGTTTGAGCCTGCGGCCCCAGACCGGCAGGCTGCGTTCATCAGGGTAACCGAGGGCTTTGAGAATGCCGGTCACTTTGAGCTCCGCCAGAATATAAGGCACCCAAAGAAAGAGCATGAGAAAGCCGCAGTAAATCAGGTAACGCAGTTCAGTGGAGAGTGAATGGTCCATGAGGGTTTGTCCTCCCAACGAAGAGATCCGAATGCGCACGAACCTAGTTCGCCGGGAGGACGAGTGGAATTTATATGACGCTCAACATTTTGTGAGCTGTCAGGGGAGTGTCTAGATGCAGCCGTCAAAGACGCAGGCGAAGCCGGAATCAACGCCATAAGCCCGGGCCCTGAATGTGCCCCGGCCGAGCTGCGTGACCTTTACAGGGGCTGTGCCGGGGCCCATCAAGCCGAGCCGGCGAGCGCCGCCGCGGCTGACATCGAGAATACGATTGCCGACAAACGGGCCGCGGTCATTGATGCGCAGACGCACCGTACGGCCATTGGCCAGGTTTTTGACCTGGACCATGGTGCCAAACGGCAGGGTTCGGTGGGCGGCAGTGAGCCCGTCCGGGTTGTAAGCCTCTCCATTGGCTGTGATCTTGCCCATCTGATACCAGGAGGCGATGCCGGTTTGCGTGTTCGCCAGACCAGGTGACGCTGAAAAGGCGAGAGAGGCGATCAGACCTAGAGTCGTCAATAGTGGACGCACGATTGTCATGCGGGATGTCTCCTTGATTGATTCGTCTGTTTGGGAGGAATGTGCGGGCGTTTGCCCGATGCGCACAAACCGGACACGCCACGCGGCCCGTTTTTTGTGCGATGCGGGAAGTTACGGATTAAAAAGGCGGAATCGTGATCCTTGTGCGTTCATAGCAAGATGATTTTGTGAAACTTGTCACATGGCTGTTCACCATGGCGCATAATGCTAAAGTCGAGGCCATGGGCGCTGGAGGCTTGCCATGCTTGGCAGCGCGGGCAACAGGAGAGGATTACCCGGATGGATATTACCAGTCTATTAATTCAGCTCGTTTCCGGCGCGGTCGGCGGCACGGCTGCAGGGGCGATGTTGAAAAAATATTCTCTTGGTACGGTCGGCAATGCCATTGCCGGTGTGCTTGGAGGCGGTATAGGCGGTCAGTTGATCGGCTCGGTCGCCGGGTCAGCGATTGAAGGCATCGTGGGACAGATTGCCGGCGGCGCGGTCGGCGGTGCAGTTCTCATGGTCATCGTTGGTGTCATCAAGTCGATGATGGGGAAATAGGCCTTCGCCCCGTCATTTCTGGTCACACACTGTCATTCCGGCGAAAGCCGGGGTGACGACCTACTGGCGTTAGGATTTAGGTTGATCGCACCAGCCCCATCCGCAGCCGCACGGCTGGTGGGATATTGAGTTCCTTGTAGAACAGGTCATGGCGGTGAAAGCCGCACAGGTCCCGCTGGATCATCACGTACCAGAGGGCCTGCCCGGCGGCGGAGAGGGCTTCGGCGCTGTCTACTGCGGCCAATATCTCCAACGCCTTCTCAAGCTGGGCCAGCAACCGTGCATAGGTGCCCGCCTTCTCGGCGAGGATCTCATGCTCAAGCGCTGCATTCAGCGGGCTGTCGCGGTTTGGCTTGGGCGCGAGGGCCTGTGGCGGGCGGATGGACACGCCATTTGATTCCCGGGAAACTGGTATGGAGTCAAGAGTATGTAATTGCCGTTTTTTGCAAACATGGCCATACTCTCCTCATGCGCCTAACCATCCTCACTCTCGCTTTTTTGCTGAAGGTTTCAGCTGTCGATCCCGTTGTGGCGCAAGAGACCTGCCCCGCCGCCTGTCCGGATGGTACAGTCTGGTCGAACGAAACAGGCAAGTGTGAGCGCTACAAGCCGCTGATGGTGTAATCAGGGTATAACCATCCATTTTATCGTCATTACCTGGCTTGACCCGGTAATCCATGCGGAATTTCAACTGTCTCTTGAGTAGACGGGATGGTTACTGGATTGTCCGCTCAAGTCAGACAATGACAGTTGAGAACCTAGGTCCGCCGGACCTTGTTGCTCTTTTTCTTGGTGGTGCGGGTGCAGGGCTTGCCGCCCGTCGAGTAGGAGTGGCGCTGACTGACAATGCTTGGGCTGGAGACATTAGGTGGGATCGACAAAGGTCAAGCTGAAAGCTTTTATGTATCCGCAGGATATTTATGAGCCATTAAACATACGATAAGTCATTTCATCACCATCAATTGTTATTTCGAATGTCGCTGCTATTTATTCTAATATTTGTTGGAGAAATGTATGTATATTATTATTTTTCCATTTATTTTTCACCCGTTTATTTTGACAGCCGTTTTGGCGGTCATCGTGATATGGGCATGCGTCAAGTATAATTTGTGGCGCCGTTACAAACGGCTATTCGTGATCGGTCTTGCAGTAGCGATTGTGGCGCTCGCGTTTGACACCATGCGGGCCTTGGAGCGCATTAAATATGCACACAATCTGCCGACTGAGCCGGTCGTTCACAAAACTGTACCGTTACCGGCAAGATTGATACTCGTCGGAAACTCCGCCAAGTGTGAAAAGCAGTGCCATGAAATGCTGCTCTCCGGGGAACTGGAGGAAGTTATACTTCCACCGCCAAGGCGCAGCCGATGGTCGGGCTTTCCAGCCATCCGCTATCGCGTCGGGTGGTCAGTGCCAGGGGCGTGTCCCCAGGATCGATTGCGCGTGGCCCACATGACTTCGCGACAGTCCCTGAGCAGTAAGGGTTTTTGCCCGGAGATCGAAGGGACAGAAATTCCGGTCGAGGGCATATTCGTCGTGCATGAGTCTCTCGGCGTCCAGGCCAAGAAGCGCGCACGCTATATCCAGCCAAAATATTCAGGTGAGACCCCTCCGGGGCCGGTTATCAAATACACGGCAATGGAGGTGCAGGAGCGGCAGAGCGGCGAAACATCCGTGCTTGCCTATGAACGCCGCTACGTTGCGCCGAGTCATCTCGGGCCACTGATTGGGTGTTGGAACAGGCCTGCTAACGTAATCTGGATTATGCCGGGAGGGGACACAGGTTGCGGATTATGGCGTCTTATGACCGGCGGTGGATCGCGGCGGCCGCACCAGTGGAACATGAAATGGGTGTTCTCTGACGTGTTTGGTGCAACAGATAGAAAAATAATAAAGCCCGCGCCGCGAAATCTTGAAGCACCGTCACCATCGGACGCGATCAGGATTCTCAAAAGCCTAGATTATGATGTCGATGATGTCTCAACGCATCTGCCACCTCTAAAAGATACCCTGCTCGGCCCTTCGGTATCAGATGACACGCTTGTCGACCTGGTAGTGCATTTCAGCCAGCTCAAGCGAGGCAGATTGGAAGGATCACTGATCGCGCTGCTGGCTGACTCCCGTCCTTCCGCTGCGCTGGCCGTGCCAGCCGCAATCGATGGCTCCTTGGAATATGTTGTCGATCCATCCAGCATTATTGAAAGGATACGACGCGACGCGACTTTTCGCACGACGTACGCAGACCTCATGTTCAAGGCGTTGTCTGCTGTCTGGCATCCGCGAGAGTCGAAAGCAGCATTCATAAAGCTGATCGCAAAGGAGCAACCAGATTGGTTTTGCAAGAACGTCGATCAAGTTCCAGACACCGGTGGCATCCTTTATCACAATGGCAAATTGGCATTTGGCTGGACCATTAGCCGTACTTCACCGATGTTGTATGCCTTGGCGGATGAGGCTGTGGCGCGATGCGGTGAAGCCGGGCCGGCCTTACTGGGGAAATTGCTGAGGCTCGGCGAAGGGACTGTGCGCGAACACGCCATCAGACTGGTCTTGCGACAGCCGGATCGGGTGTCGGCGCAGGTGAGCGATCACGCATTTGCAAATCTGGTGGATGACGGCTCAATGCAAGGGCGTGTGTTTGAGAAGGTTTCAAGGAATCAGTTTTTTCTCAATGCCCATCTGCGCTTGCTCAGGAAAGCTGGCCAGACATGTGCTGAAGTTCTGGAAAGACTGCAGTCATTCGCCGGAGAGCAGAGGCGCAAGGGACAGCCGGTGGCCGAACAAATACAGGAGCGTATCGAATTTCTCCGTCAACCGACCCAGTTCGGGCTTTGGGCGTGCAATGACGAGTGAGTCGCGCATCCTCTAGATTACGTCCTTCTGACCTTGTTGCTCTTTCTCTTGGTGGTGCGGGTGCCGGGTTTGCCGCCGGAGGAGTAGGGCTGGTCGGGTTTCGGCCCGCCGAGCGGGACTTCGGTCCGCCCCACGGTCATCTCGTCCAGGCCCGGTTTGTGCGGTCTTGATTTAGCGCTACGTGATCGCGCGCTGTCCTCGATGGCCTGTTGGCGGGCGAGGGGGTCGTCGGCCACGGCAAGCTGGGTGGCGCGCAGGCGCTGCACCTCGTCGCGCAAGCGGGCGGCCTCTTCGAATTCAAGGTTTTCAGCCGCCGCACGCATACGGGTCTCCATATCCTCGATGACGGCTTCCATATTGTGGCCGATGGGCATCTGTTCGCCCTCGCCAAAGCCATCGCCCGCATCGACGATCACATGGTCGCGCTCGTAAACGCTCTGGAGAATGTCGCCGATATTCTTCTTCACACTCTGCGGCGTGATGCCGTTGGCCTCGTTATAGGCGGTCTGCTTTTCGCGGCGCCGGTCGGTTTCGGCCATGGCCCGTTCCATGGAGCCGGTGATCTTGTCGGCGTAAAGGATCACCTTGCCGTCCACATTGCGCGCGGCGCGGCCGATGGTCTGAACGAGCGAGGTTTCAGAGCGCAGGAAGCCTTCCTTGTCAGCGTCCAGAATGGCCACCAGCGCGCATTCGGGAATGTCCAGTCCCTCGCGCAGCAGGTTGATGCCGATCAGCACGTCAAACGCACCAAGCCGCAGATCCCGGATAATCTCGATGCGCTCCAGCGTGTCGATGTCCGAATGCATGTAGCGCACGCGCACGCCTTGCTCATGCAGATACTCAGTCAGGTCTTCGGCCATGCGCTTGGTCAGCGTGGTGACGAGCGCCCGGTAGCCTTGGGCTGCTATCTTGTGGCATTCGTCCAGCAGGTCATCGACCTGCGTCCCTGCGGGGCGCACCTCAACCGGCGGGTCGGTCAAGCCCGTCGGGCGGATCACCTGCTCGGTGAAGACGCCACTGGTGCGCTCCAGCTCCCACGGCCCCGGCGTCGCCGAGACAAACATGGACTGCGGGCGCATGGCGTCCCATTCCTCGAAGCGCAGCGGGCGGTTGTCGATGCAGGAGGGGAGGCGGAAGCCAAATTCGGCAAGGGTGGCCTTGCGCTTGTAGTCACCACGAAACATGCCGCCGATCTGCGGCACGGTCACATGGCTCTCGTCAGCAAACACCAGCGTATCATCGGGCAGATACTCAAACAGCGTTGGCGGCGGGTCGCCCGGCGCGCGGCCTGTCAGGTAGCGCGAGTAATTCTCAATCCCTGCGCAAGAGCCTGTCGCGGCGATCATTTCAAGGTCGAACGTGGTGCGCTGCTCCAGCCGCTGCGCCTCCAGCAGGCGGCCGGCATTGTTCATCTCTTCCAGCCGCTCCTTCAGCTCCGCCTTGATGGATTTGAGCGCCTGTTGCTGGGTCGGCTTGGGGATCACATAGTGCGAGTTGGCGTAGACCTTGACCAGCTTGAGCTGTTCGCTCTTCTGACCGGTCAGCGGGTCAAATTCGGTAATGGATTCAATCTCATCGCCAAATAGCGAGATACGCCAGGCGCGGTCTTCCAGATGGGCCGGGAACAGCTCAATGGTGTCGCCGCGCACGCGGAAATTGCCGCGCTCAAACGCCATGTCGTTACGCCGGTATTGCAGGGCCACGAGGTCGGCGAGAAGTTGCCGCTGGGAGATGGTGTCGCCCACCTGCAGGGCGAAGGTCATGGCGGTGTAGGTTTCCACCGAGCCGATGCCGTAGATGCAGGACACGCTTGCTACGATGATCACGTCATCGCGCTCCAGCAGAGAGCGCGTTGCCGCGTGGCGCATGCGGTCGATCTGCTCGTTCACCGAGCTTTCTTTTTCGATGTAGGTGTCGGTGCGCGGCACATAGGCTTCGGGCATGTAATAGTCATAGTAGGAGACGAAATATTCCACCGCATTGTCGGGGAAGAAGTTCTTGAACTCACCGTATAATTGGGCGGCAAGCGTCTTGTTCGGCGCCAGGATCAGCGCCGGGCGCTGGGTCGCCTCGATCACCTTGGCCATGGTGAAGGTCTTGCCCGAGCCGGTGACGCCAAGCAGCACCTGGTCGCGCTCCTGGTCGCTGATACCCGCCACCAGTTCCTTGATGGCCTCCGGCTGGTCGCCCTTGGGCTCGAACTCGGAAACGATCCTGAAGGGTATCCCGCCCTCGCTCTTCTCCGGACGCTCGGGCCGATGCGGGGTGTAGGCGGGCAGCACGGACGGGTCATCAAACGAGCGCACGATGGGGTGCTGGGAAATCATCGGCTGCATGGCATCGTTGAAACCCGTCGGCCTGTCGCCGGGCATGGCGGGAGACTCTCCCGTGACCGGGCGCGGCTCGGCGCGGCTGCCGAATGATTTTGGAACCTGATAGGCCATGGATGGGAATATGGCGTCAGATTGGGGCGAGGGGAAGGGGGGAACGCAGAGAAGGCAGACATGAGGCGCGGAAACTTGAAAAAATCCACCAAGCGCCAATAGCGAATAAAATTCAAAAATGCTTTTCGTGAATCGATCGTGGCGACAAATCGCGAAATTTGCCGCCACAAGGCAGTTTCAATGAGTTTATCGCTAGCAGATATCCTGTGGTCCGCCACAATGCGGTTTGGGCAAATTCTTGATGATTTTTTTCATTTCATCTCCAGCAGGAGCAAGCAGCGGTTGCTGGGTTGTCCCGTTACTCAGCGAGCCTGCTCCATTTTGAGTGCCTGTCGTCTGCTGCTGCGGCACCAGCATCCGTCTCGCACTTTGATTTCTAAGTTGCCGTGCGGAATTCGCACTCACGCGGACGAGGGTGTCTTTTTCGCTGATCACCTGCCCGGGTTCCCGGATATCGGTATTTACGTTCGCATGGACCGGGGCTGCCAGTAAGAATGTTGCACTCACCGACAAGATTGCGGCACCCAGAATGCGTGAAATGGAACTGTGGTTTGCCATGATTTTCTCCTGCAATTGAAAACAGACGAGTTTCGGTCGCATCTGTTTGTCGTTGTCAGGTCGAAAAAGGTTCAGACTGAATTTCGCGCACCGGGTGTTGCGAGCGAGGCCACCACCGTGCCGCAATCCTGCCGCCATAGTGCAGCCATCATGCCGCTGCATCTGCAAACCGCCTTGGACCGTAATCAGTCCAGATGAGAACAGGAGAACCCCCATGCAGAATTTGAATCTTACACGCCGTGTGCTGCTTGCCGGGCTGCTGGCCGCGCCGCTCATTACAGGGCTCGGCAGCGGGCTCGGCACGGTCGCTGAGGCC